>NZ_JBSGGK010000021.1:0-91072 GCF_053603855.1 Monashia sp. NPDC004114 | reverse complement strand
ATGGCCGGCGTCCTACTCGCCTCCCTACCCACCCTGGCCGTCTACATCATCCTCGGCCGCTACTTCATCGGCGGCCTCATGTCCGGCTCCGTCAAGTAACTTGGCGCCTCGCTCCGCTGCGGCGCGAGCCGCGGCGCCCGCCAGGCGTTGCCTTCCTCCGCTGCGCTCGCTCGTTCCTCACTCGCTGCGCTGCGTCCAGGCAACGCCGGCGCCCCGGCTGTGCTGGTTGCCGCCGCGCTCCGCTCCGCTCGCTCGTTCCTCACTCGCTGCGCTGCGTGTAGGCGAACCAGGTCAGCATGCCGAAGAGCCAGACCGCGCCGAGGACCACCGTCAGCAGCAGGATCTGCAGCCACGGCGCCGGGGCGAGCCAGCCGAGCAGAACCGCGGCCACCGCGGCCGCGCTGAGCGCCACCGAGACCGGGCGGTAGACCGGAGCGAGGGTGCGCCAGTCGGCCAAGGACGTCGCGATGACGATGAGCGCCAGGACGCCGACCGCCACCGACAACGACAGGACCATCGGCGCCGGATCGGGAGCATGGCCCTGCGACGCATGCCCGACCATGCTCACCATGACGGCGCCCGTCGCGGCGATCGTCATCGTCACCGGGAGATGACCCACGAGCCACCGCGAGAGGGACCCGCGCCGCGCGCTCACGCGGCGCGCCCCTACGAAGTCGAAGTAGCTCCACCAGTAGGCGAACCCGATCCCTAGACCCAGGATGCCGGTCACGACGGCGATGGGCGTGCGGCCGGCCCCGACGATGCCGTTCACGACACCGACCACGACCTCACCCAGCACGATGATGGTGAACAGGTCGAACCGCTCGACCATGGACGGGCTCGCGTTCGCGCTGGTGTCGCGGGTTGCGCCGGTGCGCCAGTCCAGGACGACGATGCCGGCGAGCCAGCCCACGACCACGAGCGTCCACACGGCGAGGCGCGCGCCGTCCGGCAACCAGGCGCTGGCCCCGACCGCTGTTGCGGAACCGAAGACCCCGACGATGTACGGCGTCGTCGTCGGGCGGAAAGACGGGTCGTCCTGGCGGCGCACGGAGTACCACAGCCAGCCGAGCAGCAGCAGGAACGCGCAGTAGACGAGCGCGAAGGCCGTCCCGTCGGCGCCCGTCGCCTCGCCGGTGTAGACAGCGAGGAGCGCGATCAGGCCCATCTGCAGGAACACGTAGGTACGGGTCCGCCCCTCCGCGCGTCCATGGAGGTCGTGGTAGACCGCGCCGTTGATCCAGGCGAGCCAGATCAGCCCGAACACGACGGCGAACTGGCCCACGGCCGCCCATGAGACGTGGGCAGCGAGGTGGTGGGCCGCTTGCGAGACCACGACGACGTAGACGAGGTCGTAGAAGAGCTCGAGGAAGCTGACCTCTCGCTCCTCGATGACGTCGCCGTGGGCTCTCGGGGGCTTCCAGAAGTGCCGCCGGAAAGCCCCGGCAGACTCGAAGGAGAGGCGGACGCTCGCCTGTCGTGCCGGCATACGGACTCCTCGTCTCGGCTCCGATGGACGGGGTGCCTGGCACGTCCGCCGCGCGTCGTCGCCCGACGCCTCGCCCGCTCGCCTCAGCGTACGGTCGCGCCGCGACCGCCGCTCTGACTTCGCCGCCCCTCGGCCGCTGCCGCAGGTCCTTCCCCACCTGGCACTGCGCCACGCGATCGGCGGGGCCGAGGCGTGGCGCAGTGCGTGGGCAGGACGGCGAGCGTATGCCGTGTGCCGGGGTCAGCCGACCGTCAGCACGACTCGCGCGTAGCGGGTCAGGGGGAACTGTCCGTCATCGGTGGCCTGGAAGATGAAGGACAACGTCTGGCCGGGCTGGGCATCGGCCGGGATCGTCACCGTCGTGCTGGCGGCGGTCGCGTCGTCGACCGAGACAGCTCCGGGGTAGGTCCCCTCCTCGCGGTACTGCCACCAGCGCAGGCTGAGGGCATCCTGGTCCGGGTCGACCGCGAGACCGCGCAGGCTCACGCTCTCGCCGGGGTGCACGGTCGTGCTGTTGTGAGCCAGGATCGACACCTTCGGTGCGTGGTTGGCGTCGGGACGCTGCACCGACCCGAGGCTCCACTGGATGCGGTTCGCGAAGTCGTTCTGCGCCGCGGCCGCCCACCTGAGCGTCGTGAGGTTGCTGACGCTCTTGCCCGTGGCGTCGAGCTCCGAACCGACCATCGTCCACAGGTTCGGCGAGGTCGTGGTCTGCGTGGCCCGGCCGCCCCAGCCGCCCAGGGTCGGGTCGGACGGGACGTCGATGCCGGTGTCCAGCAGCGGCATGTAGGACACGTTGTCACCCTCGGACAGGAAGTCGTACGGCGCGAGCGGCTTGCACCACCCACCGGGAGCGAGGGCCGGGATGCCGAAGATGTCGAGCTGGTCGCCCGGCATCGCCTGCCCGTCGAGCCACGAGCGGTAGAGCGAGCCCAGGGCCCCGATCTGGATGTTCTGCTTGATCCAGGCCCCCGAGAAGTAGACGCGGTCCTCCGGGAGTCCTCGGACGTTGCCACCGGTGCCCCGGGCGCAGTTGTACCCCCACGTCGCGTATCCCGCGGAGAGCTGCTCGACCTTGACGGACGGCCAGGCCTTGGCGATGTAGTCGGCGTACGTCTGGTCCTGGAAACCGGAGGCGAGGATGACGGCCTTGTCGTTCACCTTGCTCTGGATCGCGCTCCACGAGGGCGACGAGGAGTACTGGTCCTGGATGCTCTTGAGGGCGCGGGCGATCGTGTTGGTCCCACCCCAGGCCTGCAGGTAGAGCTGGCGCGGGTCGTTGTCGAGGAGCAGGTTCTTGATGAGGTCAGACCCCGGGGTGTCGTGGTCCATCTCACCCTCGAAGTCGACGTTGCCGATCTTCACCATGCCGAGCAGGTCGGTGGGGGAGGGGTACTGCGAGTCCTGCCGCTTGAGGTTCGGGTAGACCTGCGCGTATGCCGGGATGACCTGGTCCTGGATCGTCTGGTTCCCGGTCCACCGCCACGAGGTCTGCGGTGTCTTGTACTCGCGGCCGGGCAGGAAGAAGGGCGTGCCGGCGCCGTCGCCGGCCCAGTGGAACCTGCTGGCCGTGTAGATGATGCCCTCGGTGTCGAGGTCGTTCGTGTAGAACATGTAGCGGATCAGCGACGCGAGGTCGTCCTGCTCCATGTCGGTCGTCACCACGGTGCGGTGCTTGGCCGAGAGACCGACCTGGCTGGTCGGGTCGGCCGTCGCCGTCGCGGCGCCGGCGACGACGGTGGATGCCGCTACCGCCGTGGCCGAGCCGACCGCTGCCGCGGCAGCGACGATGCGCCGCAGACGGCGGTGGGGGCTGTGGGGCCTGCTGCTTGATGTCGTCATCGTGACATCAGCCTCCTGAATGTCTATTCGCCATTGAATCGCGAGGGCAGACGAAGGCTGGTACGCGTCGCCGGTCGTGTCAAGTGGCCGCCCGAAACCCATGGGGTAGGGAACTGGTGGTGTGGGTGGAGCTTCGCGGCGGCCGCGTTCTGGCGAGCGAGGGTGTCGACCGTTGTCGACCGCGGGGAATGCGACCGGTCGTTGACATCACGCCGTTGACATCACGCCTCCGGGTCGGCATCATCATCGTATGTTCGTTCAATGGCGAATGGCTATTCAGCCCGTCACACTGGTGCGGTCCCTCGCGGCGCTGGCCGCGGCCGTCGTCGTCGCAGCGACGTTCGCCGGCTGCTCGCGCGTCCCCGGCGTCTACACCTACGTCGCGGCAGGCCAGGAGACCTCGGGCGGACAGGGGTCCGCCCCCTTCGACGCGAAGACCTACGTCGACGGGATCTGGGAGTCCAAGGTCCTTCCGACCGTGACCAAGGACGCCGTCTCCGCCGCAGACCTGCTGCCGGCCCTGGCAGCCGACCAGGCTGCTGCGAGCAAGAAGTACGGCAACCAGGCCGGGACCGGAAGCCCCTACGCCTTCCTCGTCAACGGAACCGGGACCGTCAAGGCTGTCGATGACGAGTCGCCCAGCCACCCGCTGACCGTCAAGGTCGACGGGCTCGACGGCAAGGACAACACGGTGCAGATCGTCACGGGCCCGGTCATCGCCGGGACGGCGCTGCGCGACGCGGTCAAGTTCATCACGTTCGGTGACTTCACCAACCAGCTGGACTATGCCGACGCCGCCACCGGGCTGAACTCCAAGGTCAAGTCCGAGGTCCTTGCCGGCGTCAACGCCAAGGACCTGGTCGGAAAGAAGGTGAAGTTCGCCGGCGCGTTCTCGCTCGTCGCGCCGGGCTCCGTCCTCGTCGTCCCGACCGAGCTGGCGGCCGCGTCGTGACCGCGAATCCCGGCGCGACGGCATACCCGGCAGGGCCGGCGGCGGACGACGTCGTCCTTCGGGCGGTGGACGTGACCAAGACATATGGCGGCGTCCGAGCCCTCAAGCAGGTGACCTTCGAGGCCTACCGCGGCAAGGTCAACGTCCTCGTCGGCGAGAACGGCGCCGGCAAGTCGACCCTCATGAAGATCCTCGCCGGCGCCGAGCAGCCGAGCTCGGGGACGATCCTGCTCGACGGCGAGCCGGTGGACATCGGCAGCCCGCGCGACGCGATCGCGAGGGGCATCGGGATCATCCACCAGGAGCTGAGCCTCTTTCCCAACCTTTCCATCGCGGAGAACCTCTTCGCCGGACGTGAGCTGCGGCGCGGCGGCCGTTTCGTGGACCACGCTGCACAGCGCCGCCGCGCCGTGGAGGCGCTGGGGCGGCTGGGCCAGGACCTCGACCCGGACCAGCTCGTCGGGGAGCTGCCCATCGGCAAGCAGCAGCTGGTCGAGATCGCCCGGGTGCTCCTGGAGGACGTGCGCATCCTCATCATGGACGAGCCGACGTCGGCGCTGTCCAACCACGAGGTCGACGTGCTGTTCAAGGTCATGGACGACCTGCGCCGCGCCGACGTCACCATCATCTACATCTCGCACAAGCTCGACGAGTTCCGGCGGATCGGCGACTACGTCACCGTGCTGCGCGACGGCTCCCTCGTCGCCCACGAGCCGATGACGGGCACGGACACCGCGTGGATCGTGCGCCAGATGGTCGGCCAGGACCCCGAGGCACTGTTCTCGCGCTCACCCGGTCACATCGGCGAGGTGATCCTCGACGTCGCCGGGCTGACCGTTCCGGGCTATCCCAGGGAGCTCGTCGCCGACGTCACCTTCCAGGTGCGCGCCGGCGAGGTCGTCGGCATCTACGGCCTCATGGGTGCCGGTCGCACCGAGCTCTTCGAGGCCCTGATGGGCAGCCGCCACTCGACCGGTCAGGTGACCGTGCGCGGAAAGCTGGTCCAGGAGAGCACCGTCCGGGCCCGACAGGCAGCCGGGCTCGCCCTCGTCCCCGAGGACCGGCAGCGCGACGGCCTCGTGCAGACCATGAGCGTCGGGGACAACGTCCTGCTGTCGACCATCGGCAGGCTCGCGCGCCGCGGCCTCGTCCCGCAGAGTGTCGAGCGGTCGGTCGCCACGGACAAGGTCCGCGAGCTGTCGATCAAGATCCCCGCCCTGGCCGCGCCCGTGACGTCCCTGAGCGGCGGCAACCAGCAGAAGGTGGTCCTCGCCCGGGCGCTGCTGACCGAGCCGGTCGTGCTGCTGCTGGACGAGCCGACCCGAGGGATCGACGTCGGAGCCAAGAGCCAGATCGCCGAGATCATGAGCAACCTCGCCGGCGCCGGCTACGGCGTGCTGTTCATCTCCTCCGAGCTCGCCGAGGTGATGGCCATGGCCGACCGGGTCCTGGTGATGGCGCGCGGCCGCATCACCGCCGAGCTCGCGGGGCCCGAGCTCACCGAGGAGGCGCTCGTCGCCGCCTCCGCGTCCGATGCCGTGCTCGCCGCCGCGGCGGCGGGAGACGACATCCCCACCACCCACGCCACGGAGGTCTCCGAATGAGCAACACGGACGTTGCGCCCGCAACCGCGACCCAGCCGCCGCCGACCCAGCAGCAGGACTCGCCCCGGGGCGACACGCTGGCGCGGATCGGCTTGCTGCTGCTACGCGGTCGCACGCTCGTCGTCCTCGTCCTGCTGATCATCCTCTTCGGCACGATGTCGCAGGACTACCTCACCTCGAGCAACCTCATCGTGATGACCAAGCACGTGGCGATCAACGCGATCCTCGCGATCGGCGTCACCTTCGTGATCCTCACCGGCGGCATCGACCTGTCGGTCGGGTCCGTCGCCGGCCTGTCGAGCATGATCGTGGGCGGCCTTCTCTTCGCGGGCCTTCCCCTTCCCGGCGGCACGCTCTACCTGTCGGTCATCGCCGTCATCGTCATCGGGCTTCTGGTCGGCTGCTTCGTCGGGTGGGTCAACGGCACGCTCATCACCAAGTTCCGGGTGCCACCGTTCATCGCCACCCTCGGCATGCTCTATGTCGCCCGCGGCGCCGCCCAGCTACGCAGCAACGGCGGCACCTTCCCCAACCTCGCCGGGAGCGAGGCCCACGGCAACACCGGCTTCGAGATCATCGGCGTCAACAGCTGGTTCGGGATTCCCGTCGCAGTCTGGATCATGGTCGTCGTCGCCGTCATCGCGGTCGTCGTCACGACCAAGACGCCCTTCGGCCGGCGCATCTACGCCGTCGGCGGCAACGACCGGGCCGCGGTCCTCGCGGGCATCCGCGTCTCCCGGATCACGGTCGCCGTCTACGTCATCAGCGGCGCCTGCGCCGCCCTCGCCGGGATGCTGCTCACGTCGGAGCTGGGCGCGGCATACCCCGACACCGCGACCACCTACGAGCTGAACGCCATCGCCGCCGCCGTCCTCGGCGGCACCGCCCTCAGCGGCGGGCGCGGCACCATCGTCGGCACGGTCATGGGCGCCTTCGTCATCGGCTTCCTCGCCGACGGCCTCGTCCTCGTCGGCGTCTCGACCTTCTGGCAGTCCGTCGTCAAAGGCACCGTCATCATCCTCGCGATCGTCCTCGAGCAGGCTCAGCAGCGGCTTCAGACCTCGCTGTCCCAGAGGACCGCATGACCTCGGGGACCCGGTTCGACGAGCAGGTCTCGACAACACCACCACGCAGATACGAAACGCACACAGCCAAGACACACCTCCGCACCCGATCTCCAGTGATCCAGCAGTGATCCAGATCAGCACCCGAAAGGACATTCATGTTCCGTCACACCTCGCGTATGAGTCGGGCGCTGCTGCCCGTCGCAGCTGCGGCCCTCGCCCTGTCCGTCAGCGCGTGCGGCAGCAGCTCGGACAACACATCGACCGGCGGCCAGACCTCCGCGGCCGCGGCCGGCGGGTCGGGGTCCAAGCTCGTTGTCATCATCACGCCGTCCCCGGACAACGTGTTCTTCAAGGCCGAGCAGGACGCCGCGGCGGCCAAGGCCAAGGAGCTCGGCTACGAGACCCTGGTCATCAGCCACGACGACGACCCGACCAAGCAGAGCCAGGCCTTCGACACGGCCATCTCGCGCAAGGCCGCCGCGATCATCCTCGACAACGCCGGCGCAGACGTGACCGTCGCGGCCGTGCAGAAGGCCAAGAACGCGGGCATCCCGTCGTTCCTCATCGACCGGGAGATCAACCAGACCGGTGTGGCCGTCGCGCAGATCGTGTCGAACAACGCCCAGGGTGCCGGGCTCGGCGGCCAGGAGTTCGCCAAGCAGATGAAGAACACCGGTTCCTACGCCGAGCTCACCGGCAAGGAGACCGACACCAACGCCGGCGTCCGGTCCAAGGGCTACCACGACATCCTGGACCAGATCCCGGCCATGAAGATGGTCGCCCAGCAGACCGCCAACTGGGACCAGGCCGAGGCTCTGGCCAAGACGCAGACGATCCTTCAGGCACACCCTGACATCAAGGGCATCATCGCCGGCAACGACACCATGGCGCTCGGCGCACAGGCTGCCCTCGACGCCGCCGGCAAGAAGGACGTCGTCGTGGTCGGCTTCGACGGCAGCCCCGACGTTGTCAGCTCGATCCAGGCGGGCAAGATCAAGGCCACCGTGCTCCAGCCGGCGAGCCAGATCGCCGAGATGGCGGTCGAGCAGGCCGACGGGTACATCAAGGCGGGCGGCAAGGCCTCCCAGCCGGAGAAGCAGTCCGTCGACTGCGTGCTCGTCACCTCCGCGAACGCCGACAAGGTGACCAACTTCGCGGTCGCCGACTGAACCAGGTAGGACCTCGCTCCACCCCCCGGAACCGGGGCGGTCGCACACGCCGCGACCGCCCCGGTCTTGTCGTATGCCGCCCCACCGACCTCCACCACGACGGCGCCGCGGCCCCCATCTGGTGACCACTCGACGCCGGGGCCCGCGACCGCTGCGCCGCGGCCCTCATCTGGTGGCGACTCGCCGCCCCGGGCCCGCGATAACGGTGCCGCGGCCCCGATCTGGTGGCGACTGCCTCACCGCCCCGGGAGCGGGACGGCATACGAAAGCCGGGCCGGCGCCCCACCCTCACGTTGGGGGACGCCGGCCCGGCGGCTCTGAGGTGGCGACGAGCGTCGCCGGTTCGCTCAGCGGCTGGCCAGGATCTCCCGCGCGGCCGCCGAGACTCCCTCGGCACTGATGCGGAAGTGGTCCAGGAGCCACTCGGCCGACCCCGTCGGTGCGAACGTGTCGGGCACGCCGACGAAGCGCAGTGGCGTCGGGCGGCGGGGCGCGAGGAACTCGGCGACGGCACCGCCGAGGCCGGAGGTGAGCGCCTCCTCGACGGTGACGATCCCGGCGGTCTCCTGCGCGGCCGCAAGGAGCGCCGCGCCGTCGAGCGGCTTGATCGTCGGCATCGCGATGACTCGCGCGTCGATGCCCTCGGCCTCGAGCAGGGTCGCCGCGTCCAGCGCGCGCGTGACCGCGGTCCCAGTGGCTGCCACGGTCACGTCGGTGCCGGGGCGCAGCTCGACCGCCCGGCCGGGCCGGAACCGGTAGCCCTCCGGCATCAGGTCAGGCACACCCATCCGGCTCACCCGGATGAAGACGGGAGACCCCGCCGTCGCCGCCCAGGCCACCGCCTGCGCTGTCTCGGTGCGGTCGGTGGGCACGATGACGGTGAGGCCGGGGATGGACCGCAGCCAGGCCAGGTCCTCGATCGAGTGGTGCGTCGGGCCGAGCTCGCCGTAGGCCATGCCGGGGCTCTGGCCGATGAGGACCAGGTGGTGCTGGGAGTAGGCGGCGTCGACCTTGATCTGCTCCATGGCGCGGGCGGTGAGGAAGCATGCGGCCGCGGAGACGAAGGGGATCTTGCCGCCGTTGGCGAGCCCGGCGCCGACCCCGACCATGTCCTGCTCGGCGATGCCGACGTTCACGAGACGGTCGGGGAACCGGTCCTGGAAGGGGGCCAGCTTGCTCGAGCCCACGGAGTCGTTGACGACGGCGACGATGCGTTCGTCGTGCTCGGCGAGCTCGATGAGGGCGTCGACCCAGGCGTCACGGCAGTCGTACAGGGCCGGGCTCGGGGCGACGGGCGGCTTGGTGGTGGCGGTCATGACTGCTCCAGCTCGGCGAGTGCCTGCTCCAGCTGGTCCGCGGAGGGGACCTTGTGGTGCCAGGCGACGTTGTCGGACATGAACGAGATCGGGTGGCCCTTCATCGTGTGGGCGATCACCGCGGTCGGCTTGCCGGACGCGGCCGGGACGTCGGCGAACACGTCCAGCAGCGCGCCGTGGTCGTGGCCGTCGACGTCGACGACCTCGAGGCCGAACGCGGCGAGCTTGTCGGCGAGGGGCTCGAGGTCGTTGGTGTCCTCGACGCGGGCGCCCTGCTGGAGGCGGTTCCGATCGACGATGATGCACAGGTGCGACAGGTGATGGTTGCCCGCGGTCATCAGGGCCTCCCAGTTGGACCCCTCCTGCAGCTCGCCGTCACCGACCACGACGAAGGTGCGCCGGGCCGAGCCGTCGAGCTTGCCGGCGAAGGCGGTGCCGACCGCGATGGGCAGTCCGTGGCCAAGGGGGCCGGTGCTGGCCTCGACCGCCTTGATCTTCGTGCGGGCGGGGTGCCCGTTGAGCTGGGACTCCGGCTGCATGAACGTGAGCAGCACTGCGGGGTCGAGGAACCCGGCGATCGCGAGCGTCGTGTACAGGGCCGCCGCGGCGTGGCCCTTGGACAGGATGAAACGGTCGCGCTCGGGGTCGCTCTGCTGGCCCGGCGAGGTGTTCATGGCGTCGAGGTAGAGGGTCACGAGGATGTCGATGACCGAGAACTCGCCGCCGATGTGGCCCAGGCCGGCGGCCCGGACCATCTCGATGTCGCGGCGCCGGACGAGCCGGGCCGCCTCGGCGAGATGGGCGACCCGCTGCTCGCGGGTCGCGCCGGCGGGCACGCGTCCGAGGACCGTGAGCGTGTCGTGGGGCACGGCGCGCGGATCGACGTGGGGGACGAGGTCCTCGGTGGTCATCCCTCGCCCCTCAGGTCTTCGGTCATGCACGAGAAGAGGACGTCCTGGACGAGCCGCTGCGCGGCGAGCGCGTCCTGGCGCGATTGGGCCGCGCGCAGCGCCTCGATGTCCAGCTTCTCCAGGGCGTTGAAGACGGCCTTGAGGAACCGGATCGAGAGCTTGGCCGCTTCCACGGTGTCCTCGCGGAAGGGGAACTGGTCGAGCTGCCAGACGCCCTCCCAGCCGTTGACCTTCAGGGTGTAGAAGAACTCGAAGACCTCGAGCGGGTGGACGGTGCCGACGACCATGTCGTCGTCCCAGCCGCGCAGGTTGTCGTTGACGTCCATGGCCCACAGCAGGTCGTGGTCGATGAGCAGCTGGGCGGCCGCGGCGGGGGACTCGCCGCCGAAGAGGGCGTGGCCGAAGTCCAGGAGCACGCCGACGTTGTCGACGCCCATGGCCTTGATGCCCAGGGCCGTCTTTGCGGCGGAGTCCCAGAACATCTTGTTGCGGGGCTCGCGCGGCTTGTACTCGATGACGATCTTGATGTCCGGGTTGGCCTGGGCGAGCTCGCGCATGCCGGAGACGGCCAGCTCCCACTGCTCGTGGTGGTCGACCTGCAGTGGGTAGTCCCATCCGTCCTGCCCCGGCCAGACCTTGAGGTAGCGGGCGTCGAGGGCGCGCACGACGTCGGCGGCCTCGTTGAGAGCGGCGAGCGCGGCGGCCCGGACCTCGGGGTCCGGGTTGGTGAACGCGCCCTTGCTGAACCGGCGCATATAGATCTCAGGGGTGACGCCGATGGCCCGCAGGCCGTGCTCGGCAAGCGCCTGCTTGACGTCGTCGACGGTGACGCCCTCGGAGAACGGGTACGGGACGTCGACGAAGGACAGGTCACCGACCGACCCGGCGCGGGCGATCTGTTCCAGCGTCGACACCGCGGGCGCGTAGCCGTCGGTGGCGTACCTGTCGACGTAGGACGCGAAGTGCCACAGGCCGGCGCCGAACGGTGGATAGTCGGTCATTGGGTCGTTCCTCTCGATCTTTACGTCGCAGGAGCCGGACGGAGCGCAGTGGCTCAGTCCGTCTGCGACACAGACATCCCGCGCGAGCGGGCAATGGCTTGCCTCCAGATCCGCCGGGCGTCGCCGGCGTTGGAGGTCTGGGTGGGGGACGGGTTGGGGGCGTGTAGGGCGTACTCGGGGGTGACGCGGTATCCGGGCTCCGCGGGCGCGGCGGTGATTCCCAGCTGGTGGGCGGCCAGCGCGGCGGCGCCAAGGGCGGACGCGGCGGGGCTGCTGGCGACCTCGATTGGGCGACCAAGCAGGTTCGCCTGGATCTGCATGAGCAGCCGCGAGGCCGTGGCTCCGCCATCGGCGTGGAGGGTGTCGATGTGTGCCGAGCCGTCGGACTCCATGGCCTCGACGACGTCGGCGACCTGGTGGGCGACCGAGTCGAGCGCGGCCCGGGCGAGGTGCTCGCGCCTCGTGCCGCCCGAGACACCGACGAGGACCCCGACGGCATCCCGGTCCCAGTAGGGGGCCCCGAGCCCCGAGAACGCGGGCACGAACGACACGCCGCCGCTGTCCGGCACCCGCTGGGCCATCTCGGTCAGGTAGGCGCCGCCGGCAGTCCCCGGCGGGACACCGAGGGTCGAGGCCATCCAGTCGAGGGCCGACCCGGTGGCCACGATGTTGCCCTCCCGGGCATACGTGGGCTGGCCGCCCACGTGCCAGGCCACCGTCGTGGCGATCCCGGCCGGCCCCGGCCGGGCGTCGACCGTGGGGCTCATCACCGAGGACCCGGTGCCGTAGGTGGCCTTGCCGGTGCCTGGGGTCGTGCAGCCGTGGTGGTATAGGGCGGCGTGCGAGTCAGCGAGGACCGCGACGACCGGCACACCCGCCGGCAGCCTGCCGTGGCGCACGGAGGTCACCCCGAACGAGGCGTCGGACGCGCGCAGCTCGGGCAGGTGGGCGCGATCGACTCCGAAGAGCGTCATGAGGTCGTCGTCCCAGGTGAGACTCACCAGGTCGAGCAGCAGGGTGCGCGACGCGTTGCCGAGGTCGGTCGCATGCTCGCCGGTCAGCCGCCACACGAGCCAGGAGTCCACCGTGCCGACGGCGACGTCGGCCGGCGAGGCCCCGGTGGCCAGGGCGGCGTCGATGCTCGCGCGCAGCTTCGGAGCCGAGAACATCGGGTCCAGGGACAGGCCGGTGCGGTCCCGGACGGTCTTCGCGGCGGCCGGCTCGTCCGCGGCGAGCGCCGCGACCCACGCGGCCGTGCGGGCGTCCTGCCAGCCCAGCGCCGGGCACAGGGCCCGGCCGGTGCTGCGGCTCCAACAGACGACGGTCTCGCGCTGGTTGGAGATCCCGATGCCGAGCACGGTGGCGTCCGGCAGCTGCTCGAGGCACTCGTCGATGGCGGTCGTCGTCGCGGTCCAGATGCGCTCGGCGTCCTGCTCCACCCAACCGGGGGCCGGGAAGGAGATGGCTGTCGGCGCGGAGGCCTGCGCGACGACGCGGCCCGAGTCGGCGTCCAGGAGCAGCGCCTTGGTGTTGGTCGTGCCCTGGTCGATGGCAAGGAGCACCCCGCCTCGACGGTCGCTCAGCTTCGTGCGAATGACCCCTGAGCTTGACATCGAATATCCATTCGCTAGTGAATGAAGACAATGCCAGAGTAGGGGGCGGTGCTGTGACTGTCAACGGACCAGCCGCCCGCAGGGGCCGAGCGCCCACTCGACCCAGGGCCCCCGCAACCAAGGTCGAGTGGGCACCCCGTCACTTCCGTCACGTGACGGGTGTGACGGGAGTGACCGAGCGCCCACTCGACGAGAAGGGTCTGACGACCCGCGGGGGTATGCCGCGGCGTCACGGGTCCGGAACCAAGGTCGAGTGGGCGCCCCGTCACTTCCGTCACGTGACGGGTGTGACGGGAGTGACCTGGCGCCCACTCGACGAGAAGGGTCTGCCGACCCGTCGGGGGTATTGCCGTGGCGTCACAGGTCCGGAACCAAGGTCGAGTGGGCGCCCCGTCACTTCCGTCACGTGACGGGAGTGACCGAGCGCCCACTCGACCGGGCAGGTGCACCGGCCGTCGCGGGCCTGTCCGGGGCCGCGCAGGCCGGGCTTGCGTGGGGTCTGGCGCGCGTGGGGTCTGGCGCGCGTGGGGTCTGGCGCGCGTGGGGTCGGGTGCGTGGGGGTCGGGTGCGTGGGGGTCAGGCGGCGGCTTCGCGGAGGTATGCCGCGGTGGCGCTGTCGGTCACGAGCGCGGTGATCCAGCCACCCAGGAGCGCGGCCCGGATGGCCTCGTGCTTGCGCCGCCCGCCCGCGACGCCGATGCGGCGCGGGATGCGCTGCATGGAGGCTGTGTCGATGCCGAGGATCCGGTCGTCGAGGTGGCTTTTGACCGGATTGCCCGCGGCGTCGAAGTAGCGCATGCAGACGTCGCCGACGGCCCCGGCGCTGCGCAAGAGGTCTTCGTCCTGGGAGCTGACAGCGTTGCCGCTCGCGCGCAGCAGGGGAGAGGGCATGAGGCTGCCGATGCCGGCGAGCAGCACCGTGAGGTCGGGGAAGGCGTCGATCGCCTGGGCGATGCTGTCCTCCTCGAGCAACGCGCGACGCGTCGCGTCGGAGGTGACGAGCCCTGGCGCGGGCAGGTAGGTGGCCTTGGCGCCCGTGACCTGGACCAGGCGCCCGACCAGGTGGGTGGCGCGCGCCTGGGCGGAGGGCTGCCCGAGGCCGCCGAGCACCTGCACAACGGACTCGCACTCGTGGCTGTTGCGGGGGCGCATCGAGTCGACCGTGGCGAGCAGGGTCGAGCTCCACGAGGAGACCCCGATGCGCTCGCCGCCGGTCAGGGTCGTCTCGAGGTAGTAGGCCGCGGCGGCCCCGAGCGCCGGCGTGATGACGTACTCGTCGTCGTCCTCGCCGGTGTCGGCCACGACGACCTCCTGCAGGCCGTACCGCTGCTCGATCTCGTCCTCGATCTCGGCGAAGACGCCTCGCGGGGTGACGACCGTCGTGCGGACGATGCCGGTCGCGACGGCCTTCTTGAGCAGACGCGAGACCCGGGGCTGGGAGATGTTCAGGCGCTTGGCGATCTCCGGCTGCCGGACGCCCTGCTCGTGGTAGAGGCGCGCGACCTTCGTCATCAGCCGGGTGTCCTCGGACGCGACGAAGGGCGTCGACGAGGCATCGCCGGCCTCCAGCGGGTTGATGACCATCATGCCTCCGGAGTCACGGGACCGGTCGGGAGGGATTCTCGCACGCGAGCGGGGTGGCGCCCAGGCGCTCGGCGACGACCGTCCGAGCGGACGCGACTGGATGCACGTCGAGGTCTCGACATCGTCGTCCTCCAGAAGTATTACGCACCTCCTGAGCATTCAACAGCGAATATGCATGCGATGCAAGCACCCGCGCCACGCTCCCCCGGCCCACTTGACAGCGCCCGCCGGCCCGAGAACGATGCGGAGACCCTCACGATTCAATGACGAATATACATTCAGGAGCAGATGTGAGGCAGGACAGGAACAGCTCGGGCGGCCTCTCGCGCCGCCTCTTTCGAACGATGGCGGCCAGCGTGGCCGTGACGGGATGCCTCGTGGTCGGGGCCACCGCCGCCGGGGCAGGCGCGTCCGCGCAACCCAGCACTCCGGCATACGGCTCTGCGGCACTTGGCTCTGCGGAACGTGGCTCGGCGAACGCGGCCGGCGCGTCGGCGGCGCAGGCGTCCGGGACCAAGCCGCGGGTCATCCTCACCAACGACGGTGAGGTCGACGACATGGACAGCTTCATCCGGTACCTCTACTACGCCAACGAGTTCGACACCGAGGCCGTCGTCCTCACGAGCTCGACGTTCCACTGGGCCGGCAACGGCAGCACCGTCGCCCCCTACCGGTGGACGGGCACGGAGTGGATCAACGACTACATCGACAAGTACGCCTCGATCTACCCGAACCTCAGCGCCCAGGCGCCCGGGTACCCCACCCCCGACTACCTCCGCAGCATCTACAAGATCGGCAACATCACCAACGTCGGTGAGATGGACGAGGTCACCCAGGGCTCGGAGATCATCAAGGCACGCATCCTCGACCCGAACCCGCAGCCGATCTACGTGCTCGCGTGGGGCGGCACCAACACGCTCGCACGCGCGCTGAAGTCGATCGAGGAGCAGTATGCCGGCACGCCGGAGTGGGCGACCGTGCAGCAGCAGATCTCCACCAAGGTGGTCGTCTACAACATCCTCACCCAGGACAACACGCTGGCCGGCTACATCCGCCCGCACTGGCCGTCGATGAAGATCATCGACAACCAGGGGGCGTTCTGGGCCTTCGCGTACGCCTGGACCCGGGTGGTGCCGCAGCCGTTGCAGGCGACGCTCAGGGGCTCGTGGCTCGCGCCGAACATCATCAACGGGCACGGACCCCTCGCCTACGAGTACCGCACCATGCGTGACGGCAAGCCCACGCCGGGCGACAACGAGAACAACCGTTGGCGACCGGAGAGCAACCTCAGCTTCGGCGTCAACGACTTCCTCTCCGAGGGTGACTCGCCGTCGTTCCTCTACCTCATGGACTTCAACGGCCTGCGCTCGGCGCAGAACCCGACCTGGGGCGGCTGGGGCGGCCGGTTCGCGCCGAACGCCTCGGGCTGGGCCGACACCCGTGACGACAACCCGTATGCCGCGTGTGGCGGCGGCTTCGTCGACCCCTGCAAGGGCTATGCGCAGGTGCGCTGGACGACCGAGCTGCAGAACGACTTCGCGGGCCGCGTGGCCTGGGGCGACGCACCGACGTACCAGGACGCGAACCACAACCCGAGCGTCACGGTCGCCCAGGGGCTCGACATCACCCGCGAGGCCGGTGCCGTCGTCCCGCTCAACGCCGCCGTCTCCGACCCCGACGGGAACAGCGTCAAGCTCGACGTCTGGCAGTACAAGGAGGCCGGGACCTACCCGGGTGCCGTCTCGGTCAGGCCGGCGGCCAACGGTGCTGCCCTGGTGACCGTCCCGAAGGACGCGCAGCCGGGCCAGACGATCCACGTCATCTTCCAGGCGACCGACGACGGCACGCCCGCGCTGACCCACTACGCACGGGTGGTCATCACGGTGAAGTGACGGTCGTCCGACCGCAGTGACGTCTGCCGGTGCCGTCGAGGGGCCTCCCTGGTCCCCTCGACGGCACCGGTTCGTCGGTTCAGCGCTGGTCCCGGTAGACTCTCCTGCAGTGGCCCGCCCAGTTCTGCCTCGGGTCATTTCTTCTTGGCCTGGCGGACTGTCGCCGGCCCCGTCGATTCGCTCTTGCGCCGCGACCCTCACCGATGAGGCCTGTCGCGCCGGGCAGAACGACCCATCCACTGCTTTTGGAGTACCTACCTGTGTCCACTGACACGACCTTCGCCGACCTCGGCGTGCCCACCCGCCTCGTCACCGTCCTCGCCGACCTCGGCATCACGGCCCCGACCCCGATCCAGGCCGCCACGCTGCCCGACTCGATCGCGGGGCGCGACGTGCTCGGCCGCGGCCGCACCGGCTCCGGCAAGACGTACGCGTTCCTGCTGCCCCTGCTGACCCGGCTGTCGCAGTCGGGCCGCCGCCGTCAGGCTCGACGCCCACGTGCGCTGATCCTCGCGCCGACCCGCGAGCTCGCAACCCAGATCGACACCGCGCTGGCCCCGCTGGCCAAGCCTCTCGGCCTCACGTCCCAGACCGTCTTCGGCGGCGTCGGCCAGAACCCGCAGGTCCAGGGCCTGCGCGCCGGCGTCGATGTCGTCGTCGCGTGCCCAGGCCGCCTCGAGGACCTCATGCAGCAGGGCCACGTCTTCCTCGACAGCATCGAGATCACGGTCCTCGACGAGGCCGACCACATGGCCGACCTCGGCTTCCTCCCCGGCGTCCGCCGGATCCTGGAGAAGACCCCGCGCGACAGCCAGCGGCTGCTCTTCTCGGCGACCCTCGACGGCGCCATCGACGTCCTCGTCAAGCGGTTCCTCACCAATCCCGTGACACACCAGGCGGATTCGGCGCAGTCACCAGTCTCGACCATGAGCCACCACGTGCTCCACGTCGACAACGGGTCCCACCTGCCCGTCATCGTCGACCTCACGGCGGCCCCAGGTCGCAAGGTGGTCTTCACGCGGACCAAGCACCGCGCGAAGAAGCTTGCCCGGCAGCTCAATGCCTCCGGCGTCCCGGCCGTCGAGCTCCACGGCAACCTGAGCCAGGGCGCCCGGACGCGGAACATGGACGACTTCCACTCCGGCCGCGCGCAGACTCTCGTCGCGACCGACATCGCGGCCCGCGGCATTCATGTCGACGACGTCGCGCTCGTGATCCACGCCGACCCGCCCGTCGAGCACAAGGCGTACTTGCACCGTTCCGGCCGCACGGCCCGGGCCGGCAACGACGGCACCGTCGTCACGATGATGCTCGACGACCAGGTGCGCGACGTGCGCGACCTGACCCGCAAGGCCGGCATCAAGCCGACGACCACTCGCGTCGCGGTGGGTCACCCGCTGCTGGTCGAGCTCGCCCCGGGCGAGCGGTCGTATGCCGGGGCGCTCGTTCGCGAGCCCGCTCAGTCCGGGGCCGGTGGCGCTTCCGGCGGCAGTGGGCGTGGTGAGGGCCGTGGTGAGGGCCGTGCGCAGGGCGGCCGGGGCGCTGCCCAGGGCGGCGGTCGCGGCCGTCGTGGCGGGCGTGGCCGTGGCGGCAACGGTGGCGACTCCGACCGCGGACCGGCTGCGGTCCGTAGCGAAGGTCAGCGCTCGGGCCGGGGGCGCACCGGCCAGCGTGACGGAGCCGAGTCCGGCGGCGCGCAGGCTGGGCGCCGACGCGGGTCCGGCTCCGGCCGGCGTGGTGGCTCGTCGACCGTCTACACCACGAGCAGCGGCGGCAGCGCCGCGTCGTTCTCGGCCGGCTCGCGCGTCGGGTCCCGCCGCTCTCGCTGAGCCGAGTCCGACTGGGTCACCGACGGCGCTCGCGCTGAGCTGGGTCGGCCTTGGTCACCGACGTCGCAGCACTGCGACGTCGGTGACCCTCGCCGACGTCAGTCACCCTCGCGCTCATCGGTGGCTGTGGGGTGTTGACGACAGGACCCCTGTGCTTCAGTATTTATCTACTGACATAGATAAATGGGAGGGTCTCATGATCACCTTCCGACTGGATCCCGTGTCCGGAGTGCCCACGTACCTCCAGCTCGTCCAGCAGGTGGAGCACGCGCTGCGATCGGGGGCGCTGCGACCGGGCGACCAGCTGCCCCTGGTCAGGGAGGTGGTCCAGGAGCTGGCGATCAACCCGAACACCGTGCTCAAGTCGTACAAGCAGCTCGAGGTGCTCGGACTCACCGAGGGCAGACCCGGCCTCGGCACCTTCATCCGGGACGACGTCGCACCGTCGACGGCGGCCGGATACCCGGCACTTCAGCGCCGGTTGGCGGCCTGGATCGGGTCTGCGCGCAGCCAGGGCCTCGACGACCAGGACATCCGCTCCCTCTTCTCCGCCACGCTGCACGAGATCTCTGCAGACGAGGGCATCGCATGAGCACCAAAGAGCCCCGTCCCGCCCTCGAGACCACCGGCCTGGGAAAGGCCTACGGGAAGATCTGGGCGCTGCGCGCATGCAGCCTCGCTGTCGAGCCAGGCACGATCACCGCGCTGGTCGGGCCCAACGGCGCGGGCAAGACGACGCTGCTGCAGCTGGCTGTCGGGCTGCTGCGCCCGACCGCCGGAAGCGTCAGCGTCTTCGGGCGCCAACCCGCGTCCTCGGTCGCCGCGCTGGCCTCGGTGGCCTACCTTGCCCAGGACCACCCTCTCTACGGGGGCCTCAGTGTTGCCGACCTGCTCCGCCTCGGGCGATGCATGAACCCGTCCTGGGACGACCCGTTTGCACGTCAGTACCTGTCCGCTCTCGGGATTCCGTTGCGCCACAAGGCGAACGAGCTCTCGGGCGGCCAGCAGGCGCAGGTCGCGCTGACGCTGGCGCTCGCGAGGCGACCTCGCCTGCTCGTCCTCGACGAGCCGGTCGCCAGCCTCGACCCGCTGGCGCGGCACGAGTTCATGTCGGCCGTCCTTGCCGACGCAGTCGACCGTGGCACGACCGTCATCCTCTCCTCGCACGTCGTGTCGGAGCTCGGACGAGCCTGCGACCATCTCGTCGTGCTCGCGCAGGGCCGGGTGCAGGTGCAGGGCCCGATCGACGCGCTGCTCGACCGCCATCGCGTCCTACTCGGGACCACCGCTTCCACACCCCCCGCGGGCCTGCGCCAAGTGCTCGCCAGCGCTACGCACGAGCGACAGACCACACTCGTCGTGGAGCTGGGGTCCGAACCGGTCGCCGACCCCAGGTGGGACAGCCGCCCGGTCGGGCTCGAAGAGCTGGTCCTGACCTACCTGCGTGACCCCGATGCCGGGACGTATGCCGGCGACGGCGCCATGCTGCGAGGTGTCCGATGACCTGGGTCAGCTGGCGGCTCACCCGTCCGGCCGCGGTCGGCTCGGCTGTCTTCGTGATGGTGCTGACGGCATATCTCGTCGTCACCGGACTCCACCTGCGCGAGGTCATCGACTCGAGTGGTCTGCTCGCCTGCCTGGCACACGGGGGCTCTCGACAGACCTGCTCGGACCAGGCGCTGACGTTCTACCGAACACTGAACTCGCTCACGGGGGGTCAGCCGGTCGTCTCGTACGTCGCGCTCCTGTCGGGGGTGATCGGTGTCTTCGTCGGAGCGCCCCTGCTTGCTCGCGAGCACGAGACGGGAACCATCCGGCTCGCTCGGACGCAGTCGGTGACCCGCGGCCGCTGGTTCGCCAGCCGAGTGCTCGTGGCGGCCGCCGTCGTCGCTGCTGCGCAGACGGCACTGACCGCCGCCATCACGTACTGGCGCGGTCCATCGGACGAGCTCGACGGACGCTTCGCCCCTGGCGGGTTCGACGTGCTCGGCATCGTCCCGCTCGGGTATGCGCTTCTCGCGTTCGCGATCGGCGTGACGGCCGGAGGGCTCCTGCGGCGCACGCTGCCCGCGCTCGCCGTCACCCTCGCAGGCTGGCTCGCGGTCCGGCTCGTCGTCGAGAACGTCCTGCGCGGGCGCTTCATGACGCCGCTGACGGTGGCGTACACCGACCGCCCTCCTGCAGTCCTGCCGTCCGGTGCCGCGGGCGACTGGGTCATGGAGACCAAGATCCCCAAGCCTGGCTCCGGATACCCGACCGTCCTGATCTACCAGCCCGCGGATCGCTTCTGGACCTTTCAGCTCCTCGAGCTCGGCATCTGCATGACCGTCGCGGTCCTGCTGGTCCTCGTCGGCGCAGCCGTCCTCAGGCGCCGCGACTGAGCACGCGGAGACGCGGAGACGGGAGCGACCTACGCTGCCCGACGCCCACCGGCGCGTTGCGAAAGGGTCACGATCAGCACCGGGCGCGGCCCCCTGCCGGTCCGGAGCGCGCCGCGGCGGGTGATACTGCCCCGGCACCGTGACATCGACGGGCAACGGCGGGTGGACGACGGGCGACGAGGGGGACGCGCGGGTGGGACGGCAGGCAGGGCCCGGCGAGACGGCATACCAGCGGGGCAGGGGACGGGGCCTGCGACGGGGCCGCAGCGACGTGACCGAGGGTGTCACGACTCGCGTCGAGGTGCGCGCTGAAGGTCTGACGGTGTCGTTCGGACGCGTCGTCGCACTCGAGGGGGTGTCGGTCACGGCGCCGCCCGCCGCGCTGCTCGCTGTCACAGGCCCGTCGGGTGCGGGCAAGTCCACCCTGCTCTGGTCGCTCGCAGGCGCCCTCGCGGCAACGGCGAAGGTCAGCGGCACCGTTCGCGTCGGCGAGGCAGACGTGGCCCCGAGCGGCGACCGGGATGCCACCGTCCGCCTCGGAGTCGGGCTCATCCCGCAGGGCAACGGACTCGCGTCGGTGCTCACCGCCACCGAGAACTGCCTCGTCCCGCTGCTCGAGGCCGGTGTCACGGCGGGCGAGGCCCATGAGCGCGTTCGGGAGGCGCTGGCCGCGGTCGGGCTCGAGGAGTCGGGCAACCACCTCGTCGAAGAGCTGTCCGGAGGGCAGCAGCAGCGGGTCGCCGTCGCGCGCGCCCTCGCGGGTCGACCGCGGGTGCTGCTCGCCGACGAGCCCACCTCCGAGCTCGACCACGCCAACCGCGAGCGCGTCCTCGCACTGCTGCACGACACCGCCGCGGCAGGCACGACCGTCGTCATGGCCACCCACGACCCGGAGGCGGCAGCCACCGGTTCGCACGGGATCCACCTCGACGAAGGACGGGTCGCGTGGTCCAGGTGAAGGGCTCCGGCACAACCAGGCCCGGGGGACTCGGCCCGTTCACGACGGTGTGGGCCACGATCAACCACCGCCGCGCGCAGGCCGTGTCGCTGGTCCTCCTCTCGGCGCTCGTCACGGCGAGCGCGGTCCTCGGGCCGCTCTACGCCCGCTCGCTCCAGCATGGACTCGCGCGGGACGCCCTCGACCGCGCCAGCGTCCTTGCGACGGGCGTGGTGGTCACGCAGTCGACCCCGTACGGCGGGCGGCAGGTGCCGACGCCCGCGACTGTCGAGAAGGTCATCCCGCCCACCCTCGCGGCCGTGCTCGAGCCGGCGACGGCGATGGTGTCGGGACAGGTCATGCTCACCATGTCGGACAAGCGCGGTCGCCAGGGAGTCGTGACGACGGCGTATGCGCCGCTCGCGGGGTGCACCCGGCTGGTCCTCACCTCCGGCCGGTGTCCGACGGCGGCCAACGAGCTCATCGTCTCCAGCGCCGAGGCCGCTTTCGAGGGCTGGCGGGTCGGCGACACGGTCGGGTTCGACGCCGCCGCGGGCGGACAGACCGGGCCACGCAAGCAGCCGGCCATGGCTCGCCTCGTCGGCACCTACGACCCAGTCGCCGACGAGGCCTACTGGTGGAACGTCACGCTCACGGGCCGCGCCGGCACGGTGGTCAGCCGCGGGCTCTCGACCGCAGCCCAGGTCGACACCCCGATCGTCGCGCCAGCGTTCTTCGACGCGCACCCGGAGAGCACGACGCTGACCGTGACTCACGCGCTGCGTCGTGCCGACGTCGGCGTCGACGAGCTCCCCGGTCTGGTGGCGGCCATCGAGAAGGCGACCCAGAACTTCGGAGACGATGTCTCGCCGACGACCCTCACCACCGGTCTCGACCGGATCGGGGAGACGGTCGTGCTCGGTCAGCAGCAGGCGTCGCTCCTCGTGCCACTCCTGCTCGGGCAGCTCGCACTGCTCGCGGTGGTCGTCCTCGGGCTCGCCTGCGCCGCTGCTGTCGAACAGCGCCGTCCTGAGATCGCCCTCGCCCGGCTTCGCGGCGAGGGTGTCGCCGGCGCGCGCCGGCTTGTCGTCGCCGAGCTCGGCACCCTGGTCGCCCTCGGCGTGCCCGTCGGCTTCGGCATCGCGGTGCTCGTCGACCTCGTGGCCGCACGGTTCTGGCTCCCTGCGGGGGTGCCCCTCGACGTGCCGGTGTGGGCGTATGCCGCCGCGCTCGGCGCGCTCGCAGGTGGCCTTGGTGCGGTCCTCCTCGCGACGAGATCCGCTCTGCGAGAACCGATCCCATCCTTGCTGCGCAGCGTCCCACCGCGCCAACGGCTCCTCGCCGTCGGGATGCTCGACGCCGTCGTCATCACCGTGGCCGCCGCCGGGGTCGTCACGATCGTCAGCGGCAACGTCTCGGGTCCGCTCGCGATGGCGACGCCCGTGCTCCTCGCCCTGGCCGTCGGCCTGCTGCTCGCTCTCGTCATCGTGCCCGTCGCCGCCGCGGTGGGCCGAGCCGCGCTGCGCCGCGGCCGGGTCACGTCTGGGCTCACCGGTGTCCAGCTGGCGAGACGTCCCGCCGTCCGCCGCCTCGTGGCCATCGTCACCGTTGCGACCGCGCTGCTCGTCTTCGCGACCGACGCCTTCCTCGTCGCCGAACGCAACCGCGAGCAGCGGGCATCGCTCGAGACCGGAGCCCAGGTCGTGCTGCGCACCGACTCCAAGGACCCGGTGGCGCTCCGCCAGCTGCTTCGCACCCTCGACCCGGCATCCTCGTTCACCGCGCCCGTCGCCCAGCTGAGCGCCAGCAACCCGTCGTCGCTGGGCACGATGGCGGTCGTCCCGGAGGCGATGGGCCGGATCGCGAACCCTCCGTCTGGCGGCGCGGCCAACACGGCAGGCACGGCAGGCACGGCAGGCACGGCAGGCACGGCAGGCACGGCAGGCACGGCCGTCACAGACAACGTCGCGGCCGCCGCAGACAACGTCGCGGCCGCCGAGCCCGGGAGAGCCGACCGCGCCGACGCCGACTCGGTCGACTGGAGCCGCCTGTCGACCCGGGCAGGAGCGTCCACCGAGATCGTCGGCCGCACGATCAGCGTGACGGTCTCCGACGTCGTCGTCGACAAGGTTGTTCCGGGTCCGCCGCCAACCGGCTCCGACCCGAGCCGCCCGGGCGACGCCCCTGGGCCGCGCATGCGCAACGAGCTGCTGCTGCGCGCAGAGCTCACCGACGCGCGCGGCGAGGCGAGCGTCGTCGTGGTCGGGGCGATCCCGTTCAGGCCGAACGGGCCGGTGCGGTTGAAGGCTGCGGTCCCATGTGATCCCAACGCGTGCACCCTCACCGGCATCTCGCTCGACCGCACCCCGGACGAGACACGCCTCATCCTCGGCCACGTCCGGCTGGACGGCATACGCGGGTCTGCGTCCGCGCCGCTCGCTCTCGGCGGGCTCGCCTGGATGGGCTCCGGGACGGCATACGGCCCGGCTCAGCTTGCCTGGGACCGGCCCGGCTTCGGGGAGCTCACGCCCGACCGGAGCCGCCCCGACTCGGCGGTGCTGTCGTTCGGCTCCACCGGCGGGATCGTCTCGGTGACGGCGAGCCCGCCCCCGGTGCCGGCCATCGTCGTGCCGGCGACGGAGGGCAAGACGCCAACGGCGACGTCGGCCCTCGGCTTCCTCGGCGACAATGTCAACGTCACCGAGCTCGGACGGGCTCGAGTCGCTCCCGGTGGTCGCACGAACGTCACGCTCGTCAGCTACGACGCGCTCGCCCAGCGAACCCAGCGCCTTTACGCCACAGGCGAGCTCGAGGTCTGGATCTCAGACCCGAACAGGGTTGGAACGGTGAAGCGGGCACTCGTCGGCGCCGGCATCGCGGTGCGCGGCACGACCGAGCGCGCCGAGGTCGTCGCGACGTTCGACCGCTCCGCCTCGGCATGGTCGCTGCGGCTCGCACTCGTCATGGGCATCCTCGCGCTGGTGCTCAGCGCCCTCGTCCTGCTGCTGCTGACGGTGACGTCGTGGCGCACCCGGTCCAAGGATCTCGCGACCCTCCGGCTCGCCGGCGTGCCCGAGCGACGCATCCGTCGCGTCGTCGTGGCGGAGCAGGTCGTCGTCATCGGGTCGGCGGTCGTCGTGGGCGCCGTGTGCGGCTACGTCGGGGCCCAGCTGTCGCTGGGCCTCGTCCCCTTCTTCACGACCCCGTCGGACACGTTCGTGCGCGACCTGGATCCCGCGACCGGACCGATGGTCGCGGTGGCTGCGCTGACGTTCGTGTGGCTCGGTGCCGTGGGCACCGTCCTCGGCCTCTGGCTCGCGCGACGAGCTGTCGTCTCGCGAGTGAGGGACCAGTCATGACCGCGTCCGCGCGGGTCACCGCGAAAACCCTTGCGGCGTCGGCTTCCCCGTCGCACGAGCGCCGTGGACTCGACGTGACGACCCGGGGCCTCGTCGTCATCTACCGTTCGGAGGGTCACGATGTGGCGGCCCTGTCGGGCATCGACCTACAGGTGCGCTCCGGGGAGGTCGTCGGCCTCCTCGGCCCGAGCGGCGCCGGCAAGTCGACTCTGCTCACCGTGTTCGGCGGGCTGCTCGAGCCGAGCGCGGGACGCGTGCTCATCGGCCATCACGACATCAAGGGGATGGGCCCGTCTCAGCTCGACGAGTTCCGTGCCGGTGACGTCGGCCTCGTGCTCCAAGGCGCCGGACGCAACCTGCTGCCGTACCTCACGCCGCGTCAGAACGTCGCCTTCGCACAACGGCGGGCGCGCCGGATCGGCCGCGACGTGCCTGAGGTCCGCGAGGTTCTGGCGCTGCTCGGCATCGAGGCCATCGCTGACCAGGAGCTCGACACGCTCACGCCCGGCCAGCTCCAGCTGTCAGCGATCGCCGTCGGGATCGCTTGTTTCCCAGGGCTGCTCCTCGGCGACGAGCCCACGAGCCAGCTCGACCACGAGTCCCGCGACCGCGTCCTGGACGCCCTGCACGACATCAGCTCGCGCCTCGGCTCGACCGTCATCGTCGTGACCCACGACCCCGAGGTCGCTGCCCGGCTGCCGCGCACCGTGACGATCCGCGACGGGCGCGTCGGCTCGGAAGGCCGGCTAGGCGAGGAGTATGCCGTCGTGTCGGCCGACGGGTCCGTGCCGTTGTCGGGTGCCGCGCTCGACGACTTCCCGCCAGGGGCGCTCGTCCGCCTGCGCCATGACGGGACGTCGTGGGTGCTCGAGTCGCCGGACGAGGGCACTGGGGGCGACGGCGACGTCGGCGACGAGTCCTCGGAGACCGGGCGCGGCTGACCGGGCGGCTGCCGTCGGTGACGTGCGCGTGCTGTCACCGCGTGCGGGTCTGCCATGGTGGTCAGAGCAGAAGCGCACGGCCTTCGTCGACCAAGGAGGTATGCCGTGAGGCTGAGCATGAGTGTCACCATCTTCTCGTGGCGGGACGAACGTCGACGGTTGGGGGAGCAGCTCGCTGAGATCGCCGAGGCGGCTGATGCTGGGGGGCTCCATACGCTGTGGGTGGCGGACCATCTGCTGCAGGCGGATCCGTACGGCGCCCGCCCGGGGGAGACCGAGATGTTCGAGGCGTACACGACCCTCGGGTTCCTCGCCGCACGGACCTCGCGAGTGCGGCTGGGCACGCTCGTCACAGCGGTGACCTTCCGCCCGCCCGCACTGCTGGTCAAGGCCGTGACGACGCTGGACGTGCTGTCCGACGGCCGCGCGATGTTCGGCGTGGGGGCCGGGTACCACGGTGAGGAGGCCGCCGCGATGGGGCTGTCACTCCCGCCGGTGCGGCAGCGGTTCGACATGCTCGACGAGCTGCTCCAGATCGCGCAGCGCATGTGGGCCGGAGACGAGTCGCCGTTCCACGGCAGGTACTACACGCTGGAGGCTCCGGTCGGCAGCCCGCTGCCGATCTCGACCCCCCACCCGCCGATCCTCATCGGCGGCACGGGGGAGAAGCGCACGCTGCCGCTCGTGGCGCAGTACGCAGACCTGTGCAACGTCTTCGACATCCCGGACGGCGGGGAGACCGTGCGGCACAAGCTCGAGGTGCTGCGCGCCTGCTGTGAGGACATCGGTCGGCCGTACGACCAGATCGAGAAGGTGATCTCCACGCGCCTTGCTCCCGACGAGTCGGCGGAGTCGTTCGCTGCCCGTTGCGAGACCTTCGCCGAGCTCGGGATCCAGCATGCGAGCGTCATCACCACCGGACCGTGGACGCCCGACCGGGTGACGACACTCGCCGAGGCCGCGACCCAGGTGGCCGGCCTTGGGACTGAGGACACCCCCGGGGCGGTGAGCCCTGCCTGAAGGTCTGCTCGTCGTGGTGCGCTGACGCCGGCCACCTGGCCCGCCGAGGCCCTCGAACTCTGCTCCGGAATGCGGAGCAGAGTTCGAGGAGCCGGAGGCTGTCGGGGACGGGATCTCGCTATGGACGCCGCCTCCCGTGCCAGGACGCGTGCCATGCGGCGTAGCGGACGCACCGGTGCACTGGTGATCGCGGGCGAGCAGCGATGGCTCGTTCCCCGCCGGGGGTCACACGGGACGACATACGGGATCCGAAGGTCTCACGTCCTCGAACAGATGTGATCGGTGGCGAGTTGCGATCCAAACCACTGAATCGGTAGCATCGGGCGCATCGCTTCCACCGACCACGGTGGCACGTGAGGAGGCACGACATGACCGAGACGACGCAGGCACTTCCCGCCCATGACCCGGCGACCCGGCGCAACCTGCCGGTGGACGCGCGGCCCATCGACCCAGGACGCGTCGAGCGGCTGCTCGCAGCCGAGTGGGAGCGGTTCACGTCCTGGTCACAGGCCTCTGGCGAGCACAACGCCCGCGCGAGCAGGTCGCTGCCGCTCGGCGTGACCAGCTCGTTCCAGCACTGGGAGCCGTACCCGATCTCGATCGCGTCCGCCCGTGGCGCGTGGCTCACGGACGTCGACGGCACCCGCCTGCTCGACCTGTCGATGGGCTTCGGCGCCATGCTCGTGGGCCACCTCAACCCACGCGTCGTCGAGTACGTCAGCGAGGCGCTCAACGACACCGGCACCCTCTTCGTCACGCCGTCGCCGCAGGCGACCGAGATGGCCGAGCGCTTCCAGGCGCGCTTCGGGCTCGACATGCTGCGCTTCACCAACTCCGGCACCGAGTCGCTGATGTACGCGATCAGGTGCGCCCGGGCGTTCACGCGGCGCAAGGCGATCATCAAGATCGAGGGTGGCTACCACGGCGGCTACGACGGCCTCCAGGTGTCGGTCAAGCCAGACCTCGCCGACATCGGCCCGGCCGAGGCGCCGGTGCCCGAGGTGCCGTTCGACGTCGAGGCGGGCACGGTGCACGTCATCGCCTACAACGACCTCGGGCAGCTCGAGCGTGTCCTCGCCGAGCACGGCTCCGACGTCGCCGCGCTGGTCGTCGAGCCCGTCATCGAGAACCTGTCCATCGTCGTGCCCGACGAGGGGTACCTTGCCGGCGTCCGCGCGCTGTGCGACCAGTTCGGCGTCGTCCTCATCTTCGACGAGGTCAAGACGGGCCTCACCGCAGGGTATGCCGGCGCGGCCCAGCGACTCGGCGTGCAGCCCGACCTCATCACCCTTGCCAAGTCGATCGGTGGCGGGCTGCCGCTCGCGGCGTTCGGTGGCAAGCGAGAGGTCATGGAGGTCGTCGTCGATGGACGGATGGCGCACTTCGGCACCTACAACGGCAACCCGCTGGTGATGGCTGCAGCCCGTGCCGTCGACGAGATCTGCACGGTGGAGGCGCTCGACGTCGCCGAGGCGATGAACAACCGCGCGATGGACGCGATGGACGAGATCATCCGGGCGCACGAGCTGCCCGCACACACCGTCGGGATGGGAGTCAAGGGCTGCGTGACGTGGTCTGCGACGCCGGTGCGCAACTACCGCGACTACAAGGCCACGGACTTCGGCCTGGCCGAGCTGTCCTGGCTGTGGGGCGTCAACCGCGGTGTGCTCACGCCGCCCGGACTCGACGAGCAGTGGCTCGTCTCGCTCGCGCACACAGATGCCGACATGGCGATCCTCATCGAGGAGTTCCGCGACCTCGCGACCGCGCTGCGCGCCTGAGGAACGTGCCGCCGCCGACGCTCACCTCCTGAAGGCTGAGGCGGCGATCCCGGCAGCATTGCTTCGTCGACTGGTTAACCAGATCGAGGGACTCGTGGCACCGTGGATGGGTCATGGCTCGACTGCGGCCATGACCCCGTTCCGGTCGTTCCGGCAGTCATAGGCCGGCCGCGTGAAGGAGCCACCGTGTCAGACCAGCCGTCAGAGCCCCTAGGCACAGCAGAGCCAGAACCAGGCGCGACTGAAGCAACCAGCCCTGAACCGGGCAGGCGCGTGTGGTCGACCGGCACGCTCGTCGGTGCGCTGCTGGTCGCCGGGATCGTCGGCGGAGCGGTCGGTGCCCTGACGATGGCCCGGCTGGCTCCTGGTGACGACCGTGCCTGTCGCAGTGTCGATCTCGCGCAGCGGACCCTGCCGTCAGTGGTGACGGTGCTGACGTCCGGCGAGTCCGGCTCGGGCAACGGCACCGGGCAGCTGATCCGACCGGACGGGTACGTGCTGACCAACTACCACGTCATCGCCCCGGTCATCTCGGGAGGCGCCCTCAGGGTCGAGTACTCCGACGGCGAGCACACGGACGCGACCGTCGTCGGCAGCGACCCCGCGACCGACCTGGCGGTCATCAAGGCGTCGGACGGCGCTGTGGACCGGCCGCTCATCACGATCGGCACGTCGGGGTCGCTCCGGGCGGGCCAGCCGGTCGTCGCGCTCGGTGCGCCACTCGGGTTGCAGAGCACCGTGACCGCCGGCATCGTCAGCGCGCTCGGTCGCCAGATCACGGTTCCGCTCTCCTCCGGCACGGCGCACCTCATCGACGCGATCCAGACGGATGCGTCGATCAACCCCGGCAACAGCGGCGGTCCGCTCGTGGACTGCGCGGGTGAGCTGATCGGGGTCAACACCGCGATCTCCACCGTGCCGAACGCCGAGGGAGTCGGCGGAGGCGGCAGCGTCGGAGTCGGGTTCGCGATCCCGATCGACCTGGCGAACCCCATCGCCGACCAGCTCATCAGCACCGGCCGGGCGCTGCACCCGGACCTGGGGCTCACCGCTCAGGCGCTCGTGGCCGAGGCCGGTGGTGCGCCGCAGGGGCTCTTCGTCACGAGCGTCGACCCCGGCGGCCCCGCGGACAAGGCGGGGGTCAAGCTCGGCGACGTCATCGTCGGCATCGACGGGCAGTCCGCGCGCTCGCTGGAGCAGCTGGTCCTGCAGACCCTGAAGCGCAACGTCGGTGACAGCGTCGCGGTCGTCCTCCTGCGTCAGGGGCAGAACGTCGACGCGAAGATCGTGCTCGGCGAACCACGTTGAGGCGCAGACCAGCTCGCTGCCGAGACGGCAGCGCCCGGTAAGCCGCGGGAGCTCGCCGATCAGCTCGACGAGGTTCCGGTGACCTGGGAGGCACTGCCAGTACCCGTAACGGCCGGGACTCCCGTTCCGCGCCGGCAAGGGGTTGACTCGATGACGTGAAACACGAGAAAGCTCGGACATGAGCACAGCGTGGAACCCGGCGGAGCTCGACCGGATCGGCGGCGCGACAGAGCTGCACGTCACCTCGGAACGGGCCGACGGCTCACTGCGCCGCTACGTCACCATCTGGGGCGTCAAGGTCGGCGATGACCTGTACATCCGGTCGGCGTATGGCAGCGACAACCCGTGGTTCCGCCGAGCCCGCCGCAGCGGCAAGGGCCGCGTTCGTGCCGGCGGTGTCGAACGTGACGTGACGTTCGAGGCACCTGCCGCGGACGTCCACGACAGGGTCGACGCGGCATACCACGCGAAGTACGACCGCTACGGCCCGCAGATCGTCGGCACGGTCGTGGGGCCGAAGGCCGCCGAGGTGACCCTCCGGGTGGCCCCGCGCGACTGAGGGTCGCCGAGGCTCAGGCACCACCGAGGTCAGGTCGGGGCACACGTCGTCCCATGTGCTGTTCTGACGACAGCGCGGGCGACCTGTGCCCCGACCGCGCCCTCCCGCCGTGCGCCCCGTCGCTAGGCGGCGGACTCGTCGACGCTGCTGGCGCCGTCGATCATGACGGCGGCAACGACCCCGTATGGAGGCTACTGAGCCGACTTAGATCTCACACGGTTCCAGCAGCGCTCAGGTGCTGAGCGTGACGACGTCCCCGGCTTTGACCTTGGTCCCGGCCGCCGGGACTGTGGTGCGCACACGGTCGCCCGGCTGCGCAGTCGATGGGTTCAGCACCGAGTTGAGCTTGAGATTGTTGAGCACGCGTTGGGCCTGCGCGATGGTCATGTCCTCGAGCCCAGGAAAGTCCACCGACGAGGTGCCAAAGGCGGCGTCCAGGAAGTTCTTCTGCGTCTGCTCGTTGGACTTCGACGCGAAGTAGAACGCGGTCACGGTGCCGGCCGATGCCACGATGCCGCCGATCAGCAAGTTGCGTGGAGCCGCATCCGTGACGAAGAACGAGACCGCGCAGAACAGCAGCAGACCCGAGACAAGCAGGATGGCTAGCCAGCCGCGAACGACCGACTTGTCCTCCGACGACTCGCCGTCCTTCCCCTTCGAGAACACCAACCGGATCAGGAAGACCAGGACGCCGGTGACCACGAGGGCCAAGGCGAGCCAGAGGACCAGCGTCCCGAGCGTGGCGCCCCCGATGGTGCCAGCCGAGACCGTCGAGGTATCGCCGGCCGCGACGACAGCGACAGTCGTCGTGGGACTGGGACTCGGACTGGGACTGGGAGTCGCGGTGATGGGTACAAACATGGGAAGTCTCCTCGTGCTGTGTGTGAAGCCGAGGCGCCTCGTCCGGCAGGTGAGCCGGCCGCCTCACCCATACCGACGGCATACCGAGACGGCCAGATACCGCTCTGCCCCTGTGACGCGGCTATGAAGTTCGGTCGCTTGCCCCAGCACCCTTGGCCGGGGGCTATGCCGCAGTGTTGCGAAACCTTGGACGCCGAGTGGCGAGGCTGGGAAACTGTGAGGTGACGTTTGGCGGCATACGCACACAATGGGTCGTCATCGGTCGCCACGGTCGAGGACGGTCCCATACACGACTGAACGACCGATGACGGACCGACTCACTCCCAGGAGGGAATCGCCATGATGCGCCTGGCCAAGCCCTCGGACAAAGGCTTCGTCCGATTCGTGCATCCATCTGGCACCTTCACGGCCTGCACCTGTATGGCGAAATGGCTCCCGGTCGCGGAGCAGCTCGGGCTGAGCCGTGGGCTCATCAAGCACAACCTGGACATCATCCAGCTGACAGGCGACGCTCCGGCGTCCAAAGGAACCCATCGTCGCGGCGGCGCATTCGACCTGCACCAGCGCAGTGACGCGTGGGTCCAGATCTTTCGCGAGATGGGCGCGCCCGCGGCCTGGCGCCGCGATACCGGTGTCTTCGCCAGCAACCAGCACCTTCACGGCGTGCTCAACGGCTGCCCGCACAACCAGCCCGTGGCGTACCAGCTCGAGGCCCAGCGCAAGGGCAAGAACGGGCTCAACCCGAGCAGCCGCGATCCCTCTCCCAGCCCGACCCCCCGACGCACCTGGCAAGAGGGAATCATCTGGGCACGAAAACAGATGGGTGGCGCGGCGCCGGCACTACTCACTGCACAGCAGACTCAGCCTGAGGAGGACATCATGGCTTCGATCGACGAACTGAGACAAGTGATCCGCGAGGAGCTCAAAGGGGTTCCCAGCGCCGTCTGGCAGGTGCCGCTGACCAACCACGACCCCAACCCGGCGGATCACGATCTCCCGAAGCAGTACAAGGCTCTGTCATACCAGGTCATGGCGAACTGGCGAACGGCGCAGAACCAGATCGCGCTGAACAACGTCACTAAGCTGCTCACGGACATCAGCAACAAGGTGGTCAGCGACAAGACGCTCGCCACGTCCCTGGCCGGGGTACTTGGGCCCATCGTGCGCCAGGCCGGGCTGGATGTCGGGCTGACCCCGGCGAATGCGGACAAGCTCGTCGACAAGGTCAAGGCGCAGCTCGGCGCCGCGTGAGCTGAGGTTGCATCGGAGGGGCCGCCGGCATCCAGCGGCCGTGGGCCGGTCCCGTCGGCAGCCCTGGAGCAGCCAGCACCCGGCCCAGCGCGAGGACCAGGTGCTCAGGGCTCCCCGGCGTCAGTCGCGGAGCCTACGGGCTCCAGTTCCCCGGAGCCTACGGCCTCCAGTTCCTCTGTGCTGCCGACGCGTCCGGCGGAGCCCAGGTCGCCAACGGCCGCCAGATCGTCCGTCGTCCCGACCAGTCCAAGGTCGTCGGGCGAGATGCCTGCCGGCCCCCCGCTCGCCGGCCCTCCGTCCGCCGGCCCGCCGCCCGCCGGCTGAGGGCTCATCGGGCCGTCGGCCCCAGGCGGCCCGCCGGCCCCAGGCTGGCCTGGCTGTGCGTTCACGACCACGATATTGCCGGTGTCGTCGTCGTCCGAGTCTGACCCGTCCGAGGGTGGCGGGCTGACCGTGAAGATATCGGTGCTGGTCACCTGGCTCGTGCCGGTGTCGAGAGTGATCGACCCGTCCTGAGCGTCTCCCGGCACCTCGACGTCCAGCGTGGTGTCGGTCTGGCTCAGGATTCTTGCCTCCGCATCCGCGGTGAAGAGCACGCGTTTCACCGAGGTGAGGCCGGTGCCCGTGATGCTGACCGTGGTGCCTGCAGGGCCTTCTGCCGGGCTGAAGCCTGTCATCGTCGCGGTGGTCGGCGCGGTGATGGAGTCGCTGCCCGGATCGGGCTTGGTGAACAGGGTTTGGAAGACTTCCTTCATCTTCTCCGCGGCCTGTGCGGAGAACCACCCGACCATCGCAGCGATGGCCGTGATGCCGAAGGCGTCAGGCTGGCTCGCGCTGTTCGCGCCAGGCAGGAGTCCCGCCCGAAGGGCGAGGTAGACGATCGTGGCGATGACGGCCCCGATGAACGGGAGGAGCAGATAGGACGGGATCCAGCTCTTGACGAACTTGCGCTCGCCGACGTATTTCGCCAGCGAACGCAGTCCGTAGAGCATCGAGCCGATGACGCCGGCAACGGCGACGATGACGAAATACTGCTGGTCCCGGGTGAGCGTGACCTCCCATCGGAAATAGGTGAACTTCGCTGGTGGCGGAGCCGCGAGGCTCGGGGCGAGCGGAGCGGGCCAGAAGCTCCACAGGGCATACAGTGCGAACGCCGCGGTCAGCGCCATCAGGCTCGCGACGATCACCACGCCTGTGGCAGAAACCGGCTTGGAGCCAGGTCCTGGACGTGTGTCTTGCGGTTCCTGAGTCGCCTGGATCCCGCTCATGGTCGCCCCTTCCCGGATGGCGTCGCTGCTGGTGCACCAGGGCTGAGTGTCGTGAGGTCGGACGCCATCCATGTGGTTTCGCGAACGAACTTCTGGGCACGAGTATCCTCCGGCTCTCATCCGGTCTCATCGAATTCGAGAAAGCCGCGACCTCCGCGCATCTGGGCATTCTTCGCCAGTCATGCAAAAAGCGCGGAATCCTCCAAAACGGCCCGATCGTCAGTCGGTGCCGGGAGCAAGGACGATGTCGAAGCGGGTGCGCGACCAGGTGCCGTCGAGGTGACGGCCGTCCGGCGTCGGCGTGCCGGCCGGCTGCGAGAGGAAGTCCACGACGAGCGAGTCCTTGACCCCGAAGACACTGTCGGTGTCCAGGTGCTCGTCGCCGCTGACGAAGATGTGGGTGACGAGGGTTCGCAGCCCGTCGGCGCGAACCATGAAGTGCAGGTGGGGTGCACGCATCGGAGTCCGCGACGTGGCCTCGAGCAGCCTTCCGACTGGCCCGTCGTCGGGGATCGGGTAGGGCGTCGGCGTGACGGCCCAGAAGCGGTACTCGCCGTCGGCTCCCGTGTGCAGGTATCCGCGGGCAGCCGTGCGGTCGTCTGCATACTGCACGTCGTAGAAGCCGTCCGCGTCGGCCTCCCACACGTCGATGCGCGCACCGGCGACAGGCTCACCGTGCGTGTCTGTGACCGTGCCCTCGACCCAGCACGGCTCGCCCGGCGCCCCGGCCGCGATGTCGCCGCCCTGCGCGATCCGCGGCGCGGACTCCACGAAGAACGGGCCGAAGACCGTGGCCTCGGTCGCGTTCTCGTACGCCTCGTTGTTGACCGCGATCGTCTGCATCGACACCCCGAGCACGTCTGACAGCAGGACGAACTCCTGGCGCCGGTCGTCGGTCAGGTGGCCCACGTCGGTGAGGAACGCGATGGCCTGGTCCCACTCGCGCTCCGTGAGCCGGACCTCGCGCACGAGTGCGTGCACGTGCCGCACGACCGCCTGCACGACCTCCCGGAGCCGCGGGTCGGCCGTGTCGGCGAAAGAGGCGACGACCCGCTCGACCAGCGCCTCCTCGCGGGCTCTTTGCTCCGCGGAGACGTATGCCGTCCGGCCGGGTTCCGACGCCGGTGCCGTGTCGCTCATGCCGGCTCCTTCCGGGCTGTGTCGCGCGAGCACGTCGTACGTGTCCCAAGGTCTCACGTCCGCGCGACAAGGCGTGACGTTCGTGCGATCCGCCCTCACGACCGTCGAACCGAGTCCACAATCGCTGGCATGGGCATGCCGCTACGGACCCGGCTGTTCGTCGCCGCGCTCGAGCGGAGCGGGACGACGAGGCTCGACGTCCGAGACACCGCGTCGCTGCGACGGTCGCGTGTGAGCGTCCCTCCGACCTTTGCTCCGTTCTCCTGGGTCACCGGGCCGGTGCACGCGGACGTGGAGCGGTTCGACACCGACTTCCGTGCCCGCGACGGTGAGCGAGTTCCGTTGCGCGTCAGCCGTCCCCGCAGCCGATCCCGCAGCCGATCCCGCAGCCGATCCGTCGGCCCGGCCGCGGGCCGCATGGAGAGCTCGCTCCCTGTTGTCGTGTACTTCCACGGCGGCGGCTTCACCTCCGGGACGCCGCGCCAGGACGACCCCCTGTGCTCGTACCTGTCCCGTGCACTCCCGGCCGTCGTCGTCAATGTCGACTACCGCCTCGCTCCCGAGCACCGGTTTCCCGTCGCGCACGACGACGCGTTCGACGCTGTCCGGTGGGTGGCGGCGAACGCGGGACGCTGGGGCGCCGACGGCGAGCGGCTCGCGGTCGTCGGCGCGAGTGCCGGTGGCAACCTCGCGGCCGCGACCTGCCTCCAGGCGCGGGACCAGGGCGGCCCTCGGATCGCCGTGCAGGCCCTGCTCTGTCCCGCCACGGACGCCACGCGCAGCATGCCGGCCCATCGAGAGCCGAGCCGTCCGCTCCTGTCCCACGCGTACATCGAGCAGGCCCTCAGCAGCTATGTCGAGCCGGGCGTCGACCTCGAGGACCCCCGCCTGTCGCCCCTGCTGGCCCACGACCTCGAGGGCCTTCCGCCCGCTCTCGTCCAGACCGCGGAGCTGGACTCGCTGCGCGACGACGGGGTGGAGTATGCCGTCCGGCTGGCCGCCGCCGGAGTCCCCGTCCGCGCGACGACCTACCTGGGTGTCCCACACGGCTTCTACCGGTTCCCAGGTGCGACCCTCATCGGGAACCAGGCCCGCCACGAGCTCGCCACGGAGCTACGCGCCCGACTGTGGTGACGGCATACGGGCGGTGTCACCTGGTGCCGGCAACGGTCAGCGCGTCTTTCTTGATGATCTTCATCGTGATGCGCGAGTCGACCCGCGCGATCGCCGGGTCGCCGAGGAGCCGGGTGATGAGCCAGCGCTCGTATGCAGCGGCGTCGGGCACCTGCATGCGGATGAAGTAGTCGGGCAGGCCGCACATCCGGCGTAGCTCGGTGACCTCAGGCATGTCGGCGACGCGCTGCTCGAACGCCTCGACGGTCGCGAGGTCCAACGTGCCTCCTGCTCGCCAACCTCGCGCACCTGTGACGAGAGCGTCAGGGCAGCCCGGTCGGCGTGGCCTGCGCAGCCTGGGGGCCGGCCTGGTCCGTCAGCGGCCGGCTACGGTGCGACGAGCGTTCGAGTTGCAGCGTTTCAACCCCGTCCCCTGTGGTCGTGGGGGCCCACGTGGTGCCTACCGACCGCATGGCACCTGTCCGAATCCGGACACACCCATTGATGGCCTATGGATCATCGTGTTAACTTGGCGGCGCCAAAATTGAATCGTTCCAAGGGGAGTTCGCTGCACTCGCGTTCTGGAGGTTCTCGCCGCGGGCTGCCTCTGGTTTGCGCTGGTACTCGAGGAGGAGCAGATGAGCGCAGGTCGGCGATGGCGAATCGGGGTGTCGCTGGCGGTGGTCGCGCTGGCGACGCTGTCGGTCGCCCCACCCGTGGACGCGAGTTCGAAGACGAAACCGGACAAGCCGATCGGCATGACCGTCGGCGACCGGACCCACCCGCTGACGGTCGAGGGCGTGCCCCAGTTCGGGTGGTTGCCCCAGGACGGCAACGGGAACGAGGTGCAGACGGCATACGAGCTGCGGGTCATCCGGGAAAGTGATGACTCCCAGGTCTGGGACAGCGGGAAGGTCGCGTCGTCCGACCAGTCGTACGTCCCGTACGGTGGGCCGGCGCTCGACAGCGGGACGAGCTACAGCTGGAAGGTCCGCACCTGGGACCGCGAGGGGGCCTCCTCGGCATGGTCGGCGAAGGCCTACTTCGACACCGGGATCTCCGACAGCGACTGGAACGCCACCTGGATCCGGAGACTCACCTCCGGCAACGACTCCACCGTCGACTTCACACTGCTGCGCAAGCAGTTCGCGCTGAGCGACTCCTCCAGTCCGGTCGTTCGCGCACGGGCCTACACGTCGGGGATGGGCGAGTACGAGCTGCACGTCAACGGTGAGGCGATCGCCCGCGGTGACTCGTTCGACTACCCGGGCGAAGCACAGTACGACGTCCACGACATCACCAAGCAGGCGCTTGCCGCCCAGCAGGCCACGGGCGGCGCGGCGAACCAGCTCGCGGTCGGCATGCTCTCCTACTACCACACCTGCACCTGCCAGGGCCGAGCCAACGGCCCAGTGACGAACAGCTCGACCCTTGCGGTCGCCACCGCTGCGGGTGACACCGTCATCCACCCGGCGAGTGTCTCCGGTCTCGTGGTCGGGGACGTCATCAACATCGACACCGGCGCCAGCCTCGAGACCCGGACCATCACCGCCGTCGGGACGGCGGGCGTCGCTGGCACCGGAGTGACCCTCGACAAGCCACTCGGCCTCGCGCATGCCGCGGGCGTGGCGGATGTGTCGTCCAACGGTCCCTCGGGCGTCCTGGTCCGCGTCGTGGTCGACCACGCCGATGGCACCCGCGATGCCTTCGTGTCGGACGGCACCTGGAAGGTCACCAAGGACACCGCCTACACCAACAGCACCCTGACCTACCGCACCAGCGACTCCGGGGACCGCATCGAGCGATACGACGCCCGGCTCGAGATCCCCGGCTGGGACACGGTCGGCTTCGACGACAGCTCCTGGCAGGCTGCGACCATCATCGGGCCGCACCCCCGCCCGGCATCGCCGACCCAGGATCGCTTCACCCACCTCGTGGGACACGTGTCCGACCTCGACTACGAGACCGTCCACCCGGTGTCGGTGACGACGCTGGCAGACGGGACCGTCGTCGCCGACTTCGGCAAGGTCATCTCGGCGGTGCCGCAGCTCCACTTCACCGCGGGTGCGGACGGGCGGGCGCTCACGGTCCAGACTGCGTACCTGCCGGTCAACACACTGCTCGCCGCCCCCGTGGATGCGGGCGCGACGTCCATCAAGGTCAACTCTGTGACCAACTTCGTCGCCGGGGACTCCATCACGGTCGACGGCCCCGGTCCGGGCCATCCCGTCGGGCATCCCGAGCGGCGCACCATCACGAGCGTCGGGACGACTGGCGCCAACGGGACGGGCATCACCCTCGACCGGGCGCTGGACAGCGCCCACACCGCGAACAGCTATGTCGCCGGCACTCGGGCGAGCACGGCCAGCGTCGACAACCAGGGCAGCACGATGACCTGGTTCTACACCCAGAAGGCCGGCGAGCAGACCGCTCAGGCATTCACGTACTGGGGCTGGCGCTACCTGCAGATCAACGCTCCCGGCGCCGGCGAGAGCCTGACCGCTGACGACATCGCCGCGGTGATCCAGCACACGTGGGTGCCAGAAGGTCACGCAGCGACCTTCGAGACGGGCAACGAGATGCTCGACGAGGTGTTCACCATGCTGCAGCGCTCCGGGCTGTACGCGTCGCAGGAGACCCTCGTCGACACGCCGACTCGTGAGAAGGGCCAGTTCCTCGGCGACGGCGTGGATGTCAACCTGGCGACGATGGCCTCGCTGGGGGAGCGGAACGCGACCCAGCGGACGATCCGGGAGTTCATCGCCTCCGGGTCGCATGTGTGGAAGTCGACCTCGTCGGGCTACTGCTCGGCGGCGCCCTGTTCCTACCCCGGATACGGCGTGCTGAGCACCGGACGGCTGAACGCGGTGTACCCGAACGGGGACAACATGCGCGACATCCCTGACTACACCGCGCTGTACCCGGACATGATCTGGGGCTACTACCTCCAGACCGGCGACCGGGCCACCCTGGAGTCTGCCTACTCGTCGCTGCAGGCGGACGTGGACTACGTGCACAACGCCGAACCAGCTACAGGCGCCGCCGCCGGTCTGACCTGGCTGCTGCCTGGCGGCACGGGCTCGTACCAGAACGGGATCATCGACTGGCCGTCCCGGCTGGGCTACGTGTTCACCAACAACGGTGCGCGCACGATCCACGCCGCCGAGGCCGTCGGGGTCTACCGGACGGCAGCGCGCGTCGCAACCGCACTCGGTGACGACGTCAACGCCGACAAGTACACCGGCTTCGCCGACCAGCTGACCGCGAAGATCAACGCCGTGCAGCGGGTCGACGGCGATGCGCTGTACTCCGACGGGCTGAGGACCGCCACGACGACGCTCACCGGTGCCGTCGCAGCGGGTTCGACCAACCTCAAGGTGGCGAGTGTCTCCCCGTTCCAGGTCGGTGACACCATCGCGATCGACTTCGCCAACGGGGCACTCAAGGAGGTGGCCACCGTGACCGCGATCGGGACAGCCGGCGCGTCCGGCACCGGCATCGACATCACGCCGGCGGTCGCCAAGGCGCACGCCAACAACGTGACGGTCGGGGCGGCGACGACGGACCAGCTGTTCCCGGCCTCCACGACGCTCGCCGCGGCTGCCGCGGCAGGCGACAGCACGATCTCGGTGAACGATGTCACGGGGTTCACCGCGGCGGAGGGCAGCGAGGCGAACGCCGGGCCGACGCTCGTCATCGGGACCGGGAACGACCGCGAGGTGCTGCGGATCGCCGCGATCGACTCGGTCGGCGCGCGGATCACCCTGGCATCGCCGCTCAAGGGTGCCCACGCCAGCGGCGCGTTCGTCGCGACGCCATCCCAGCAGGCCCAGGCGTTCTCGATCTTCGAGGGCGTCGCGCCGAAGGATAGGTGGGCTGCGATTGCGGAGTACATGGCAGCCCAGGGGCTCCGAACCGCGCCGATGGACTGGGGCGTCACGATGGAGGCCCTCGGCATGGCGAACCGCCCCGATGCGATCGTGGACATGATGACCCGAACCGACCGGTTCGGTCCCGGCCAGACGATCGCCTCCGGCGGCACCTTCGCCTGGGAGGACTGGACGATCAGTGGGTCGAACAGCATGTCTCACGGTTGGGGATCCCGCGGCATCACGTCCATGCTGAAGTACCTCCTCGGGATCGACGTCACGGCCCCGGGCGCATCGACGATCTCCATCGCCCCGCCGGACAAGGGGCTCGACCACGCGAAGGGGTCCCAGTGGACACAGCGTGGCGAGGTTGCAGTGGACTGGACCAGGGCGCAGAGCGGTGGTGTCGACCTGACTGTCAACATCCCCGTCAACGTCCAGGCAACGGTGTCACTGCCAGCCCCAGGCCCGAACGGCTACACGGCCACGGGCGACGGCAACGCCACGTTCGAGGGAGTCAAGGACGGGCGGGCGATCTACACCGTCGGTTCAGGTACGACAACCTTCAAGCCAGTGTCCTGACAGCACGGCAGTCAACCGGTGGGGCCCGCGGCACAGCCGCCGCGGGCCCCACCGGCCTGTGCCGTGAGCACCATCTGACATATGAGTGACCCGCAGCGGACGCGCCTGCATGCTTCGCGGGTTGGTGCACGATCGTGTCGGCACACCGGCACCGGCAGCCATCAACCCGCGAAGCGGCCAGGCAGCGACGCGCTCAGCCCAGCGTCGAGGCGCGAGCGACGATCTCGGGGATGAACTCGACCTGCTGGTGTCGGTGGTCGGGGTCGCTCGTCTCCTCGAGCAGGAGCTCGGCGGCCCGCTGTCCCAGCAGGTGGCGCGGCTGCCGGACCGACGTCAGCGGCACCGCGGCCGCGCCTGCGAACTCGATGTCGTCGTAGCCGACGATCGCGAGATCGCCGGGGACGTCCATCCCGAGGGCGACGCACTGCTGGAGCAGCCCGAGCGCGACGAGGTCGTTGGCGCAGAAGGCGGCGCTGGGGCGGCGGGAGCGGGGGAGGCCTGCGATGCGCGCACCGGCGAGGCGGCCCGCGGCCACGGTCAGGGCGTCCGTGTGGACCGACACGAGGTGGTCCGCAGGCAGCCCGGCGTCGCGGATCGCGGCGGTCGCGCCGGCGCGCCGGTCGCGCACCTGGCCGATGGTGTCGGGACCACCGACGAAGGCGATGCGCTGGTGGCCGCGGTCGACGAGGTGCTCGACGGCGAGCCGGCCGCCGAGGACGTCGTCGACGGCGACGCTGCACAGCGACCGGTCCTCGCGGCGCCGGTCGACGACGACGACGGGTGTGCCCCGCTGCGACACCTGCACGAGGGTGGCGTCCTCGGGGTTCACCGGTGTCACGAGCACACCGGCCACCCGCTGCTCCTCGAGGCGGCTGAGGTAGACGCGCTCGCGGTCCAGGCTGTTGTCGCTGTTGCACGTGTAGAGCACGAGGTCCGCCTCGGAGGCGGCGTCCTCGATGCCGCGGGCGACGTCGGTGAAGAAGGGGTTCGTGACGTCGAGGACGACGTAGGCCAGGGTGCTGCTGCGACCGGCCCGGAGCAGGCGGGCGCTCTCGTTGCGGACGAAGTTGAGCTCGGCCATGGCGCGCTCGACGCGCTGGCGGGTCTTGGCGCTGACGCGCTCGGGCCGGTTGAGCACGTTCGAGACGGTGCCCAGGGACACGCCTGCTGCCAGGGCGACGTCCTTCACGCTGACCGACATGCGGATTCCTAAAACTTTTCAAGGGGGCGTGGACCGCGACCACTGTATATCGAAGTGGTCACGGATTCGTGCTCATACGGGGGTTTCTGAGGAAAGAGGCGCAACCTCTTGACGGTGGGGGAGAGCCACGGTACGTTCTCCGTGGTTGAAACCTTTCAACGAGGCAAGGTGCACTATGAACGAACCGCGGCCATCCGCGATTCTCGAACTGCGGGACGTGTCGAAGTCGTTCGGCCCCGTCGTCGCTCTGAGGTCGGGCAGCATCGAGGCCCGCGCCGGCTCGATCCACGCGCTGGTCGGCGAGAACGGCGCCGGCAAGTCGACCCTGGTGAAGATCGTGGCCGGTGTGCACCGGCGCGATGGCGGCACGTTCCTGCTGGACGGCGAGCCGGTCGACTTCGGGTCGACCGCCGAGTCCAAGGCGGCCGGCGTCGCGGTGATCTACCAGGAGCCGACCCTGTTCCCCGACCTGTCGGTCACCGAGAACATCTTCATGGGCCGTCAGATCCTCGGCCGCGGCCGCCGGATCGACAAGCCGGCGATGTACGCCGAGGCGGAGCGGCTGTTCAAGGGACTCGGCGTCCACATCGACCCGCGTCGCCTGGCGCTGGGCCTGTCGATCGCGGACCAGCAGATCATCGAGATCGCCAAGGCGATCTCGCTCGACGCCAAGGTCCTCATCATGGACGAGCCGACCGCCGCACTCTCCGGAGTCGAGGTCGAGCGACTCTTCACGGTCGCCCGCCAGCTGCGCGACGAGGGCCGCGCCATCGTCTTCATCTCGCACCGGTTCGACGAGGTCTTCTCGCTCTGCGACACGGTGACGGTGATGCGTGACGGCTCGTACATCGACACCCGGACCATCGCCGGGACCTCGGTCGGCGAGATCGTCAACCTCATGGTCGGGCGCGAGGTCGACGACCTGTTCCCGAAGGTCGAGACCGAGGTCGGCGACGTGGTCCTCGAGGTCGAGGGCCTCAACTCCACCGGAACGTTTCACGACGTGTCGTTCACGGTCCGCCGCGGCGAGATCGTCGGCCTCGCGGGCCTGGTCGGCGCCGGCCGCAGCGAGATCGCGCGAGCAGTCTTCGGCGTCGACCGCTACGACTCGGGAAGCGTCAAGATGTTGGGCGCCAAGGTCCCGGCGACGAGTCCGACCGCTGCGATCAGGTCCGGGATGGCGTTCATCCCCGAGGACCGTCGCAAGCAGGGACTGGTGACCGAGGCTTCGGTCGCCGACAACGTCGCCTCCGTCATCCGCAGGAACCTGACCACGGCAGGCCTCATCACCCGCGCCCGGGAGAACAAGGCGAGCGCGCCGTGGGCCGCCCGGCTCGAGGTCAAGACCAACGCCCTGGACATGGCGGCCAACACCATGAGCGGCGGCAACCAGCAGAAGGTGGTCATCGCCAAGTGGCTGGCCTCCAAGCCTGACCTGCTCATCATCGACGAGCCGACCCGAGGCATCGACGTCGGCACCAAGGCCGAGGTCCATCGGCTCCTGTCGGAGCTGGCCGGCCAGGGTATGGCGATCCTCATGATCAGCTCGGAGCTGCCGGAGGTCCTCGGTATGGCCGACCGCGTTCTCGTGGTGTGCGAGGGCCGGCTCACCGCGGAGCTGTCGCGGGACGAGGCGACGCCCGAGCGGGTCATGCACGCCGCCACCGCCACGCTGAGCCAGGAGGCCGCATCATGACCCCCGAGACCCAGACCCCTCACACCCGGGCGTCGCAGCCCCCGGCCCCCGAGACCGAAGGCGCCGCGCACGCGAGCGAGGAGGTCGCCCTGCTCGTCGAGCCGAGCACGATGTCCAGCCGCGAGCGGCTCGTCAAGACGGTGCTCCGCTCACGCGAGCTCTCGATCTTCATCGTGCTGTTGCTCGTGATCGCCGCGGCCACGATCAAGAACCCGACGTTCCTCTTCAGCCCCAGCGGCTGGCGCGACCTGCTCCTGACGCCGGCGATGCTCATGGTGCTGGCCGTCGGCCAGACCGTCGTGATCATCACCCGCAACGTCGACCTGTCGGTGGGCAGCGTCCTCGGCCTGACGGCATACATGACCGGCACGCTGTTCATCGACCATCCGGACCTTCCGGTGATCGCCGTCTTCGTCGCCGCGGTCGTGGCCGGTGGAGTTCTGGGCCTGGTCAACGGCCTGCTCGTGGGGTACGGCAAGGTGCCCGCCCTCGTCATCACCCTCGGCACGTTGTACATCTTCCGGGGCGTCCTGCTCACGTGGGCCGGGTCGAGCCTGGTCTCCGCCTCACAGATGCCCGCGAGCTTCCTCGACCTGGGCACGCGGCAGGTCCTGACGATCCCCGTGCTGTTCATCGTCGCCGCGGTGATCGTCGTCGTCGTGGGCTACTACCTGCAGACCGCGCGTTCCGGTCGCGAGCTGTATGCCGTCGGGTCCGACCCCGACGCGGCCGTCCTCTACGGTCTGCCCGTTCGGCGGCGCGTCATCGGCGCTTTCATCCTCAGCGGCGCCCTCGCGGGCCTGGCCGGCGTCATCTACGCGGCGCGCTACGGCACGGTCTCCTCCGACGCCGGCACCGGCATCGAGCTGCAGGCCGTCGCCGCAGCAGTCATCGGCGGCGTAGCCATCTTCGGCGGCTCCGGCACGGTCTGGGGCGCCGCCATCGGTGCCGTCCTGCTCGTGACCATCAACCGGGCGCTGCCCATGGTCGGGATCTCCGACTTCTGGCAGCAGGCGCTCGTCGGAGCCCTGATCATCGCCGCGATCATCCTCGACCGCGTCCTGTCCGTCCGCCAGGCGCGCAAACTCATCGAAGCGAGGGACGAGTCATGAGCACCACCAAGACGTACGCGGCATACTCCCGGCCGCTGTGGCGGCGGCTCCTGCTGAGCCGGGAGGCCGCGATGGTCGCCCTGGTCGTGGTCGTCTACATGTGGGGGTACAGCAACATCCCCTACTTCGGCGACACCTTGACGCTGACCTACCTGCTGCTCGACACGACGACCATCCTGCTCATCGCCCTGCCGATGACGCTGGTGATCATCACCGGCGAGATCGACCTGTCCGTCGCCAGCGTCGTCGGGCTCTCGAGCGCGACCCTCGGACTGCTGCACGAGAACGGCGTCGGGATCGTGCCCTCGTTCGTCATCGCGCTGCTCGTGGGGCTGGTCTGCGGCGCGTTCAACGGCTTCCTCGTCGCCTACGTCGGCCTGCCGTCACTGGCGGTCACGATCGGCACCCTCGCGCTCTACCGCGGCATCGCGGTCGGGCTGCTCGGCACCAGCGCCGTCACCGGCTTCGCGCAGGACTGGACCAAGCGCGCGTCACAGGTGCTCGGCGGCAGCGGCATACCCAGCGTGATGCTCGTCTTCCTGGTGCTGCTCATCGTCTTCGCGCTGCTGCTCCACTTCACCCCATTCGGGCGGGGCATCTACGACGCCGGCCTCAGCAGCGAGGCCGCCGTGTTCGCAGGTGTCAACGTCAAGCGGACGAAGTTCATCCTCTTCTGTCTCACCGGCGTGGTGTCCGCCCTCGCCGGGATCTACTTCACCCTGCGGTTCGGAAGTGCCCGGGGCGACAACGCGACCGGCCTCGAGCTGCAGGTCATCGCCGCGGTCCTGCTCGGCGGAGTGTCGATCTTCGGTGGCCGCGGCAAGCTCCCCGGCGTCGTCGCCGGCGTGCTGCTCATCGGGGTCATCTCGAGCGCCCTTCGCCTGCAAGGGGTCACGGTCAACGTCATCAACATCATCATCGGACTGCTTCTCGTGCTGTCCGTCATCTCCACAACCGTCCTGGCGTGGGTCTCCGACGTCGCGGCCAGGCGCAAGCGGGCAAAAGGCCCTCGACAGACGCTGCAACGCGTCGGTTCACAGTGAAAGGACATCGCTGAAGATGCACACCGTTACACGCCGCAGCGCCGTGCTCGGCGCCGCCGCCCTGTCGATGGCTCTGGCCCTGACGGCCTGCGGCAAGGCAGAGACGCCCGCCACCTCGGCCGGCACCTCCGGCAGCACGGGCGGCGGCAAGGCCCTGAACGTCGTCTTCATCCCGAAGAACCTCGGCAACCCCTACTTCGACGCCAGCGACGCGGGCGGCAAGGAGGCGGTCGAGTCTCTCGGTGGCACCTACTCCCAGGTCGGCCCGCAGACCGCGAGCCCCGACGCGCAGGTGCAGTACATCAACACGGCTGCCCAGCAGCACGTCAGCGCGATCGTCATCTCGGCGAACGACCCCAAGGCCATCGGGGACGCGCTGACCCAGGCGAAGCAGGCCGGCACCAAGGTCGTCACGTTCGACTCGGACACCGACCCGCAGTACCGCGACCTCTACGTCAACCAGGCCTCGCCCGACGGCATCGCCAAGGCCCAGGTGGACGGCATCGCCAAGGAGATCGGCGACTCCGGTGAGATCGCGATCCTGTCCGCGTCGGCCAACGCGACGAACCAGAACACCTGGATCGACCTGATGAAGAAGGAGCTGACCAAGCACCCCAACATCAAGCTGGTCGACACCGTCTACGGCAACGACGACGACCAGACCTCGTTCGACAAGACCGCGGCGCTGCTGCAGACCCACCCGAACCTCAAGGGCATCATCAGCCCGACCACGGTCGGCATCGCGGCCGCGGCGCGCTACCTGTCGACCTCGGACAAGAAGGGCAAGGTCGCGCTGACCGGGCTGGGCACGCCGAACCAGATGCGCGAGTATGTCAAGAACGGCACGGTCAAGGAGTTCTACCTCTGGAACCCGACCGACCTGGGCTACCTGGCCGGGCAGGCCGCGGCTGCGCTCGTCGCCGGCACGATCACCGGCAAGGAAGGCGACTCCTTCAAGGCCGGCCGTCTCGGCGACTACAAGGTCGGCGCCAACGGCGAGGTCCTGCTCGGTGACCCGACCGGGTTCAACTCCGGCAACATCGACAAGTTCAACTTCTGACCGACACCTGACGCACCAGCCGGGGCCATGACGTGGCATCCCCACACGGCACGCGTGGCCCCGGCTGCTGCCCGACCCGAGAACCCCTCATGCACCGCGTCTGCTTCCAGCTCCAGGTCCGCCCCGACCGCCTCGACGAGTACCAGGCCCGGCACCGTGCCGTGTGGCCCGAGATGCTCGAGGCGCTGCACCGGACCGGCTGGCACAACTACTCCCTGTTCCTGCGCCCCGACGGCCTGCTCATCGGCTACTTCGAGACGCCATCGCTCGAGGCTGCCCGCGCCGGGATGGCAGAGACCGATGTCAACGCCCGATGGCAGGCGGAGATGGCCGAGTTCTTCGTGGACCTCGACGACACGACGCCGGACCAGGGCTTCGTCCAGCTCGAGGAGATCTTCCACCTCGAAGACCAGCTCGACCAGCTCGACCAGCCCACCACCCACGACCAGATGTGAAGTGACGACATGACGACGTTCGAATCGATCTCCGACCGGCTCGGAGAGCTCGCCATCGAGGTGCCCTCCTGGGCCTACGGCAACTCCGGCACGCGGTTCAAGGTCTTCGGCTCACCGGGCACGCCCCGCAACGTCGAGGAGAAGATCGCCGACGCCGCCGCCGTGCACCGGTTCACCGGCCTGGCCCCGACGGTGGCCATCCACATCCCGTGGGACAAGGTCGACGACTACCGCAAGCTCGGCCTGTTCGCGGCCGAGCACGGCGTCGAGCTCGGGACCGTCAACAGCAACACGTTCCAGGACGACGAGTACAAGCTCGGCAGCCTGACCAACGCGGACCCCGCGGTGCGGCGGCGGGCGGTGGAGCACAACGTCGAGTGCATCGAGATCATGAACGAGACCGGCTCTCGTGACCTGAAGATCTGGCTCGCCGACGGCACCAACTATCCCGGCCAGGGCGACATGCGCCAGCGCCAGGACTGGCTCGCGGAAGGGCTCGCGGAGATCTACTCGCACCTGTCCGAGGACCAGCGGATGGTGCTGGAGTACAAGTTCTTCGAGCCGGCCTTCTACCACACCGATGTCCCGGACTGGGGCACCTCGTACGCCCACGTGGTCGCGCTCGGCGAGCGCGCGATGGTCTGCCTGGACACCGGTCACCACGCCCCGGGCACGAACATCGAGTTCATCGTCGCCCAGCTGCTGCGGCTCGGCCGGCTCGGCTCGTTCGACTTCAACAGCCGGTTCTACGCCGACGACGACCTCATGGTCGGGGCGGCCGACCCTTTCCAGCTGTACCGGATCCTCGTCGAGGTGGTCCGTGGCGGCGGTTTCGGCGCTGGCTCGGACGTGGCGCTGATGCTCGACCAGTGCCACAACATCGAGAACAAGGTGCCGGGCCAGATCCGCTCGGTCCTCAACGTCCAGGAGATGGTGGCGCGGGCGCTGCTGCTCGACACCGTCGCGCTCGACGCGGCGCGGGAGTCGGGAGACGTGCTGCTCGCGAACGAGATCTTCATGGATGCCTTCTACACAGACGTGCGGCCGGCGCTGGCGCAGTGGCGTGAGGGCCGCGGCCTGCCGGCCGACCCGATGCGCGCCTACCTGGCGAGCGGATACCAAGAGCAGATCGAGCGCGACCGCGTCGGCGGCGCGCAGGCAGGATGGAACTGAGAGCATGTCCCCGAACAGCGTTGTCGCAGAGCTCATCTCGCGGTCGAACCGCCTGGGCGCTGACCCGAAGAACACCAACTATGCGGGCGGCAACACGTCCGCCAAGGGCGTCGAGACCGACCCGGTGACCGGCCGGGACGTCGAGCTGGTCTGGGTCAAGGGCTCTGGGGGCGACCTGGGCACCCTGAAGCCGGAGGGCCTCGCGGTCCTGCGGCTGGACCGGATGCGCGCACTGGTGGACGTCTACCCGGGCGTGGAGCGTGAGGACGAGATGGTCGCCGCGTTCGACTACTGCCTGCACGGCAAGGGTGGCGCGGCCCCGTCGATCGACACGGCGATGCACGGGCTCGTGGACGCGGCGCACGTCGACCACCTCCACCCCGACTCGGGGATCGCGATCGCCACAGCGGCCGACGGCGAGGAGCTGACCAAGCGGATCTTCGGTGACCGCGTCGTGTGGGTGCCGTGGCGCCGCCCGGGCTTCCAGCTCGGTCTCGACATCGCCGCCATCAAGGCGGACAACCCGCAGGCCGTCGGCTGCATCCTCGGCGGTCACGGGGTGACCGCGTGGGGCGCGACCAGCGAGGAGTGCGAGCAGAACTCGCTGTGGATCATCCAGACCGCGGCGGCATACATCGACGACCACAGCAGGCCGGAGCCGTTCGGCCCGGAGCTGCCCGGGTATGCCGCCCTGCCGGAGAGCGAGCGGCACGCGAAGGCGGCGGCGATCGCGCCGACGATCCGCGGGATCGCGAGCACCGACCGGCCGATGGTGGGCCACTACACCGACTCCGACGTCGTGCTCGACTTCCTGGCCCACGCCGAGCACCCGCGGCTCGCGGCCCTCGGCACGAGCTGCCCGGACCACTTCCTGCGGACCAAGGTCAAGCCGCTGGTCCTCGACCTGCCGGCGACGGCGACGGCAGAGGAGATGGTCGCCCGGCTCACGGAGCTGCACGAGCCGTACCGCGAGGACTACCGCGGCTACTACGACCGTCACGCGACGGCGGACAGCCCGGCGATCCGCGGTGCGGACCCGCTCATCGTGCTCGTGCCGGGCGTGGGCATGTTCTCCTTCGGCAAGGACAAGCAGACCGCGCGGGTCGCGGGTGAGTTCTACGTCAACGCGATCAACGTGATGCGCGGCGCGGAGGGCCTGTCGAGCTACGCCCCGATCGACGAGTCGGAGAAGTTCCGCATCGAGTACTGGGCGCTCGAGGAGGCCAAGCTGCAGCGGATGCCCAAGCCCAAGCCGTTGGCGACACGCATCGCGCTCGTCACGGGTGCGGCCTCCGGCATCGGCAAGGCGATCGCGAACCGCCTTGCGGCAGAAGGGGCCTGCGTCGTGGTTGCCGACCTCGACCTGAGCAGGGCAGAGAGTGCCGCGGCTGAGATCGGCAACAGCGACGTCGCAATAGGAGTGCAGGCGGACGTCTCGGACGAGTCGGCCGTGCAGGCCGCCGTCGACGCGGCCGTGCTCGCCTTCGGTGGCCTCGACCTGGTCGTCAACAACGCCGGGCTGTCGCTGTCCCGGTCGCTGCTCGACACGAGCGTCGCCGACTGGGACCTGCAGCACAATGTCATGGCCAAGGGCTCGTTCCTCGTCTCGCGCGCGGCGGCCAAGGTCCTCATCGACCAGGGCCTCGGCGGCGACATCGTCTACATCTCGAGCAAGAACTCGATCTTCGCCGGCCCGAACAACATCGCCTACAGCGCGGTCAAGGCCGACCAGGCTCACCAGGTGAGGCTGCTCGCGGCCGAGCTCGGCCAGCACGGCATCAAGGTCAACGGCATCAACCCCGACGGCGTCGTCCAGGGATCCGGCATCTTCTCCAGTGGCTGGGGCGCCAACCGCGCCGCCGTCTACGGGGTCGACGAGAAGGACCTCGGCGCGTTCTACGCCCAGCGCACCCTGCTCAAGAAGGAGGTCCTGCCGGAGCACTGCGCGGCGGCGGTCTTCGCGCTCGTCGGGCCCGACCTGTCGCAGACCACCGGCCTGCACATCCCCGTCGACTCCGGCGTCGCCGCAGCGTTCCTCCGGTGACGACGTGACGTCGCTGGCGGCGCGTGTCGCAGCGATCGACCTCGGCGCCACGAGCGGCCGGGTCGTCCTCGCCGAGGTCGGCCCGGACCGCCTCGAGCTGCGGGAGACCGCGCGCTTCGCCAACGGCCCGCTGCGGCTGCCGTCCGGCCTCCACTGGAACCTCCCCTCGCTGTATGCCGGCGCGCTGGGTGGTCTGCGGGCCGCCGGTATCGAGGCGGTCGGCTCGGGCGGCCTGGCGAGCATCGGGATCGACTCGTGGGCCGTCGACTACGGGCTCGTCCGTGGCGACCGTCTGCTCGGGCTGCCGTTCCACTACCGCGACGAACACCGCGGCGACGCGGGCCCGTCCGCGGTGCACGCCCTCGTCGGGCCGGAGGAGCTCTACGCCCGAAACGGCCTGCAGTTCCTGCCGTTCAACACGGTCTACCAGCTCGCCGCCGACCCGTGGGTCGCCCTCGCCGACCACGTGCTGCTCGTCCCCGACCTGGTCGCATGGTGGCTCACCGGCCGGATGGCGGCCGAGCGCACCAACGCGTCGACGACCGGCCTGCTCGACCCGCGGAGCGGTGCGTGGGACCGCGACCTTGCGGACCGGATCGGCCTGCCGGGGCGGCTGCTGCCCGACGTCGTCGACCCCGGGACGACGATCGGCGTCCTCACCGACGGCGTGGCGGGCGAGACGGGTCTGCCTGGAGTTTCCGTGGTCGCCGTGGGCTCGCACGACACGGCCTCCGCGGTCGTCGGCGTTCCTCTGGAAGGCGAGGCGTCGGCATACCTCTCGCTGGGGACCTGGGGCCTGGTCGGGGTGGAGACGGACCAGCCGGTCATCACCGACGCGGCGCGGGCGGCCAACTTCACCAACGAGGGCGGGGTCGACGGGCGGACCCGTTTCCTCACGAATGTCATGGGCACCTGGATCCTCAGCGAGACGCTGCGGGCCTGGGACCGCGAGGACGGGCTGCCTGCAGGCGGGAACGACCTCACCGGGCTGCTGGCGGCGGCCGCGAGCGTCGCCCCCTCCTCGGTGCCTGTGGTCGACGTGCAGGACCCGCGCTTCCTGCCGCCGGGCGACATGGGGGAGCGGATCGCGACGTGGTGCATCGACCACGACGTCCCTCCGCCGACGTCGCGCCCGGCCGTGGTGCGGACCATCCTGGAGAGCCTCGCCGAGGCCTACGCGCGAGCCGTGGACACGGCTGCGGGGCTGACCGGGCGACGTGTAGACACGATCCATGTCGTCGGTGGGGGCTCGCAGAACGCACTGCTGTGCCAGGCGCTCGCCGACCGTTCCGGCTGTACGGTGGTGGCGGGTCCGGTCGAGGCGACCGCGCTGGGCAACGTCCTGGTGCAAGCACGCGCGGCCGGTGTCGTCGGACCCGACCTCGGTGCTATGCGCGAGCTCGTCGCCCGCACGCACCAGCTGCGCCGGCACCAGCCTCGATGATGATGCCCACCGGGCCGCAAGGAGAGTTCGCGTGAAGGTCGCTGTCCTGGTCACCTGCATCAACGACGCCCTCTTCCCCGATGTCGGCAAGGCGGTGTTCCGGCTGCTGCGCCGACTCGGCGTCGACGCCGAGTTCCCGCAGGCCCAGACCTGCTGCGGCCAGCCGATGGTCAACACCGGCTATCTGGACGAGGCTGTCCCCGTCGTGCGCTCGTTCGTGTCCGCCTTCGAGGGTTATGACTACGTCGTGACCCCGTCTGGCTCGTGCGCGGGGTCGGCGCGCCATCAGCACGCGATCGTCGCCCGCCGGTCCGGCGACGCCGGCCTGCAGGCGGCCGTGGCCCAGTCGGCGCCTCGGGTTCTCGAGCTGAGCGAGTTCCTCGTCGACGTGCTCGGGGTCACCGATGTCGGCGCAACCTTTCCAGGGCGGGTCACCTACCACCCGACGTGCCACAGCCTGCGCATGCTCGGCGTCGGCGACCGGCCGACCCGGCTGCTCCGCGCGGTCCGTGGCCTCGAGCTCGTCGAGCTCCCTGACGCCGAGTCGTGCTGCGGTTTCGGCGGCACCTTCGCCGTCAAGAACGCCGACGTCTCCGTGGCCATGGGCCGCGACAAGACGCGGCACGTGGAGGAGTCCGGGGCGGCGATCCTCGTGGCGAGCGACTCGTCGTGCCTGATGCACATCGGCGGCCTGCTGTCGCGCCAGGGATCACCGGTACGGGTGATGCACCTGGCCGAGGTGCTGGCGATGGACGATGGTGCGGCGGGTGGCGCGACGGATAGCGCGACGGATGGCGCGACAGATAGCGCGACGGATGGCGCGACGGACGGGGTGACGGCATGACCGCGACCTTCGTGGGGATGCCCGCCTTCCCCGAGGCGGCGCGAGCGGCCCTGGGAGACAAGCAGCTTCGTGACAACCTGGCCATGGCGACCGGGACGATCCGCCGCAAGCGCGCCGCGGTCGTCGCCGAGGTGGACGAGTGGGAGGAGCTCCGGCTCGCCGCCGCCGCGATCAAGGACCGGACGCTGCGCCACCTCGACGAGAACCTGGTGCGGCTCGAGGAGTCGCTGACGAGCAGGGGCGCGGTCGTGCACTGGGCGCGGGACGCGGCCGAGGCCTGCGCGATCGTCGCCTCGGTGGCCAAGCAGCACGAGGTCCGCGAGGTCGTCAAGGTCAAGTCGATGGCCACCCAGGAGATCGGCCTCAACGAGGCGCTGGAAGCCGAAGGCATCGCGGCCTGGGAGACCGACCTGGCCGAGCTCATCGTGCAGCTCGGCCACGACCTTCCGTCCCACATTCTCGTCCCGGCGATCCACCGCAACCGCAAGGAGATCCGCGAGATCTTCCAGCGGGAGATGGGCGCGGTTGGACGTCCGGCGCCCGCGGACCTGACCGACGACCCTGCGCGCCTCGCGGAGGCTGCCCGGCTGCATCTGCGCGAGAAGTTCCTGAGCGCCAAGATGGCCGTCTCCGGGGCGAACTTCGCCGTCGTGGACTCCGGCACTCTCGTCGTCGTCGAGTCCGAGGGCAATGGGCGGATGTGCCTGACCCTTCCCGAGGTGCTCGTCTCGGTCGTCGGCATCGAGAAGCTCGTGCCGACGTGGAGCGACCTCGACGTCTTCCTGCGGCTGCTGCCCAGGTCGTCGACGGGCGAGCGGATGAACCCCTACACCAGCACCTGGTCCGGGGTCACTCCAGGCGACGGCCCGCAGGAGGTCCACGTCGTGCTCCTGGACAACGGTCGGACCCGCGCGCTCGCTGACGAGATGGGGCGGCAGGCGCTGCGCTGCATCCGCTGCTCGGCGTGCCTCAACGTCTGTCCCGTCTACGAGCGGACCGGCGGCCACGCCTACGGCTCGGTCTACCCCGGGCCGATCGGTGCGATCCTCAACCCGCTGCTGCGCGGTGTCGGCTCGGACGACCAGGTCGACTCGCTCCCGTACGCCTCGACCCTCTGCGGCGCCTGCTTCGAGGCCTGCCCGGTCCGCATCGACATCCCGTCCGTGCTCGTCGACCTTCGTGCGCAGGTCGTCGACGCCCACCGTCCCGGCCGCTCCTCTCATCGCGGTCGGCTTCCGAAGGCGGAGGCGGTGGCGATGAAGGGCGCGGCCTGGGTCCTCGGGAGGTCCAACCGGCTGCGCCCGCTGGAGCGGCTCTCCGGGTTGGGCTCGTCGCTCGTCACCTCGCGCAAGACCACGGACGCTCGCGGCTCCGGCGTCGTCACCCGGCTCCCCGGACCGGGACGGCGGTGGACGGCCACTCGCGACCTGCCCGCTCCGGCCAAGGAGTCGTTCCGCGCCTGGTGGGCGCGCACGTCCGGTGGCCGAGACGACGAGAGTGAGGGCCGATGAGCAGCCCCGAAGGACAGTCGGCCCGTGACGCGGTGCTCGCGGCGGTCCGGTCAGCGGTCGCCGGGGCCCCGGCCGCACCGCCGACACCGGAGGCCGTGCCCGGAAGGGTCGGGGTCGCCGACATCGTCGGGCTCTTCGTGGAGCGGGTGGAGGACTATCGCGCCGAGGTGTCCCGCTGCCTCTCCGCGGACGTGGAGGCCACCTTGGCCACGGCTCTGGGCGACACGGCATACGTCGTCGTGCCCGAGGGGTTCCCGTGGACCGTGCCGGGCCAGGTCGCCGACACGGACCTCTCGGCGAGCGAGCTCGACCGGATCGACGCTGTCGTGACGACCGCGGCCGTGGCGGTCGCGGAGACCGGCACCATCGTCCTCGACCACGGCCCGGGGCAAGGCCGGCGTGCCCTGTCGCTGGTCCCGGACCGGCACGTATGTGTCGTGCGGGCCGAGCAGGTGGTCGCCGACGTGCCTGAGGCGGTCACGGTGCTCGATCCCGTTCGACCCCAGACCTGGATCAGCGGGCCGAGCGCGACGAGCGACATCGAGCTCAACCGCGTCGAGGGCGTGCACGGCCCGCGCCACCTCCACGTCATCGTCGTCGACTGAGCCCTGTTGGCGCACCACGGCACCTGACCGACCGATGAGCGACCGATGAGCGACCGGACGCACCCCCGGGTCGCCCTCACGTTCGACGACGGGCCCGGGCGGCATACGGCGCGGCTGCTGGAGGTGCTCGCGGCACGCGGGGTCCGGGTGACCTTCTTCCTGGTCGGGCGCGAGGTCGAAGCACGCCCCGACCTCGCGCGCGCACAGGTCGCCGCCGGGCACGTGGTCGGCAACCACAGCTTCACGCATCCCGACCTGACGGCGCTCGAGCCGGGGGAGCTCGCCGACGAGATCGACCGCACGTCCGACGCGATCGCCGCGGCGACCGGCAGCCGGCCGACGCTGGCACGACCGCCCTTCGGCGCCACGAACCCGACCGTCGCCGGGCTGCTGGCCGACCGGGGCCTCGCCCAGGTGCTCTGGGATGTCGATAGCGAGGACTGGAGGGGCCACGACGCCCGGACGACGACCCGGACCGCCCTTGAGGGCGCACGGGACGGGGCGGTGGTTCTCATGCACGACACGCAGGAGACGACCGTCGACGCTGTCCCGGGCATCGTCGACGGCCTGCGCGAGCGCGGCTTCACCTTCGTTACCGTCCCTGACCTCGCCGACCACTAGGCGCGCGACACGGTCCCCGCGCCGGCGCACCCGCCACGTCCTCGACCAGGGGGGCTACCAGACCTCGGTGTCGAGGGGACGCTCGAGCTGCGGGTTGTCCTTGGCCCGGAACAGCGGCACGCGACCGGCCCGCAGAGCCCCCTCGTAGTCGGCGAGCGCGCCGAAGGCCCACTTGCCCAACAGCACGATGGCCACGAGGTTGACCAGCGCCATGAGTGCCATGGCGACGTCGGCGATGGCCCAGACGGCATCGAGCGCGACCACGGCTCCGAGGCCGATGGCCGCGAGCACGACGACCCGGAACGCGTTGATCACTCTCGGCCCGGCGCCGAGGAAGGTCATGTTGATCTCGGCGTAGGTGTAGTTGCCGAGCACCGAGGAGTACGCGAAGACCGTGACGAGGATCGTCATGAGGTACGCGCTCCAGTCACCGAGGTGCGCTGCGACCGCGGCCTGGGTCAGCGACGCGCCTTGCGCGGACGTCGTGACGCCCGGGTCGTAGACGCTGGTCGGTGCGAGCAGGATCATGATCGCGGTCGCGGTGCAGATGACCATCGTGTCGACGAAGACGCCGAGGCTCTGGATGAGGCCCTGGTTGACCGGGTGCGCCGTGGTCGCCGTGGCCGCGGCGTTCGGGGCGCTGCCCATCCCCGCCTCGTTCGAGAAGAGCCCGCGCTTGACGCCGTTGAGCAGCGCCGCAGCGACCCCGCCCGCCACACCTGCTGCTGCCGGACCGATCCCGAAGGCGGCGGTGAAGATGTCGCCGATGATGCCGGGCACCTTGCCGATGTTGAGGATGAGGATCAGCACGGCGAGACCGACATAGGTCAGGGCCATGACCGGGAGGACCAGCTCGGCCACCCGCGCGATGCGGCGCACGCCACCGAAGAGGACCGGCGCGGTGAGGACCACGAGAACGATCGCGAGCGTGCCCTCGCCGAACCGGTCGTCGCGCATCACGTCGGTGATCGTGTTCGCCTGGACCATCTCGAAGGCGATGCCGAACGCGAAGATCAGCAGGACGGCGAAGAGTATGCCGCCCTTGCGCGACCGCAGGCCGCGCTCGATGTAGTACGCCGGGCCTCCGCGGAAGCTGCCGTCCTCGTTCGGCACCTTGAACAGCTGCGCCAGCGTGGCCTCGACGAGCGCCGTCGCCATGCCGATCAGCGCGACGCACCACATCCAGAAGATGGCGCCCGGACCGCCCAGGGTCAGGGCGATGGCGACGCCTGCGATGTTGCCGGTGCCGACACGCGACGCGAGACCGATGCAGAAGGCCTGGAAGGACGAGACCCCGCCCTCGGCGCCCTCGCGCGAGCCGCGCAGCAGCGAGACCATCCGCCCGAACATGCGGAACTGCACGAAGCGCGTCCTGAACGTGAACCAGAAGCCGGCGCCGAGGAGCACCCAGATGAGCAGGTAGCTCCACAGGAAGTGGCTGACCGGGTCGATGAGCCGTTCCTGGATGAAGTCCACGTGCCCCTCCGATAGCATCCGTTCCAGGGTCACGGTCAGCATTTCACGCCGTATGCCGTGGCGTATCCGCTTCCGCGGGGGAGGTGCCGGTGGTCGACAGCCCGGTCCAGGACATCCTCGACCACATCCACCGCGAGGCGCTCGGCCTCGACGAGGGCGCTGTCGCGACGTACATCCCGGAGCTCGCGCAGGCCGACCCCGACGCCTTCGGCCTTGCGCTGTCGACACTGGACGGCGCGCTCTACGAGGCCGGCGACGCCGAGCAGCCGTTCACCATCCAGTCCGTGTCGAAGCCCTTCGTCATGGCACTCGCGATCCAGGACCGGGGCCTCGACACGTTCTTGGCTCACGTCGGGGTCGAGCCGACCGGCGACCCGTTCAACGCCGTGACGCTCGAGGAGGGCACCGGGCGTCCGCTCAACCCGATGGTCAACGCGGGTGCCATCCTCACGACGAGTCTCGTTGCGGGAGAAGACGTCCCAGCCCAGTCGCAGCGTGTCGTCGATGGTCTTTCGGCCTTTGCCGGGAGGCCGCTCTCCGTCGACGAGCGGGTGCTCGCCTCCGAGATCGCGACGGGCGACCGGAACCGGGCGATCGCCTTCCTCATGCGGGGGATGGGCTCCTTCGACGCCGACGTCGAGCGCACCCTCGAGGTGTACTTCCGGCAGTGCTCGGTCCTCGTGACCGCTCATGACCTGGCCGTCATGGCGGGCACTCTCGCGTCGGGCGGCCGGAACCCGTTGACCGGCGAGCTCGTCGTCAGCCCCGAGGTCGTCACCAACGTGCTGTCCGTGATGGTGACCTGCGGCATGTACGACTTCTCGGGCGAGTGGATGTTCCACACCGGTATGCCGGCCAAGAGCGGGGTCGGCGGTGGGATCGCGGTCGTCCTTCCTGGTGCGTTCGGCATCGGGACGTACAGCCCTCGGCTCGACGCGCGGGGCAACAGCGTCCGAGGCGTCGCCGCCTGCGAGGAGCTGGCGCGACACTTCGCACTCCACCTGATGCGCCCGCGCCCGCCCGTCGCGCCCACGGTGCGTCGCCGCCTCTCGGGCAGCCAGGTCCGCTCCCGTCGTGGTCGCCACAGCACCGAACGCGTGGTCATCGCAGAGCATCCCGAGGCGATGGTGGTCTACGAGCTCCAAGGCGATCTCACGTTCGCGGAGGCCGAGGACGTCGCCCGGCAGGTTGCCGTGGAGACGCCACGCTGGCTCGTCCTCGACACGGCCCGCGTCGACCAGGTCGACCCGGTCGCGGCTCAGCTGCTCGACGCGACGGCCACGCGCCTGGCGGCCGCAGGCGTGACGGTCCTCGTCGCCGGGCCGCGGAAGCTCGTGGACGTCCCCATCGACCAGTCGTTCACCACGGTGACGGAGGCCATCGAGTCGTGCGAGGACGTTCTCGTCGCCGAGGCTGGACTGCCTGGGCCCGAGGCGGGAGTTCCCTTGGGGGACAACGACCTCTGCCGCGCTTTGACGGACGATGAGGTCGCCGAGCTGCAGCGCGTCGGCGCACAGCTGGACTTCGCGGCCGGTGATGACCTCACCGGCGACGGGTCGGTGGCATACCCGATCGAGTTCATCACCAAGGGGCAGGTCGCGATCGAGCACCACTCCGGCCCGGGCGCTGTCACGGCATACGACCTCGACAGCCGCGTCACCTCGCGATCTGCGGGTTCCGCGGTCGGTGCGCTCTCGGCGCTCGGCGTCTCGACCGCGTCCACCCGGTTCGTCGCCGAGACCGACGTATCGGTCGTCGCGCTCAGCGACGAGGCGCTCGACGGGCTCCAGCAGGAGCATCCGCGGCTGGCGGCTGCGCTCTTCCGCGCGGTCGCGGAAGCCGTTGCGGCTGAGTACCGCTGGGTCCTGGCCGAGAATGCCGCCCTGACGCGCTGAGGCGCGAGTAGGTTCACTCCTGTGGAGACCTCGGAGCCGCAACCACCCACCGACGAGCCCGACGAGCCCGACGAGCCCGACGATCGCCACGGGGCCGGTGGCTCAGGTGAACGCGACGACGCGATCCCGGCCGAGCAGATCAACCGCAACTGGACCGAGCTGGTCCAGGAGCTCCGGTCGACCCAGACCGGTGTGCAGGTCCTGACCGGCTTCCTGCTCGCGGTTCCCTTCAGCGACAAGTTCGCGACGCTCGACAGCGTGCAGCGGACGGCATACCTGCTCGTCCTGTGCGGAGCCGTCGCCGCGACCGCGGCGACGATGTCACCGATCGCCTACCACCGCATCCTCTTCCGGCGCGGGCAGCGTCCCTGGCTGGTCGAGACGGCGAACCGCGTCGCCCGAGCCGGGCTGGTGCTCGCGGCGCTGACGACCTGTGGCGTGGTCTTCCTCATCTTCGATCTCGCCCTCGGCAGGACGGCCGGGGTCGTGGCCTCGCTCGTGGCCTTCGTCTTCTACGTTGTGCTCTGGTTGGTCGTACCGTTCCGAGCGCATCGGCCATCATGACTCCATGATGGGAACCCCTCAGCCCGGAATCTTCGCCCTCGGAACCGCGTCGCACGCCTACCTCGAGCTCGACGCCGCCGCCGACACCGACGCCCACACGCTGGTCGTCACGCTCGCCGAGGTGTGCGCGGCGTTCACGACCCTGCGAGGGGTCGACGTCGTCGCCGGCCTCCGACCCGAGCTGTGGTCGTCGATCGCCCCGGACGACACGGCTCCCGAGGCGGCTGGCTTCACGGACGCCGTCGTCGGCCCGGACGGCTTCACGATGCCGGCCACCCAGCACGACATCGTGCTGTGGATCGCCGGCGCGGGCCAGGACTCGGTGTACGACGCGACGGTGGCTGCCCGCTCGATGCTTGCGCCAGTGGCCACTCTCGCCGACGAGACCATCGGGTGGTCCTATCACGGCCACTTCGACCTGACCGGGTTCATCGACGGCACCGAGAACCCGCCCGTCTTCGGAGCGGCGCCCGTGGCCGTCGTCCCCGACGGCGAGCCGGGTGCCGGCTCGTCGATCCTGCTGCTGCAACGGTGGGAGCACGACAGCGCCCTGTGGACCTCGCTGCCCGTTGCCGAGCAGGAGCGCGTCATCGGTCGCACCAAGCCGGACAGCGTCGAGCTCGACCCGCGACCGCCGTCGTCGCACGCTGCGCGCACGGACCAGGACGAGTTCGGGCACATCCTGCGGCGCAACGTCGCCTACGGGTCATCGGCGCTGCACGGGACGATGTTCGTCGGCTTCTGCCGCGAGCAGCGCCCCCTGGTCGCGATGCTCGAGAGCATGGCCGGCGTCACGGGGACGCGCGATGCGCTGACGCTCTACACGCGCGCGCTCACCGGCGCGTACTACGTGATCCCGTCCACCGAGGCCCTCACCGCGTTCGCTCCTTCAGTCGAGTGAGGGCTCAGGGGCTCGCGACCGGGGCGAACCGGGCGCGTAGCCGCTCCTCGGCGAGCTCGTTGGCCGGTCCGCCCCCGTTGGCCCCTGCCGCATGCTCACGCAGGCCGATGACCGCTGCGCCGAGGACCGGCGGCGCCAGGAGCAGCACGGGCTGGGTGGGCCGACCCAGGGCCGCCAGCCCGCGCGTCACGGGATCGAGCAACACTGGTTCGCGGGCGGCTAGGACCCCGCCGGCGAGCACCACCGTGGTCGCGGAGTCCGGTGCGGGGTCGAGCCGCTCCAGGCAGACCCGCGCGAGAGCGCAGATCTCGTCGGCCTGCTGCTGCACGACGCGCAGCGCCACCTCGTCGCCCTCGGTCGCCGCCCGGAGCAGCCCAGGCACCAGCTCGTGAAGCCGCTCCTCTCGAATCACGTTCTCACTCAGGGCGATTCCGACGGACGTCGCGTCGAGCATCCCAAAGTGGGTGGCAATCATCCCGGCCAGACGCGTGGGTTCGCCCCGACCGTCCTCGGCACGGACGGCATACCAGAGCGCCTCCTGGGCCAGCCCCATCCCGCCGCCCCAGTCGCCCGTGAACGGTCCCATCGCGGGAAAACGGACCTCGTGCCCGTCGCCGGCGACGCCCGCGGCGTTGATCCCGGCACCACAGATGACGACCACGCCTGTGCCAGAGGGGCTTCCGGCGTGGAGTGCTGCGAGCGTGTCGTTGACGACCACACTGCGGCCGGCCCAGCCGCGCCGCTCGATGGCCTCGGTGAACGCCGCGACATGGCTCGGCAGATCGGCGTTCGCGAGCGCGGCCACAAGTAGGTCGGCGCGGTCGCGACCCGTGGATCCGAGCAGCCGTCGCACCACGGGGTCAAGGGACGACAGCGCACCATCGGCGCCCACCACGTGCGGCTGGAACCCGGGCCCCCGCTCGGTGCCCAGCACTGCACCGGACGACGCGTCGACGAGCAGCAGGTCGGTCTTGGAGTTGCCGCCGTCGATGGCGAGCACGAGGTCCATCACGTCGCCCAGGGCAGATGTGCGCGGTTGTCGGCGATGAGGCGGTCGGCGAGGCAGTCGGCGACGGAGAGCTGCCCCACGAGCGGGTGTGCGAGCAGGGCCTCGACGACTCGCGCGCGGCCCCCATGGAGGGCCGCGTCGAGGGCGAGCCGCTCGTACGCGTGCACGTGCGCGACGAGACCGGCGACGAGCGGCGGCAATGGTGCCTGCGGCACGGGCTCGGCCCCGCGCGCCGTCACGATGGCCGGCACCTCGATGACGGCGTCCTCCGGCAGCAGCGGCAGGGTGCTGCCGTTGCGGACGTTGACGACCTGCCGGCTCGGAGTCGAGGTGGCACCTGTCCCGAGCAGCGCGCCAACGAGATCGACGGCGGCCTCCGAGTAGTAGGCACCTCCCCGCTGCTCGAGCAGCGCCGGCTTGGTCGTGACCGCCGGGTCCCGGTACAGGTCGAGCAGGGTCGCCTCCAGGTCGGCGACGACGCGCGCCCGGCTCGGGCTGTGCCGCTGCTCCTCGACGACCTCGTCATGAGCGTAGTAGTAGCGCAGGTAGTAGGACGGCAACAGCCCCGTGTCGCGAAGCAGACGCTCGGGCAGCTCGAGGTGCTCGGCCAGGTCGGCCGCGTGGTCCTCGATGATGCGCGGGAGGACGTCCCCGCCAGTACCGCCCAGACGGACACCGCGCACCCACGTGAGGTGGTTCAGGCCCACATGGTCGAGCACGACGTCCGCTGGGGTCGCACCCGTCAGCGAGGCGAGGTGTCGCTGCAGCCCGATCGCCACGTTGCACAACCCGATGGCCCGATGTCCTTGCTGCAGAAGGGCTCTCGTGACGATGCCGACCGGGTTGGTGAAGTCCACGATCCACGCGTCGGGGTTGCGTGAGCGGACCAGGTCCGCGATGGCAAGCACCACCGGCACGGTGCGCATGGCCTTCGCCAGGCCGCCGGCCCCGGTCGTCTCCTGGCCTACGCACCCGCAGTCGAGCGGCCACGTCTCGTCCCGCTCGCGGGCCGCCTGGCCGCCGACGCGCAGCTGGAGCAGCACGGCGTCCGCGCCGTCGACCGCCGTGGCGAGATCGGTCGTCGTCGTGAGCGCCGCGGGGTGTCCGTATGCCGTGAGGATCCTGCGCGAGACACCGCCCACCGCCTCCAGCCGGGTCGCGTCGGGGTCCATCAGCGCGAGCTCGTCCACCGGGAGCTGCTCACGAAGGCGGGCGAGCCCGTCGACGAGCTCCGGGGTGTAGGTGGATCCGCCACCGACGACGGCGATCTTCATCCCTTCACCCCCGAGAGGGTGACGCCCTGGATGAAGGCTCGCTGGGCGAACAGGAAGATGAGGACCACTGGGGCCATGACGAGCAGGGTGGCCGCCATGGTCAGGTTCCAGTTCACGTGATGGGCTCCCTTGAAGGTCTGCAGGCCGTAGGACAGGGTCCAGGCGTCGGGGTTCTCGCTGGCATAGATCTGTGGGCCGAAGTAGTCGTTCCAGCAGTAGAAGAACTGGAACAGCGCGACGGCGGCGATCGCCGGCCGGATCATCGGTACCACGACGAGCGCCAGTGTGCGCAGCTCGCCGCACCCGTCGACCCGGGCCGCGTCGAGGTAGTCACGTGGCAGCGTGAGCATGAACTGGCGCAGCAGGAAGATCGAGTATGCATCGCCGAAGGCGAGCGGGATGATGATCGGCCACAGCGTGCCGGTGAGGTGGAACTGCTTGGCCCACACGAGGTACATCGGCACGATGACCACCTGCGGGGGCAGCATCATCGCCGACACGACGAGGACGAAGACGAGGTTCCGGCCGCGGAAGCGCAGCTTTGCCAGTGCGTAGGCGATGGGCACGCTGGACAGCACGGTCAGGATCGTGCCCAGGACGGCATACATCAGCGAGTTACGCCACCACACAAGGAAACCCGGCGTCTGGAACACATCGAGGTAGTTGTCCCAGTGCCACTCGCGCGGCCACAGCTCGGAGGTGAGCGCTTGACGGTCCGACATCACCGAGGTCAGCAGCACGAAGACGAAGGGAAGCAGGAACAGGATCCCCAGGGCGAGGCCGAGCGAGTGCACGGCCACCCACTCGAGGAAGCGGCTCGGCGTCCTGGTGCGCATCAGTCGTCCTCTCCGACGAAGCCCGATCCCCGGCGCAGCAGCAGGCTGGTCACAGCCATGGCCAGCCCGAACAGGACGAGGGACACGACGCAGGCCGACCCCGTGTCGAAGTGCTGGAAGCCGAGCGAGTAGACCAGCTGCGGCAGCGTGAGGGTCGAGCCCTGTGGGTAGCCGGCGTCGAAGGGTGCGCCCGGCTGGTCCGCCCGGCCGCTCGCGACCTGCGCCACCACGACCGCCTGCGTGTAGTACTGCAACGTGGCGATGACGCCGGTGATCGCGGAGAAGATGATGACGGGACGCAGGTGCGGGATCGTGACGTAGCGGAAGGACTGCCACCGGCCGCACCCGTCGAGCTGCGCAGCCTCGTACTGCTCTGTCGGCACGTCGAGCAGGGCCGCCATGAAGATGACCATGAGGTCGCCCACCCCCCAGAGGGCGAGCAGCGTCAGCGCGGGCTTGGACCACGCCGGGTCGTTGAACCAGTCCGGGGTGGGCAGCCCGAGGCGGGCCAGGACCTGGTTGACCGGCCCCGTGCCCGGGTTGAGCAGGAACGCGAAGGCGATGGTCGCGGCGACCGGCGGCGCCAGGTAGGGCAGGTAGAGCACCGTGCGCAGCGGACCCGCGCCGCGGCGGATCTTCGTCACGAGCACGCCGAGCCCGAGGCCGCTGAGGACGCGGAGCGTGACCATGACGAGGACCAGCCACAGCGTGTTGCGCAGCGACATCCAGAAGTCGTCGAGCTGGAAGACGTACTCCCAGTTGCGCAGCCCGACCCAGCTCGGCGGGTTGATCTGGTCGTAGTGGGTGAGGGAGAACCACCCCGTCGAGATCAGCGGGTAGACGAAGAACAGCCCGAAGCCGATGGCCCACGGGGCGAGCAGCAGCGCGGCCGCACGGGTCTCGCGGCGCCGCAGGGAGCCGCCCCGTGAGGGTCGGCGGGTGTCGGTCGGCTCCGCGCGGTCCGTAAGGGGCCGCGCGGCCTGGTGGCGCTGGACGGTGGGGCTCGTCATCGGGTCGGTCAGCCGCCTGCCTGCTGGTTGGCCCTGTTGATCTTGGCGTCGACGTCCTTGAGGCCGGCGGTGATGTCCGCGACGAGGCCGGCCTCCGTCTTGTACGAGAAGTCCTGGATGATCTGCTGGTACTGGCCGCCGTTCGGGCTCGCGGGCGTCGTGTTGGTGTTCGCGTGCTTGGCGATGTCGAGGAACGTCGCGAACGCCGGGTCCTTGTCGAGGTTCGGCGAGTCGAACGCGGCGTGCGTCGAGGGCACGTTGTGGATCGTGTTGGCGAAGGTGACGAGCGCGTCGGTGTCCGTCGTGAGGAACTTGACGAGCTGCCACGCGGCCGCCTGGTGCTGGGAGGTCGTCGGTATGCCGATGACGGTCCCGGCGGTGTAGCCCTTGCCGTACTGGTCGGCCTGGTCGTCCGGGACGGGGAAGGGGGCCGTGCCCCAGCCGAACGTCACGCCGTCGTCCCTGAGGTTGACCGTGCGCCACTCGCCGTCGAGCTGCATCGCGACCTTCTTGGCCTCGAAGGCGTTCTCCGCGGAGAACTCGTCACCGAAGGTGCTCCGGAACTTCTCGAGCTTCGGGTAGCCGCCGAGCTGGACGACGAGGTCCCGCTGCTTGGTGAAGAAGTCGGTGAACTTGGGGTCGGCCGCCAGGTTGGACTTGCCGTCCGAGGTGAGGTACTGCGGGCTCCACTGCGACGCCCAGTGGGCGAAGGCGGTCTCGTACCCGTGGAAGTTGGGCATGAAGCCGAGCTGGTCGTAGCCGTTGGCGGAGGGCTTGGTGAGCTTGACCGAGTCCGCGACGAACTCGGACCACGTCTTCGGCGGCTGGCTGATGCCGGCGGCGGCGAACATGTCCTTGTTGTAGTAGAGCCCGTACGCGTCGCCGAGCAGCGGCAGCGTGCACTGCTTGCCCTTGTACTGCGTGTAGTCGACCATCGGCGCCAGGAACGTCGTCGCCTTGTCGACGCCCGAGGCCTTGAGCAGCGGGTCGAGGTCGATCATGGCGCCGTTGCAGAAGAGCCCGACGTTGTCGGTGGTGAACGACGAGACCACGTCGGGCCCGTTGCCACCCCGGATGCCTTGCAGGATCTTGTCGTCCGCCACGTTGGGGACGGTCTTGACGGTGATGTTCGGGTGCAGCTTGTTGAAGGCGGCGATGTTGTCGGCGATCGCCTTCTTCTCGCTGTCCTGGCTCCAGCCGTGCCAGAAGGTGATGGTCACCTTCTCGTCCGGTGCGGAGACGGCGGCGGTCGGGGTCGTGGACGGCGTCGATCCCGTGCACGCCGCCGTGGCTGCGGCCGCGCTGGCCATCACGACGACGGTGAGGATGCGGCCCGGTGTGGTTCTGCGCATGATCGTGACTCCTCGTTGGCTCGCGTGGCCGGACCGGCCGGCTCCGCGCGGGTGGTGGCGGTGGGGTGGTCAACCGGCGGCGAAGACGGCCTCGCGCGCTCGTTCGAGGGCGGCGCCGAGGGCGCCGGTGAGGACGGGGTTGTCGGCGACGGTGCTGACGACGACGGTCGGGCGGGCCATGGCGAGCTCGGCCAGCTGCGCGGCCACCCGCGAGCGCAGCGGCTCGCCGCCGGCCTGCATGACCGAGCCCCCGAGGACGACCATCGCCGGGTCGACGATGGCGATGATGGATGCGAGCCCGGCGGCATACCTCACCGACAGGTCGGTGAGGAACGCGGACGCGCGTTCGGTGTCCGATTCCGTGGTGGAACGCGAGCCGTCTTGTGTGACAAGGCCGGCGGCTCGTGCGACCACGTCGGATGCGGTGCGCCCCCGGAGCCCGTAGGTGCGGGCGAGGGGCACGGTCTGCTCCGGGCCGGCATACGCCTGGAAGCCGCCGCTGTTCTCCCGCCGGACGCGGCGTACCAGCGCCGCCCCGGTGCCCTGCATGAAGCCGACCTCGCCGGCACCGCCGGTCGCCCCGCGGTAGAGGCGGTCGTCGACCATGAGGGCTCCGCCGAGGCCGTCGCCGACCCAGAAGAGGAAGAAGTCGGAGCAGTCGACCGCCACGCCGGTATGCCGTTCGGCGAGGGCGGCGAGGTTCACGTCGTTCTCGACGTGGACGGGTGAGCCGACGGCCTCCGAGAGCTCGCCTAGGAGCCCGGGGGAGTGCCAGCCGGTGAGGTGCTTGGCGTAGCTGAGGCGTCCGGTCGCCGGGTCGAACGAGCCGGGGGTGCCGATGACGACGGCGTCGAGGTCGGCGACGGTCAGGCCGATCGAGGAGGCGGCGCTCGTCAGCGCATCCATGACGGACAGGACCGCGCCTTTGGTGCGCCGGCCTGTCGGCAGCTCGTGACGGGCGACAACGGAACCGCTCAGGTCGACGATCGCCGCACTGACGCGGGCGGCGGTGACGTCGAGCCCGGCGCCGTGACCCGCCGCGGGGTTGATGCGGTACATCACGGGGCTGCGGCCGCGGCGGCCGTGCTCCTGCCCGGTCGCCTCGACGAGCTGGGCGGCTTCGAGGCGTGAAAGCACCTGTGACGCAGTTGGTTTCGAGATTCCGGTGCGCCTTGCGATCTCGCTGCGGGACTGCTGGCCCTCGGCAGCCAGAAGGGTGAGCGCGGCGTGGTCGTTGAGTGCGCGGATCGTGCGAGACGTGGCCGGCGCCCCGTGCGCGGGTCGTCCGTCCGGTTGTCCGTCACCTGGCGTCATTGCCGGCCTTCCACCAATAGTAAGAGACCTTAACTATTGGGGAAAATAGCGCTGTGCCGACGTCCGGTCAAGAGACCTGGACAAAGGTGGATGTGGTGGAGGGCTAGATGATGACGGTCGCGCCCATGGCGACCGTGCGTCCCTCGGGCAGCCGGAAGTACTCCGTCGGCGACGCGGCATTGTGCGCGAGGCCGAGGAAGAGCCGCTTGCGCCAGGCGGGCATCTCGCGACCAGGCCCGCGCTGCAAGGTGATCCGCGAAAGGAAGTAGTACGCCGTGTCGGGGTCGACGGCGAAGATCTCGAGGTCGCGCGCCACCGCCAGCGCGCGCGGGATGTCCTGGTCCTCCTGGAAGCCGTACCGCAGGGTGAGGTGGGTGATCGCGTCGTACGGGTCGCCGAGATGGTCGAGCACGACCCGTTCGTCGTCGGCGACGAATGGCACGTTCTCCGACGTCGTGCTCACGACGAGCACCGTCTCGTGGATGACATGGTTGAAGGTCGCGTTCTCCCGCAGCGCGAGCGGCGTCGAATGCTTGTCCGGATGGAGGAAGACGGCAGTGCCCGGCACCTTGCCCACGGGGTCTCCGTGCAGCCAGTCGACGAACGCGTCGAGCGAGCCCTCCATGGCAGCCCGACGCTCGGTCACGAGCACGCGACCCCGCTGCCAGGTGAGCATGATGGTGGCCACGATGACCGCGATGAGCAGCGGCAGCCAGCCCCCGGTGAACACCTTGGTCAGGTTCGCGGCGAAGTAGGTCAGCTCGAGGGCCGCGAGCGGCACGCCGAGCAGCAGCAGGCGACCGCGGTTCCAGTGCCACGCCGACTGTGCGTAGATGAGGAACAGGGTGGTGGTGATGAGGAACGTCCCCGTCACCGCCAGCCCGTATGCGGTCGCGAGACGTTCGGACGACCGGAACACGACGAGCAGCACCATGACTCCGACATAGAGCGTCCAGTTGACGGCCGGGACGTAGATCTGTCCGCGCTCGTCGGGGGAGGTATGCCGCACCGTGAGCCGGGGCAGGTAGCCCAGGCGCTCGGCCTGGCGTGAGACCGAGTACGCCCCCGAGATCACGGCCTGGGACGCGATGACGGTCGCGATGGTGGACAGGATCACGAGCGGGAAGCCGAGCGCGTCGGGCGCCAGGTGGAAGAAGGGGCTCTCGGCGGCCTTGGGGTCCTTGAGGATGAGGGCGCCCTGGCCGAGGTAGTTCAGCGTGAGTGCGGGGAACACGACGATGAACCAGGCACGCCGGATCGGAGCCCGTCCGAAGTGGCCCATGTCGGCATACAGCGCCTCGGCGCCGGTGATCGACAGGACGACCGCGCCCATCGCGACGAACGCGATGCCCGGGTGCTCGCCGACGAACAGCACGGCATAGTGCGGCGACAGGCCTCCCAGGATCGCCGGGTCGCGCACGACCTCGGCGCCACCCATGACCGCCAGCACGACGAACCACACAGCCATGACCGGCCCGAAGAACTTGCCGACCAGGTGCGTGCCGAAGCGCTGCCCGGCGAACAGCAGCGTGATGATCGCGGCGCCGATCGGCACGACAAGGTGCACCAGCGACGGCGTGGAGACCGACAGGCCCTCGATCGCGGACATCACCGAGATCGCAGGCGTGATGACGCTGTCGCCGTAGAAGAGTGACGCGCCGAGGACGCCGAGCAGCATGACCAGCCCGAACCGCTTGCCGCCCGGGCGGACCGCGGTGCGGGCCAGCGCCGCGAGCGCCATGACGCCGCCCTCGCCGTCGTTGTCGGCCCGCAGGATGAACACGACGTACTTCACCGACACGACCAGGGTGATCGACCAGAACACCAGCGAGATGACGCCGTACACGTCACCCGGGGTCGTGGCGACCATGTTGTGGTCGATGGAGAAGACGGTCTGCAGGGCATAGAGGGGGCTGGTGCCGATGTCGCCGAAGACGACGCCCAGTGCGCCGAGGGCCAGCGGGGCCCAGCCCGCGGCGGTCCTGCCATGACTGTCGCTCACGACGGCAATCCTTGCAGGCGCCGCTGGCGCTGGTCGGGTCTCTGCCGGCCGCCGCGGCGTTAAGTCTGCGTCAAGATCGCGCGACCTGGCCCTCTCCTGGTCGAGTGAGCGCCCCGTCCCACCCCGTGAGCACGGCGCCAGCGCCCTGGGGCGCTGTCAGTCCGTGTAGGCCCCGGCGCTGAGGTTGACCACCGTGCCGGTCATGGCGCCCGCCCCGTCGGAGGCGACGAATGCCGCGGTGTCGGCCAGCTCCGCGAGGGTCGGCAGCCGCCGCAGCAGCGTGCCCTGCTCGAGACGCCCGCGGAACTCGGCGGGAGTCATGCCGGCAGCCGGTCCGGCCGTCGCGAAGTTCGCCTCGATGACCGGGGTCTCGGGGATCGCGTTGGACCGAAGGCAGACCACCCGAACGCCGGACGGCCCCACCTCGAGAGCGAGCGAGCGCGTGAACGCCTCCACCGCTGCCCAGCCTGACGCCGACGCACCGATCCGGGCGACCGGCAGCCGGCCGGGCAGGGCCGTCAGCGTCACGACCACTCCGGAGCCGCGGGCACTCATGCGCCGGGCCGCGGCCGTCGCGGTGATGAAGTTGGCGCGCGTGTAGAAGGTGATCGGCCGCAGGTACTCCTCGACGGTCAGGTCGACGAACGCCGTCCTCTCGGGCGCGGGCCCAGGACCGATCGCGTTGAACGAGATGTCCAGCCCTCCCGTGCGCTCGACCACGGTGTCCAGGTGCCCCTCGACGGCCTCCGGGTCGAGCGCATCGACGTGCGCCGTCTCGGCGAGGCCTCCCGTGTCGCGGATCTCCTTGGCCAGCGCGTCGACCCGGGCCAGGTCGCGCCCGGTCAGGAACACCTGCGCGCCCTCACGGGCAAAGGCCCGGGCCACGGCACCGCCGATGGCACCGGTCGCGGCATACACCACGGCGGTCTTGTTCTCGAGCAGCATGTCGTCCTCCTCGAACGTGTCGGGTTTGTGCTCGTCATCAGTGCAGACAGCCGCGCGCGGGCGAACTGGGCGCCTCGGGACCGCCCAGTTCGGGGGCCGTGCGGTGTCGATACTGGGTGGACGACCGGTTCGACGAAGGGACGTGAGGTGAGCGTGGGGACGACGACCGACCTCATCGCCAGGGCGCAGTCAGGCGACGCGGGAGCCTTCCAGGAGCTGACCGAGCCGCACCGCCGGGAGCTGCTGGTGCACTGCTACCGCATGCTTGGCTCGCTCCAGGACGCCGAAGACGCCCTCCAGGACGCCATGCTCGCGGCGTGGCGCGGTCTGCCCGCGTTCGAGGGCCGGTCCTCCGTCCGCACCTGGCTCTACCGGATCGCCACCAACCGCTGCCTCAACGCGCGCCGGTCGGCCGGTCGGCGACCCCCGAAGGAGTGGAACATTCCCGATGTCGAACCACCCGAGCCCACGGGGCTCGGTGAGATCCTCTGGCTCGAGCCGTATCCCGACACGCTGCTCGAGGGGGTCGCGCTCGAGCAGGGCATGGCCGGCCCGGAGGCGCGGTACGAGCAGGCCGAGGCCATCTCGCTCGCCTTCGTGACGGCGCTACAGGTGCTTCCCGCCCGGCAGCGGGCAGTGCTCGTCCTGCGTGAGGTGCTCGGCTACCACGCCGACGAGGTGGCCGCCATGCTCGACACGACCGTCGAGTCGGTCACCAGCGCCCTGAAGCGGGCGCGAGCCACCCTGCAGCGACGTACGCCGTCCCCCGACGACCGCGAGCCGCCGCCCGCACCCGACTCGCCGGTGGAGCGGGCGCTCGTCGAGCGGTTCGTGCGCGCCTTCGAGTCCGCCGACCTCGACGCGCTGGTCGCCCTGCTCAGCGAGGACGTGCACGTGTCGATGCCGCCGATCCCGCTGGAGTACACCGGCCGCGAGGCCGTCCGGCGCTTCGTCGCCGCGATCCTGCGCCCGGGACGGAGGTTCGACCTCGTGCCGACACGGGCGAACGGCCAGCCGGCGTTCGGGATGTACCTGCGCACCCCGGACGGGATGCGCCACGGGACGGGCATGCTCGTCCTCACGGGGTCGGGCGACCGGATCTGTGCGATGACGAGGTTCGAGAACAGCGTGCTGCCATGGTTCGGCCTGCCCCGGTCGCTACCCGAGTGAGGGCCTCGCGCGCACGGACCGTTGCGCATGTCGGAACGCGATTTCGCGTTGGGACGCGGGCTGCCTAAGGTAAGGCATACCTAATGCACCTCGGCCAGAGGTGTCGCCGACCTCGAGCCGCAGGAGTACCCCGTGCCGCGCCGCCCCTCCGTCCTTGCCGCCGTGGCCGCGGTAGCCGCCGCCGGCCTCGCGCTCGCCGGGTGCGGCAGCAGCCTCGAGGCCACCGGCGACCTCGACGCGTCCAAGCTGACGATCTACAGCGCCCAGCACAAGAACCTCACCGAGGACTGGGCCAAGGCGTTCCAGGACAAGACCGGCGTCCAGGTGCAGATCCGCTACGGCAACGACTCCTCGATGGGCGCCCAGCTGGTGCAGGAGGGCGCCGGTTCGCCCGCCGACGTGTTCCTCACCGAGAACTCCCCGGCGATGACGACCGTGCAGAACGCCGGCCTGCTCGCCACGGTCGACCCGGCCACGATCGCGCAGGTGGGGGAGCAGTACGTCCCGTCCTCGCACGCATGGGCCGGCATCGCCGCCCGCTCGACCGTGCTCGTCTACAACCCGACCAAGATCTCCGAGGCCCAGCTGCCGAAGTCGCTCATGGACCTCGCCAAGCCGGAGTATGCCGGCACGTGGGGTGCCGCCGCCGGTGGCGCGGACTTCCAGGCCATCGTCTCGGCCGTGCTCGCGACCAAGGGCGAGCAGGAGACGACCGCCTGGCTCGACGCCCTCAAGTCGGGCGCGAAGATCTACCAGAACAACATCGCGGCGATGAAGGCCGTCAACGCCGGCCAGTCGCCGATGGCCGTCATCTACCACTACTACTGGTACCGCGACCAGGCCCTCGACAAGGAGAGCAGCGGCAACACCAAGCTGCACTACTTCAAGAACGAGGACCCCGGCGCCTTCGTCAGCCTCTCCGGGGGCGGCGTCCTCAAGTCGAGCAAGCACGCGGCCGACGCCCAGAAGTTCCTCGCCTTCGTGACCGGCAAGGACGGCCAGCAGCTGCTCGCCTCCAGCGACGCGATGGAGTATGCCGTGGGCACGGGGGTCGCGTCCGACCCGGCCCTGCCGCCGCTGGACTCGCTCCAGGCGCCGAAGATCGACCCGTTCACCCTCAACGGGCCCAAGGTCATCGAGCTCATGACGGACTCAGGGATCCTCTAGGTGACCATCGCGCCGTCGGGCACCCGCCCCGCCCTGCCATCGGAGCCACAGTCGGCCCCGGTGGCGACGGCATACGCGGACCGTCCGCGGCGACGCCGCTCGACGCCGCTCGCGCTGCGGCTCGCGGCGCTCGCAGTCGCCCTGCTGACCGCGATGCCGGTCGTCGTCGTGGTGCTCAAGGCGCTCGAGTCCGGCCCGTCGCAGGCCCTCGCGCTCATCTGGCGCCCACGCGTGGCCGAGCTGCTCGGCAACACGGTCTCGCTCGTCGTGCTCACCGTCGTCGTCACCACGGTGCTGGGGGTCGGCGCGGCCTGGCTCGTCGAACGGACCACCCTGCCGTGGGCCGGCTTCTGGAGGGTCGCGCTCGTCGCGCCCTTGGCCGTGCCGGCGTTCGTCAACAGCTTCGTGTGGGCCGATCTGGTGCCGGGTCTCGAAGGGCTCACGGGCGCGGTCCTCGTGACGTCCCTGTCCTACTTCCCGTTCGTCTTCCTTCCGGTCGCGGCGGTGCTGCGCTCCCTCGACCAGGGGCTCGAGGAGGCCGCCCGGGCCCTTGGCCTCGGGCCGTGGCGCACCTTCGCGCGGGTGAGCCTCGCGCAGGTCCGCCCCGCCCTGCTCGGCGGCATGCTCCTCGTCGGCCTGCACCTGCTCGCGGAGTACGGCGCGCTCGAGATGCTCCGCTTCCCGACCTTCACGACCGCGATCCTCGACCAGTTCGAGGTGGCCTTCGACAACCGCTCGGGCAGTGTCCTGGCGGTGATGCTCATCGGCCTCGCCGTCACCCTGCTCACTCTCGAGCTCCTGGCCCGAGGACGCAGACGGCACGCCCGCGTCGGCACGGGCGCCGGCCGGCGGCCCACTCCGGCGCGCCTCGGCCGGGCGACGCCGCTCGGGCTCCTCGGCGTCGGTGGCCTCACGGTCCTGGCCCTCGGCGTGCCCGCCTGGAGCATCGCCCGCGGGCTGCTCAAGGCGGACCAGGCCATGGAGCCGACCAGCCTGCTGCCGACGCTCTGGGGCACGGTCCGCCTCGCCCTGCTCGCGGCGCTCGTCACGACGGTCGCGACGTTCCCCGCCGCATGGCTGCTGGCCCGCAGCCGCTCGTGGTTCGCCGTCCTCGTCGAGCGCGTCACCTACGTCGCGGCGTCGCTGCCGGGTGTGGTGGTCGCGCTCGCGCTGATCACGCTGACGATCGGGTTCGCGCGCCCGCTGTACCAGACCACGGCCGTGCTCGTGACGGCATACGTCATCCTCTTCATCCCACGCGCCATGGTGTCGACCCGAGCGGCCGTCGCGCAGACCCCGCCAGAGCTGGCTGATGCCGCCCGCGCGCTCGGCGACCGCCCGATCCGGGCGTTCCTGCGGGTCCAGCTGCCGCTCACGCTGCGCGGCACGCTGGCCGGTTTCGCTCTCGTGTTCATCGCGGTGACGACCGAGCTGACCGCCACGCTGCTGCTCGCGCCCACGGGCACCGAGACGCTCGCCACCGCCTTCTGGGACGCGAGCGCCACGCTCGACTACGCCGCCGCGGCACCGTATGCCGCCGCGCTCGTGCTGCTGTCCGCGCCCCTCACCTACCTGTTGCTCCACAGCAAGAACGAGGAACCACTGACGTGAAGACGCTGCACCTGCGCGGGGTCACCGCGTCGCACCATGGCAACCGGGTCCTGCACGGGATCGACCTCGAGGTGCCCGCGGGGACCACGACCGCCGTCCTCGGGCCTTCCGGCTGTGGCAAGACCACGCTCCTTCGGGTCGTTGCCGGCTTCCTTGCTCCCGACGGCGGCGAGGTCCGTCTCGGCGACGACCTCGTGGCCGCACCCGGCGTCTGGGTGGCGCCGGAGAAGCGCGGCCTCGGCTACGTCGCGCAGGAGGGCAACCTCTTCCCGCACCTCGACGTCGCCGCCAACATCACGTACGGCCTGCCGCGCCGGGAGCGTCGAGCCCGCGAGCGCGTCGGCGAGCTTCTCGAGCTCGTCGGGCTCTCTGGCGACCTCGGCGCCCGCCGGCCCGACCAGCTCTCCGGCGGGCAGCAGCAGCGGGTCGCGCTCGCGCGTGCACTCGCCCGCCGCCCCCGGATCGTGCTGCTCGACGAGCCGTTCTCGGCGCTCGACCCCGAGCTGCGCGTGGCCACGCGCGAGGCGGTCGCCGCCGCCCTGGCCCACGAGCAGGCCACCGTCGTGCTCGTCACGCACGACCAGGCCGAGGCACTGTCCTTCGCCGACCAGGTCGCGATCATGCACGAAGGTCGGTTCACGCAGGTCGGCGCGCCGGCTGAGGTCTACCGGGCGCCGATGGACCGGCGCTCGGCCGCGTCGCTCGGCGAGGCGTGCTTCTTGCCCGGACAGGTGCGCGACGGCGTGGTGCTGTGTGCTCTCGGCGCACTGCCCGCGGGTGGTCTGGAGGGCTTCTCCGGCGCCTGCGAGGTGATGGTCCGACCGGAGCAGCTCCGGCTCGCAGACCCGTCGTCGATGGGTGGCGCCTGTGTCGGCGAGGTCACCAAGGCCTCCTTCTACGGCCACGACGCGCTCGTCGAGCTGCGCATCGAGACCGGCGCGGTGGCACCGATGACGCTGTGGGCGCGAACGTTCGGGGGGACCGTCCCGGGTGTCGGCACGAGGGTGTCCGTCACGGTCGACGGCGAGCCGCACGTCCTCCCGGTGGCCGCGCCGGTCGCCTGAGCCCGCGCTCGCACCGGCCCGAGTGAGCCCGCGCTCGCACGCCCGATCCCGTCGAGTGGCCGCCGCGTCACACCGCCCGGTCCCGTGCTGTGAGCGTGCCTGCTCGCGGGTCCCCTGACCGATCCCGTCGAGTGGCCACCCCGTCACACCGCCCGGTCCCGTGCCGTGAGCGTGCCTGCCCGCACGACGCCTGACTGATCCGCTCGAGTGGCCGCCGCGTCACACCGCCCGGTCCCGTGCCGTGAGCGTGCCTGCCCGCACGACGCCTGACCGATCCCGTCGAGTGGCCGCCGCGTCACACCGCCCGGTCCCGTGCCGTGAGCGTGCCTGCCCGCACGACGCCTGACCGATCCCGTCGAGTGGCCACCCCGTCACACCGCCCGGTCCCGTGCCGTGAGCCTGCCGCCCCGCGGGACCCCAGACCGATCCCGTCGAGTGGCCACCCCGTCACACCGCCCGGTCCCGTGCCGTGAGCGTGCCTGCCCGCACGACGCCTGACCGATCCGCTCGAGTGGCCACCCCGTCACACCCGCCCGTCGGTCGGGTCGGCGGTCAGGTCGTCGATGTGGTCGTCATGGCAGCCCTGCTGCGACCTGACACGCGATTTGAGTGGAGCCGGGCCGCGTGTGCGGTGAGGGGTGGGGCGGGGTGGCCACTCGACTGTGGGGTGAGGCCCTTGCTCGGGCTGAGCGGGTCGCGCTCGCGCCAGCCCGAGTGGGCCCGCGCTCGCACGCCCGGTCCCGTGCCGTGAGCGGGCCTGCCCGCACGACGCCTGACCGATCCGCTCGAGTGGCCACCCCGTCACACCCGCCCATAGGTCGGGTCGGCGGTCAGGTCGTCGATGTGGTCGTCATGGCAGCCCCTGCTGCGACCTGACACGCGATTTGAGTGGAGCCGGGCCGCGTGCGCGCTGAGGGGTGGGGCGGGGTGGCCACTCGACTGTGGGGTTCGCCCGCTTGCTCGGCCTGAGCGGGTCGCGCTCGCACCGGGAGAGCGCGGTCAGGCGCCCAGGCCGGTCAGGGCGAAGAACTCCTGCCGCGAGCGCGGGTCGTCGCGAAGGACGCCGAGCATCGTTGAGGTCACCGTGTTGGAGCCGCGCGCCTGGACGCCGCGCAGGGTCATGCACGTGTGCTCGGCCTCGATGACGACTCCGACGCCCTGCGGGAGAAGCTGCTGCTCGAGCCAGTCGGCGACCTGCTTGGTCAGCCGCTCCTGCACCTGTGGCCGTGAGGCGAAGTGCTCCACGATGCGAGCGAGCTTGGAGAGCCCGAGGATGCGCTCGCCCGGAAGGTATCCGACGTGCGCGACCCCGACGAAGGGCAGCAGGTGGTGCTCGCACACCGAACGCAGCGGGATGTCTCGCGCCATGACGAGCTCGTCGTACCCCTCGTCGTTGGGGAACGTCGTCAGATCGAACGGACGCGGGGAGAACAGCTCTGCGTACGCCCGCGCCATCCGGGCGGGGGTCTCCCGCAGGCTCTCGGAGTCGAGAGGCACCCCGAGCGCCGTGAGGAAGTCGGCGGCCGCCGCGGTGGCAGCCGGGACGTCCACCCCCTCGGCTTCGTGGACCACCCGAAGGGCCGGCTGCCTGGCCGGTGTCGGCGCTGCGGGTGCCGGCACCATCGCCGACGCGGTGGCAGACCCACCTCCGCGCGACCTGCTGCCTGCGTTCGTGCTCATCGTCATCACGACCTCCACGACCTCTGGGTCCCAGCCGGAATCCGGGACTCGGGTGACATCCACTCTCGAATTTAACTAAACAATCTTGGTCATAATCCCCCGCTCCGGTCAAGCCTAGGCGCGTCCACCGACAGTGGCAGCTTTGAGGCCATGCTCGCTGGCGATATCGTGGACATCGTGGCGATCGAACCGACGATCAGCGCGGTCGCAGCCCTGGACGACGACCTCCGCCGCGGCATGTACGAGTTCATCCGGACCGCACGCCGCCCGGTGACTCGCGACGAGGCCGCGGCCGTCGTCGGCATCTCCCGCAAGCTCGCTGCCTTCCATCTCGACAAGCTCGTCGACATCGGCCTGCTGCGCGCCGACTTCGCGCCCGCCGAGGGCCGCCGCCGGGTCGGGCGAGCGCCCAAGGTCTACGAGGCCACCGAGACCGACATCCGGGTCAGCATCCCGGAGCGCCGTCACGGCCTGCTCGCCGAGATCCTGCTCGAGGCGGTGCTTGCCGAGGACGACACGCAGGACGCCCGCGACGCGGCCTCCCGGGTGGCCCGTGAGCGTGGCCACGACCTCGGCGCGCAGGAACGTGCGCGGACCAGGCCCGGCCGGATCGGCGCGGAGCGTGCCCTGACCATGGCCGAGCGGATCCTCGCGAGCGAGGGGTTCGAGCCGGAGCGCGAGGAGCCGGCGTGTCTGCGGCTGCGCAACTGCCCCTTCCACCCGCTGGCGAGCCGGGCACCAGAGTTCGTCTGCGGGATCAACCATGCGTTCGTCTCGGGTGTGCTCTCCGGGCTCGAGGCGGCGCGGGTCAGCGCCGAGCTCGTCCCGCGCAGTGGCGAGTGCTGTGTCGAGCTGCGGGCGAGGGGCGAAGAGGTCGCTGGCTAGGTGGGTATCTCACTGTCGAGGCGAGCGGAAATGAACGAAATCGCGCCCGTCAGGTCGTCATGAACTGGCGCCGCCCGTCTAACAGGGGAAGCAAACAGGGTCACGACCCGGAGGTGTGCGATGAACGTGAATGACGCCGAGCGCCCGTCGGCTGCGACCGGGGCGGTGCGGTCATGACGCGGCTGTGGCACATCTCGTCCCGGGGCAAGAATGCCGCCGGGCTCGACCGGGAGGTTGCCCGCGCGACAGGCCAGGGCGCCACTGAGCTCGGCCCTGAAGTCCCCACGGGAGACACCCCCGAGGTTGCCGCCGGAGACGCCGCCGGAGACGCCGCGAGGGGTGATCGGCCGGCGGAGAGCGCCATCGTCGTGACCGTGGTGCCCGGGTTCAACAGCCCCGCACCCAACGTCTGGATCCGCAACGACGGCGGCAGCGAGGTCACCGACCTGGTCGTCACGCACGCGCCGACGTCGGGCGAGCCCGCGGCCCTCGACGCTCCCTCGCACCGGCTGCTGCCCGGCGAGGCATGCGTCGTCGCGCTCGGCGAGGGCGCGGACGGCGAGGTGCGCGTCGCGGGTAGCGCGCGTCGCGAGGGCGCTGAGCCGGTGGCGGTAGAGGCGGCTGCCACAGTCCCGCGGACGGCGTGATCTCCAAGGTCGCACCGGCACCTGCCTCGGGAGCGCCGCATCAGGCGAGGTGACCCCCAAGCCCAACCAACCCGGCTCACGGCGCGTGGTTGTCGCCGAACCCGGGCAGGTCGCCGAGCCGGAACCTGCGGCGGCCGCTCGGGATCGTGACCGACGCCAGCCTGCCCTCGCGCGCCCACCGGAGCAGTGTCGAGCGGCTCACGTGGATGAGGTTCGCGGCCTCCTGAGGGGTCAGCAGCCGGTCCGGGGACGCGTGCGCGTCGGCCGGCGTGTGCCGCGTCGCCTCCGGAGGTGGCACTTCGGGTCGCGTGTGCCGCGCTTTCGGTTCCGTTGCCGGCGCGCCGGGTCCCGTATGCCGTTCCTCGGGCTCCCGCTGCCGCGCGCCGGGTTCCGTATGCCGTTCCTCCGGCTCCCGCTGCCGCGCGTCGGTGTCGGGGCGCCGAACCTCCGGGGTCGGTCGCCTCGGTCCGCTCCCGGGTGGCCGCGTCATGTGCAGACCCGGGCACCCGCGCCGGGCGGGGTCTCGGCGGTCAGCGGCATACGGCGGTCCTTCGTGAGCGCACCTGCGGGTCGGGGGAGACGCTGGGGTGGCCCAGCGGGGTCGGACACCCATGAGCCACTACCTCGTAGACGCACGAGCGGGCCGGTCATGGCGCGGGTCGGCATGGCGAGAGCCTTCCCAGCAAACACACCGAGCACCGGTCAGGTGCGACGGCCACTTCCGTCGGACCTGCCGCCTGCTCGGTGTGTTGCGGTCTGCAGCGCCGTGGCCGCGAGTTCCATCCGAAGTCGCTGGGCAAACACCCGTGGCAGGACGAATGTCCGGCCTCGGCGCGTAGCGTCGGATGGTCCGATCGTCGACCCAGATGGAGACCGCTCGCTTGACGGCCGAGAGCCTCGTCCAGACATCCCCGTGGCACGTTCGGCTGCGGGGTGGTGGCCTGCCACGCACGGGCCCGCCGCGCTGGGTCGTCGTCGTCGCGGTGCTCGTCATCGCCCTGATCGTCACCGGCGTCTGGGAGCAGGCGGTCGCGCCGTTCATCCGGCGCGACGACTGGCCATATCTGCTCCCGTCGCACACCCCGGATGCCGGCAGTGTCCTGTCCAAGGACCTGCACGAGGGGCGGTGGCTGAACACCCTCTGGTGGAAGGTCATCGGCCAGCACAGCACTCCGCTCTCGGCGTCGTTGACGTACGTCGCGGCATACCTCGGTTTCGTCGTCGGGTTCTGGCGGATCCTGCACCTGGTCATGCCACGGCTGCACTGGGCGGTCGACGCGCTGCTCGGGTTCACGATCTTCGTGTCCGCGCTGTGGGTCCAGCTGTTCTACTGGCCCGGCACGCTCACGCCGTCCGTCATCGTCGCGGCCGTCGGGGTCTGGACGCTCCCGCTCCTGGCTGGGACCCGGGTTCGGCTGGGGCTCTGGCTGGTCGTCGGCACCGTCGCGGCGATGCTGACCTACCCGCCGGTGGGAGTCGTCCTGTTCCTCGCCGCGATCGTGCAGCTGGGGGTACGACGCTGGCGCGACCTGGGCCTGCTCGCGGTCGGCTATCTCGTCGGGTTCGCCCTCGGCGTCCTCGTGATCGACCTTCTGAACGGGTTCGTCTTCGGGCACTTCGGCATCGAGATCGCCGCGTGGCGGCGACCGAACCCGTTGCGCAGCTTCTCGGCCCTGAGGGTCAACGTCACGCGCTACGCGCACGAGTTCATCCGCCTTGTCAGCGGGGTGTGGCCGGCGGTGGTGGTCGGCGTCGTCACCGTCGTCCTCGGCTGGCTGGACGAGGCGGTGCGGCCCCGCCTGGTTCGAGTGCTCTTCGGGATCGCCGTCGTCATCGGCCTCGACGTCGCCCAGACCCTCGTCACCGGCGTGGTCACGGACACCCGGGGCGAGCTCTGGGCCTGGCTCGCCGTCCTGCTGCCGACGGCCCTGCTCCTCATCGGGTCCCGGAGGTCGCGCATCGCCGGCATCGTCGGCCTGGCCGCGCTCGCCGTCACCGGGGTCGTCATCTGGCGCGCCGACCTCGGCGGCCACCTCCAGACGCGGAGGCAGTATGACGCCATCGTCGCCCTTGCGACCCAGCCGCGTTCCGACGGCACCGTCCCCCAGGTGATCCTGTACCAGCCGCCCAAGGAGAAGGCGTCCAACGCTGGCGGGATCATGGCGGGCACGATGCAGATGATGCTGCGGCAACAGCTCGGCGGGCACGTGCCGCGATGGTGCAAGCCGGCCGAGTGCAGCCAGATCGCACGCCTTGCCCCCCGGCCGGGCGTCACGGCTCCCAGCGAGTCACCGGACGAGGCACACCGGTGGATGGTCGACCTCGGCTCGGTCCGGGCCGTGGTGATCCCACCGCATCCGGCCTGGATCTGACCGCTCTCGACGCAGCAGGACCCGACAAGACTCAGAGGGTGCTGGTGAGGGTGGACTTGATCTCGGTCTTCAGGACCTTGCCCACCTTGGAGCGAGGCAGGTCGGACCACACGTGGACCGCCTTGGGCGCCTTGACCGAGCCGATCCGGTCCTTGACGAACGCGATCAGCTCCGGCTCCTGCACCGAGCGGCCCGGCAGCACCTGGACGACGGCCTCGACGCGCTCGCCCCACTTGTCGTCGGGCAGCCCGACCACGGCGCACTCCTGGACGTCGGGGTGCTGCATCAGAGCCTGTTCGACCTCGGTGGAGTACACGTTGAAGCCGCCCGTGATGATCATGTCCTTGGCCCGGTCGACGATGTGCAGGAAGCCTTCGTCGTCGAGGAAGCCGATGTCGCCGGTGTGGTGCCATCCGAACCGGGACGCCTCGGCCGTCGCGTCCGGGTTCTTGTAGTAGCCCGGCATGACGAGCGAGGAGCGCACGACGATCTCACCGCGCTCGCCGGCCGCCACCAGCCCGCCGACCGGGTCCATCACTGCAACCGTGACGAGCGGTGCCGGACGGCCTGCGGACGACAGGCGCTCGACCGCGATCGAGCCGTCCGCCCGGAAGTGGTCCTTGGGCGGCATCATCGAGACCATCATCGGCGCCTCGGTCTGGCCGAAGAGCTGGGCCATGACCGGGCCGATCCGGTGTAGAGCCTCCTCGAGCCGGCTCACCGACATCGGCGCCGCGCCGTACCAGAAGCACTGGAGAGACGAGAGGTCCGTCGTGTCGAGCGCCTCGTGCCCCAGCACCATGTAGATGAGGGTCGGGGGCAGGAACGTGTGCGTCACCCGGTGCCGCTCGACGAGGCGCAGGAAGCCGCCGACGTCCGGCGCGCGCATGATGACGATCTCGCCGCCGTGGCACAGGATCGGAAAGCAGAGCACGCCGGCCGCGTGGGTCAGCGGCGCCAGCGCGAGGTACACCGGTCGTCCCTCGAACGGGTAGCCCATCAGGGTCAGCGCCGTCATCGTCTCGAGGTTGGTGCCCGTGAGCATGACGCCCTTGGGCCGGCCGGTCGTCCCGCCGGTCCCGACGATCATCGCCAGATCCGCAACGGCGGGGAGGTCCGGTCCCTCCACGATGACCGGACCTTCCCCGCCGCGCGTCTCGTCCTGGCCGGCGGGAGCCGGGGGGATCGGGGTGAGAGCACCACCCCCGCCGGCCAGGAACTCTGTCCAGGTGACCGCGCCGGCGACGTCGGTGGAGACGTCGCCGTCGAGGCACACCCAGGTGTGCACCTTCGGCAGCTCGTCGCGGATGCGCGCGACGAGACCTGCGAAAGACTTCTGGAAGACGAGCACCGAGCAGTCCGACAGGTCGAGCAGCTCGCGGTTCTCCATCGCCTCGTTGCGCGGGTTGATCGGGCACCACACGGCGCCCGCGCGGCTGATCCCGAAGACGCACGAGAACGCGACGGGGTCGTTCGCGGACAGGATCGCCACCTTGTCGCCGGGCCGCACGCCACGCCCGGCCAGCGCAGCGGCCACACGGAACGACAAGGCGCGGACGGCGGCATACGTCATCGACTGCCCGTCGGTGGTCAGGCACGGCGCATCGGCGCCGAGCGAGGCACCCTTGTCGAGGTAGTCGACGATCCGCACGGCTCAGCGCTCGATGGTGAGGACCGGCTCCATGACGAGCCCGAACGAGCGGAGCACGCCGAGCAGCTCGCGGTGACCGAAGGCCTGGCATGCAGAGGCGAAGCCGGCGCGGCGCGGCGGCTGCTGGAGAAGGGAGTATGCGGCATACGCCTGGAGGGCGCCGGTCTGCTTGTAGTTCTGGTTGCCGTGGATGACGCAGTGTGCGCGCCCGAGCGGGCCCGAGGCGTGGACCGAGTCGAGCGACTTGTTGAGCCGAGGGTTCTCGCGGGGCGGCATCTGGTTCATGACCTGCTCCGCGGTGGCCTTGAGGGCGGTGTACTTCGCGTCCGGGTCGAGGTCCTTGGTGGCCTCGAGCGCCGCGGCGACGATCTGCGGAACGCCGAGCATGAGCGGCTTGTTGAAGACACCGCCGAGGACGCGGACGTTCGCCACGCGCGGATCGCGGCGGAACCACACCGGGTGCGAGGTGCCACCCCACGGGAGGGCGAGGGCGAGCTCGTGCTGGCCGGGGATGGCCAGCTGGTAGAGCCCGGCGTCGGGGTCCCACTCCTGGTAGGCGTTCTGCTCCAGGTAGTACGCCTTGGACATCGCGGCGTTGACGAGGATCGTCTGCGTCGAGGCGATCGTCGGGCTGCCGCCCCAGAAGACGGCGATGTCGAGCGTGTCGAGGCCGGGTGTCTCGAGGCACAGCTGCGCGGCGATCTCGCCGGTGGTGTACATCTGCGCAACGCCCGGGGCGAGCAGCAGCCCGGCCGCGGCGAAGTCGGCGCCGTACTTCTCGTCGCACCGGATCAGCCAGTCCTGCTCGCCGGTGGTGTCGAGGTAGTGCACGCCGGCCGCGAGGCAGGCCTCGACGACCTCGGGGCCGAACCGCGCGAACGGGCCGACCGTGTTGCAGACGACCGAGGCGCCGCGGAACAGCTCGGTCAGCGCCTCGACCGAGTGCTCGACCGTCTGGATCTCGAAGTTCGCCGTCTCGATGCCGGCGACGTTCTGCGACATCGCCTCGTTGAGCTTGTCCTTGTCCCGGCCGGCCGCGACGAACGGGACGTTGAACTCGCGGAGGTACTCGCAGATGAGACGGCCGGTGTAGCCGGAGGCGCCGTAGACGATGACGGGCTTGTCGGTCATCGTCATCACATCCCCATGCCGCCGTCGACGGGGAGCCCGACGCCGGTGATGAACTTCGCCGCGTCAGAGGCGAGGAACACCACGGCATCGGCCATGTCGTCGACCTGGCCGAGACGCCCGGCCGGGGTCAGCCCGACGACCGCCTCGACGGCCGCCTCGGGCGAGGGGAAGAGCCCGAGCTCGGCGCAGTCGTTGGCCAGGCCCGCGCCCATCGCCGTGGGGACGAGCCCGGGGTAGATGCAGTTGACTCGGACGCCGTACCCGAGCTTGCCCGACTCCATCGCGGCGACCCGGGTGAGGCGGTCGACGGCCGACTTCGTCGCCGAGTAGACCGCGATGCCGGGGAAGGCGATCGTCGCGGCGACCGATGCGACGTTGACGATCGCGCCGCCCTTGCCGGCTGCGCCGCCCGGGCGCATCGCACGCAGGCCGTGCTTGATGCCGAGGGTCGTGCCGAGGATGTTGACGTCGAGCATGCGCCGGATGTCGGCCGGGTCGACCTCGGAGATGAGGCTGGTGATCTCGATGCCGGCGTTGTTGACGACGACGTCGAGGCCGCCGAGCTGCTCGACCGTCTCGGTGACCGCCCGCTCCCAGTCGTCCTCGGCGGTGACGTCGAGCTTGACGAACCCGTGCTCCTCGCCGAGCTCCTTCGCGACCTGCTCTCCGGAGTCCTGGACGTCGGCGAGCATGACGCGCGCCCCGGCCGCGGCGAGGGCGGCGGCCATGCCCTCTCCGAGCCCTTGGGCGGCTCCGGTGACGAGGGCCACTCGTCCGGTGAGGTCGATCGAGGTCATGGCGGGCTCCTTTGCCGGCACTGGTTTGAGGCTTGGGCCGCGAACCCCCGTCGGGTCGCGGTTGGCAGCAGGCTCCTCCCGCTTCTGGACACTTGTCAAGAGTTTCCTTGACACTTGACCAAACTCTCTATGACACTCGTCAAGACACAACCCCGGATAGAGTGCAAGGCACCCCGCTGACCGAGATATGCCGGACGAGCGGGCCGACGCGGCACCCGAGACGAAGGCGGTGAGCCCGACATGACGCCAGCCAGCCAGGTCGTCGTGCCCGCGGCCGACCGCTTCGAGAGGGCCCGGGTCGACAAGTTCGAGTCGCGCCGGGCCGAGCTCGCCGACGCCACCCTGGCCACGCTGGGAGAGCTCGGCTTTGCCCGGACCAGCCTGCGCGAGATCGCGCAGAAGACTGACTTCTCGCACGGCGTCCTGCACTACTACTTTCGCGACAAGATCGAGCTGATCACCTTCTGCGTGCGCCGCTACAAGGAGCACTGCGTCACGCGCTACGACGAGATCGTCGCCGAGTCACCCGACGCGCCGGCTCTCGCGCAGGCCTTCGCCGACGCGCTCGTCGGCACCATGCTCGAGGACACCGCGATGCACCGGCTCTGGTACGACCTGCGCGTCCAGGCGATGTTCGAGGAGGGCCTGCTCTCGACGGTCATCGACCTGGACCGCCAGCTCGAGGAGATGATCTGGCGGGTCGTGTCACGTCACGCCGAGCTCGCCGGCAGCGAGGTCGCGATGACCCCCGCCGGGGCGTATGCCGTGTTCGACGGGGTTTTCGAGAATGCCCTCCACCGGCATCTGGCCGGTGACACCACGGCCCCGCATCGCCTGCGCCGCGACGCCGTCTTCGTCCTCGAGCGCATGATGGACGCCTGACCCCGGACCGCCCTCCCGATTCGAGGTATTCCCGGTTCGAGGTATCTCGTCGTGCCATCTCACGCGCCATGTCGCGACTCCATACCTCGACCCGGAGGCCTTGGCGAGCGATGCGGCAAGGCCTGCGCGGCACGGGGGTGACACCCCCACGAAGGGCGGACCTTCCGGCATTCCTGGTCACCTCGGACCGGTGTGCTCACCCCGCCTGGGTGAGTCGCCGTGCTCGGAGAGGTCGGCATGCTCGTGAGCGGAACTCTTGGAAGGAGGGGGGCTCCCGTGAGCACTCCAGCGGCACGCGCCATCGACCCCATCCCGTCCGCCCGCGGCACCGCCTCGATCTCGACCGCGGCCCAGCTGCCACCGCCCGAGCACGCCGGGGCGGTGGCCATCCCGCTCGCGAAGGGCGGTGAGCCGCCGCCGGAGCTCGGCCTCAGCGGTGCTGCGTTGCGCGCCGCCGGGTTCGAAGGCAAGCGGGGTCAGACCCTTGTCGTGCCGTCGTCGGACGGGCACGTGTTCGTCGCGGTCGGGATCGGCGTCGGCGAGAAGGTGGACACGGCGATGGTGCGTGACCTCGCAGGCGAGTTCGCTCGCGCCGTACCGCACCAGAAGCGCCTCGCCGTGAGCCTTCCCGCGACCGGAACCGCCCTGAGCCCAGCGGAGTTCGCCGAGGCCGTGACCGAGGGTGTCGTGCTTGCGCGCTGGCGCTTCCTCATCGGCAAGGGCGCTGACGAGTCGACACTCGACTCGCTCGTCATCGTCGCTCCGGCCGAGTCTGCGCAGCAGGTGCAGGAGGGCCTCGAGCGGGGCCGTGTCCTGGCCGCGGCGGCCAGCCTGGGCCGCGACCTCGCGAACTGCCCCGCCGCGATCCTCACTGCGACGAGAATGGCCGAGGTCGCCCAGGAGATCGGGCCGCGGTCCGGTCTCGAGGTCGAGGTGTTCGACAGGCAGCAGCTCATCGAGATGGGCTGCGGTGGCCTGCTCGGGGTCAACCTCGGCAGCGTCGAGGAGCCGCGCATGGTCCGCCTCCGCTACGCGCCGGACGCTCCGACCGGGCACCTCGCGCTCGTCGGCAAGGGCATCATGTACGACTCCGGCGGCATCAGCCTCAAACCGAGCGACGAGTCCCACGCCCAGATGAAGAACGACATGACGGGTGCGGCCACCGTGCTGGCCTCGATGACCGCGCTCAATGCCCTCGGCTGCACGACCGAGGTGACCGGCTATCTCATGTGCACGGACAACATGCCCTCCGGCTCGGCGATGAAGCTCGGGGACGTCCTCACCATGCGCAACGGCAAGACCGTCGAGGTGCTCAACACCGACGCCGAGGGCCGCCTCGTCATGGCGGACGCTCTGGCGCTCGCGGTCGAGCAGGGCGTCGACGCGATCGTCGACATCTCGACGCTGACCGGTGCGTGCCTGCGAGCCCTCGGGGTCGACATGGCGGGCGTGATGGGCAACAGCGTCGAGATCGTCGAGCAGGTCAGGCGGGCGGGCGCTGTGACCGACGAGCCGGTCTGGGAGTTCCCGCTGCATCGGCCCTACCGGTCCCAGCTCGACTCCGTCGTAGCCGACTTCACCAACATGGGCGGACCCAACGCCGGTCAGATCACGGCCGCGCTGTTCCTCGCCGAGTTCGTCGGCGACCGGCCCTGGGCGCACCTCGATATCGCGGGGACGGCGCAGCTGCCGGCCCCACGCGCCTGGCGCAACAAGGGCGCGACCGGGTTCGGCACCCGGTTGCTCATCGCGCTCGCGCTCGGCTTCGTGCCGCCCCCGCCGCTGGAGAGCGCGGATGAGATGGACGCCGATGGCGACGCCGGTGCCGGGGACGACTCCGGTGCCGGGGACGACGCCGGTGCCGATGGCGACGCCGGTCGCGGTGAGGATCCAGGCGCGGCGACGGCCCCGGAGCCGCAGCCATGAGCACCGTCGCCGAGTCGCCGTCGAACGGCAGCCCGGAGGCTGAAGAGAAGCCGGGCGGGGCACAGCGCTTCCTCGACGCGATCGAGCGGCTCGGCAACCGGGTCCCGCACCCGGCACTGATCTTCCTCGGGCTCATCATCGGCGTGATCGTGCTCTCGCACATCCTGTACCTGACCGGGGCGAGCGTGACGGCCGATGTCGCCGAGCCCGGCAGCCTGCCGGCGGTGCCCGACTACGAGGGCGGCACGGTCAACCCGGGCTACCCGCATCCGCCCGTCGGCCCGATCCCTGACTACGAGCTTCAGCGCGAGACCATCACCGCCAACAGCCTGCTCACTGGCGATGGCATCCGGTTCATCTTCACGACCGCCGTGCAGAACTTCAACGACTTCGGCGTCGTTGCCGTCATCCTCGTCGCGATGATCGGTGTCGGCGTGGCCGAAGAGGCCGGGCTCATGGGAGCCATGATCCGCAAGATGGTCAAGGTGGCTCCGGCGGGCCTCATCACGTTCATCATCGTGCTGCTCGGTGGCCTGTCGAGCGTCGCCTCCGACGCCGGCTATCTCGTCCTCATCCCGCTCGGTGCGGCGGCGTTCGTCTCGCTCGGGCGGCATCCGCTCGCCGGGATCGCCGCAGCGTATGCCGGTGTCAGCGCTGCCTTCTTCGTCAACATCCTCATCACACCGGCCGACGGCATCATCACCGAGGTCACCAACGAGACCCTCGGGCTCGTGGCGCCCCACGTGAGCCTCAACGTGACGCACAACCTGTTCTTCTCGATCGGATCGACGATCTTCTGCGCCGTCGTCATCACGTGGATCACCGAGCGCCTGCTCGAGCCGCGCCTCGGCAAGTGGGACCCCGGCGAGGCCCCCGAGGACGCACCGAAGGAGCACGTCGCGAACGACGAGGAGATGAGCCTCGAGGCCCGCGGGCTGCGGATGTCGCTCTACTGGCTGCTCGGTGCCGCGCTCGTCATCGCCCTGCTGACCGTCCTGCCGAACGCGCCGTTGCGCAACCCCGACACCGGGGAGATCTTCGGCACCTCGCCGTTCATGAGCAGCCTGCTGTTCATCATCTCGATCCTCTTCCTCGCCGCCGGCCTCGGCTACGGGCGCGGCGCGAAGACGCTGCTCGGCAGCACGAACGTCATCAACGCGATCGTCAAGACGTTCAGCGGCCTGGGCGGGCTGATCTTCCTCATGCTGCTCATCGCCCAGTTCATCGCGTACTTCAACTACTCCAACATGAGCCGGCTCGCCGCGACCTGGCTGGCCGACCTCCTGGAGCGGGCCAACGTCGGGGCCTTGCCGCTGCTCATCGGGTTCGTGATCCTCGTCGCGGTGATCGACCTGATCATGCCCGGCGTCATCCCGAAATGGGCAATCCTCGCGCCGATCTTCATCCCGCTCTTCTACCAGCTCGGCATCGCCCCGCAGACGGTCATCGCGGCATACCGCGTCGGCGACGGCCCGATGAACGTCATCACACCGCTCATGGTGTACCTGCCGTTCATCGTGCTCGTCTGCCAGCGCTACCGTCGCAAGGCAGGCATGGGCACGGTGGTGTCGATGATGATCCCCTACACCGGAATCGTCCTCGTGACCTGGCTGCTCTTCTACGTCCTCTGGTACGTGCTCGGAATCCCTTGGGGCCCAGATGCCCCCGTCCATCTGGGCTGACACGGACAGCCGGCTCACCCGAACTCGGGGGATCGAGTGAGCCGGCGCCGGGTCAGGCTCGGAGTCAGCGGCTGTCGCGCTTGGCCTGGCGGCGAGCCCCGGCGGCCTGCGACGATGCGTCGCGCTTCGTCCCGCCTGTGGTCTTCGTGGCCCGTCGGCGCGTCGAGGGGATGGATGCCTTCGTGGCGGCGACCGCCGCGGTGTCCGGCCCGGTGCCCGCCTTGGCAGCTGCCGCCGCGGCGAGGCGTTCCTGCTTGAGCTCGCTGGCCGCCGCCTTGGCGACGACTCCGATCCGCGCGCTGACTCGTGCCAGTGCGAGCTCGAACACCTCGGCGCGCTCGGCGTTGGTGCGGTTGGCCGGCCGGGCGAACCCCCGCGCGCCCTTGGCCGCCACCAGCGCGGCCCCCTGGCGCCGATAGAGCCCGACATGCTTGTTGCGCGCGCGCCGGATGCGGGCGTGCAGGTCGAGCAGGTCGTCCTCCGACAGCGAGGCCATCCGGTCTGGCTCGGTCTCGCGCACGAGGTCGGCCTGCCCTGTGGTGAGTGATCCGATGGCGATCGCAGCCATGGCCGGTCCTTTCGTTCGTCGGGTATGCCGCTCTGCGGGCGGCCCGTCTGCCGCTGGGTATGCCGTGTGGCGCGTCAGGTGGTGCCGCGTCCCGATGGCGCCGGGTGGCGTCGTCGGCAGCTCAGGAGGTGGTCGGGGACGGCGGCGAGACAGTGGGCAGGCCGAAGCCGTCGATGAACACGTTGACGGTGACCGACCCGGCCTTCTCGAAGGTGAACGTCACCGGCAGCAGCCGTCCGGCCTGCGCGGTGATCTTCAGCTCGACCATCTCGAGGTGCAGGCCGCCGGCATACTGCAGCGACACGGCGATCTCTCCGGGGATGTCGACGGCTACGGGTTGCTCCGGCCCGCTCGTGCCCTGCCGCTGGACCACCCTGGTTGCGTAGACGCTCGAGACACTGACGAGCTTGTCGGGGGTGTCCCCGTCGTTCGCGATCGTGGTGAAGAGGCCGACATTCGAGCCCGCGATGGACTTTCGCTCGGCGGCAGTGTCGATCCGGGTGCCGAGCAGGCGGATGTTGCCGACCTGGGCGTTGATGCTGTTCTCCCGGATCGGGTTCGTGATCCGGGCCTGCTGGACGGTCGCAGGGCTCGGTCGCTCACACGCAGCGATCCCCACCCCGAGCAGCGGCGCGAGGAATGCGACGGCGAGGGCACGGCGAGTCGTCATGGATCGACGGTAGGACCGGTCGCGAGCTGCCGTGTCGCCCATCGTGGGTGATGTGGCGGGCGGGCGCACGACACATGCTGACGGCATACGCGAAAAGCGGTCGCGCGAAGGTGCGTTTGTACGAGAATCAGCGTGCTCGACCTCTCGCGTTGCCGCGTTTCCCCTCACTACCACGGGAGCACCTATGAATAGTTTCTGGGATTGGTTCTGGCTGCTGGTCTGGACCTTCGTCTTCGTGATGTACCTGATGGTCCTGTTCCAGATCCTGACGGACCTGTTCCGCGACAAGGATGTGAACGGCTGGGTCAAGGCCCTGTGGGTCATCGGCTTGATCGTCTTCCCGTTCCTCGTTGCGCTGATCTACCTCATCGTCCGGGGCCGCGGCATGGCGGAGCGGCAGATGAAGGACTACGAGGCTGCCCGCCAGTCGACCGAGTCGTACATCAAGTCGGTCGCCCAGGAGTCAAAGACGCCCGCCGACCAGATCGCGGCGGCGAAGTCGCTGCTGGACTCGGGTGCGATCACGCAGGCCGAGTTCGACCAGCTCAAGGCCAAGGCGCTCGCCTGACGCGAGCTGCCGTCCGGTGCTGAGGCGTCCGGCCCGTCCCGTGCTCACGGGCGGGCCGGCCGCCTTTTCTCGTGTGCTGGTGCCGGTGCACGTCGACGTGCGGGATGCCGACCACCGCTGGCCCCACCGATCAATCATGTGGGTCAGGGTGGTTGGCGACCAACCCCGCCGCCGGCACCGAGCCTGGCACTCACCGTTGCACCGACCCCGGTGCCGGGGTCGGTCCGGGTCCCTGTCCTGGTCGCGGTGGCGGCTGGCGGCGGGCGATCCCGTGCTGCCGGCGGTGCCGCCGATCGTGCTGCCGGCGGTGGTGATTGCGGTGCTGCCGATCGTGCCGCCGATCGTGGTGCCGGCGGTGCTGCCGGCGGTGGTGATTGCGGTGGTGATTGCTGTGGTGATTGCTGTGGTGATTGCGGTGGTGGGGGTCGGTGCCAGGTGACTTCCCAGGGGGTGACTTCGGCGTCCAGGCCCAGCTCGTGGACCCGGGTGTGGTGCCGTCCGCACAGCAGCGCCCCGTTGCCCAGGTCGGTGGGCCCGCCGGTGGACCAGGGCTGGACGTGGTGCGCCTCGCACCA
>NZ_JBSGGK010000020.1:0-98230 GCF_053603855.1 Monashia sp. NPDC004114 | reverse complement strand
TAACCCTACTGCGCCCGTGCTGACACGCTTCGCGGTGTCAGCACGGCCTCAGTCGGTTTCGTGCCCCCGAGGGATTCGGGAGGAGCGAGGTACGAGCGACGGCTCCTGCCGGCGCACCGACGGGGCGCGGTAGCGCGAGGTCCGCTGCTGCTCAGGGGGTTTCGGGGGCGACCTCGCGCCCGTCGGCTGCCTCGACCGGCCGGTTCTGCTCGATCCACGTGTCGATCTGCTCCCACCACGTGAAGAGCCAGTCGATCCGCTCCTCGCGTCCGGCCGGGATCTCCGCCCGGGGCACCCGCCACCATCGCATCACGATCTGCTTGTCCATCGGCAGCTCACGCCAGACATCGCTGACGGTGTCGAGGTGGTCCAGGCCGGTGTGGGCCACGAGCATGACGTCGGCGTCCGGTGCGGCGTCGAGCGCGGCGAGCACGCCACCGGGCCGGGGAGCGATGACGCTGGTCATCCGCTCAGCACGGTCGGCCATGGAGGCGAGCCCGAGCTTGCGCAACGACGCGATGGCCCTCTCGCGCCGGGCCTGGGTGAAGTTGCCGCCCTCGGGGAAGATGACGAACGCGTCGTTGTCGTCGAGGCTGGATGCCAGCTCGGCGATCTCCGACTCGACCTCGACGCGCGCGTCCTTCGAGCCCGGGTTCGGCGAGATGAAGCGTGCGGGAAGCCGGTGCAGGACAAGCCCGATGCCAGGGTCGAGGGCCATGGTGTTCTTGAGCACGACGCGCGGCTCGCGGCCGTACCACTGCAGCAGGGCATACATCACGGTGAAGGAGTCGCCCGGCCCGGCGTGCCGCGACAGGACCAGCACCGGCCCGGGGGCGCCCTGGTTGGGCGCCTGACCCTCGAGCACGACCTTGAGGTGGAGCACGCGAGAGGCCTCGTGGAACATCACCGCGAGGTAGGCGCGCACGAGCGCGTAGTGAGCCCTGGCGAACCATGGCCGCCGGATCGCCCACCCGAACCCGGAGAAGACCCAGAGGTCGAGCATCACGAGGATCATGATCGCCTCGAGGAAGATGTGCAGCAGCGCGATCCACATGACGCGCAGGGGCCGCAGACGCCCGGGCACCAAAGGCGACAGGGCCGCAGCGAGGACGACGATCAACGGCAGCCCGATGATGGCGAGGGCGGCCAGCGTGAGCATCGCCACGGCCAGGGCCATGCGACGCAGGAAGGCGATCACGCCGGCCCCTCGAGCCGCGAGAGGTATGCCGCCGAGGCCACGTGCGCCTGTTCGATCCGCCGGCGGACGGCACTGAAACTGCGGTACGCGAACAGCGAGTCCTCTTGGGCCTCAGCGGATCCTGTTGGCATCACGTGCATCTCGACCTCCGGGGGGACGGCAGCGAGCTCCCGCAGGTAGCGGTGCCGCCTCGAGATCTCGAACGAGACCCGCGCGACGTCCCAGGGCCGCGTCGGCACCGACAGGGGCTTGTCCACCCGGCCCACCTGCAGCACGAAGATCCGGCCGGCGCCGAGCTCCACCGCGCGCCCGAGCGGGATGGAGTTGACGATGCCGCCATCGAGGAAGTGCTCGTCGCCGACCTTGGCGGGCGGCAGCAGCCCCGGCACGGCGGCTGAAGCGACCACGGCGTCGACGACGCTGCCCGTGGTGAACCAGTGCTCGGTGGCCCGCTCGATGGACGCGGCACAGCACTGGAAAGGCACGACGAGGTCCTCGAAGGTGCGGTCGCCGAGCTCCTCGCGGATCCGGTCGCGCAGGGGCACGGCCGAGTGCAGGTGCGTGCCGGTCCGGAAGGCGCGGGCCGCCTGCCTCATCGGGCTGTCGCCGTAGATCTCCCGACCCTCGGACGCGCTGTGCCACAGCTCGACCAACCGCTCGACGACACCGGGGCCCGGGTCCGCGGCGACGAGCGCGCCGTTGAGCGCCCCGACCGACGTGCCGACCACCAGGTCCGGACGGATGCCCCGCTCGAACAGGGCGCGCAGCATTCCCACCTCGACAGCGCCGAGCAGGCCACCGCCGCCGAGCACGAAGGCGGTCCGTCGCTCCTCCACGTCCTGACGCTACCGCGCTGCGACTGCGACCGTATGCCGCCGTGCCGCTGGGTGCCCCCGTATGCCGTCGCGCCGCCGGGTGCGCCGTATGCCGTCGCACCGCGGAGCCGCGTGCCACGATGGGCCGGTGCTCATCTCGAAGCCGGTCGCCGATGCCATCCGGGCCGGTACGGTCACGCAGGCCTTCCGTCGGTGGGACGTGCCCCGGGTCAAGGTCGGCGCCACCCAGCTCACCCCAGCCGGCCTGGTGCGCTTCGACGCCGTGAGCCAGGTCCGCGACCCGTCGAAGCTGACCGAGCGAGATGCACGCAAGGCCGGGGTGAAGGACCTCGCGACACTGCAGAAGTTCCTCGCGCCGACGACCCGCAAGCCGTCGGCCCGTGGCGGGAAGGGAGGCGACAAGGTCTACCGCGTCCGGCTCAGCTGGGCCGGCGAGGACCCACGAGTCGCCCTGCGCAACAACCTCCCCGACGATGACGAGCTGGCCGACATCGGGGCCCGGCTCGCGCGGCTCGACGCCGCGAAGCCCTCGGGCCCATGGACCCGGCAGATCCTGGAGTGGATCCGTGACAACCCGCACGTCGTGTCCAAGGAGCTGGCGGTCCTCCTCGACCGCGACCTGCTCCCGATGAAGGTGGACATCCGCAAGCTGAAGGCGCACGGCCTGACCATCAGCCACGAGGTCGGCTACGAGCTCTCACCGCGCGGTGCGGCATACCTCGACTGGCTGGACCGCCAGCCCACCGCCTGACTCCAACCCGCTATGCCGTTGCGCCCCAAGGGCGCTCATCGCTGGGTAGTGTCCGTCACCTCACCGACGAGCTCCTCGAGGACGTCCTCGAGGAAGACGACACCCGAGACCTCGGCGTCGGCGTCGATGACGCGTGCGAGGTGGGCTCCGGTCAGCTGCATCGTGGCCAGGACATCCTCGATCTCGTCGTCCTCGCGGACCGTCGCGAGACGGCGGACGCGCTTGGGCGGGATGGGCTGCTCATGGCGGTGGTCGTCGGCATAGAGGATGTCCTTGAGGTGGATGTAGCCGGCGATCTCCCCAGCCGCGTCACGGACGGGGTAGCGCGAGAAGCCTTGTTTCGCAACGAGCCTCTCGATATCGGCCGGGGTTGCTCCCAGCTGGACGGTGGTCAGGGAGTCGACCCCGACGGCCACCTCGCGTGCCCTCTTGTCGGAGAACTCGAGGGTCTTGGCGACCAGCCCGTGCCGCTCCTCCTCGATGAGCCCCTCGCGGCGGGACTCGCCGACGATGTGCGCAACCTCCTCCGCGGTGAACGCCGAGGCGATCTCATCCTTCGGCTCGACCCGGAAGAGGCGCACGATCGCCTTGGCGATCGTCTCCATCGCGTGGACGATCGGTCGCAGGGTCGTGGCGATGACATAGAGCGGCGGGACGAGCACGAGCGCCGCGCGGTCGGGGCCGGCGATGGCGAGGTTCTTCGGGATCATCTCGCCGACGACGACGTGCAGGTAGCTGACGATGAGCAGCGCGACGGCCAGCGCGGCGCCGCGCGCCCACGCCTCCGACAGGCCCCACCCCGCGAAGACGGGCTCGAAGAGATGCTCGAGGGACGCCTCGGCGAGCGCACCCAGCCCGACCGAGCACAGCGTGATGCCGAGCTGCGCGGTCGCGAGCATCGACCCGAGCCGCTCCAGAGCCAGCAGGCACGAGGCCGCCCGCTTGCTCCCGGCGTCGGCGAGCGGCTCGAGCGTGGACCGGCGCACGGCCATCGCGGCGAACTCGGCGCCGACGAAGAAGGCGTTGCCGAACAGGAGCAGGACCGATACGAGGTACACCCACGCGCCGCTCATGCCCGGGACTCCCGTGGCTCGTCGGGCTCGCTGGAGGGCCGTCGCGGCGCCGTCTCGGGATCGGGCACGAAGCGCAGCCGGTCGACCCGGCGGCCCTCCATCCCGAGGACCCGGATGCGCCAGCCCGGCACGCGCACGACGTCGCCGACCACGGGCACCCGCCCGAGGCGGGCCATCACGTAGCCACCCATCGTCTCGTACTCCGGCCCGTCGGGGACGTCGGCGTCGAGCGCGTCGCGCACCTCGTCGGGCCGCCACAGGCCGGGGACGGTCCAGGAGCCGTCGAGCAGCTCGCGACCGCTCTGGCGGGTGCGGTCGTGCTCGTCGGCGACCTCGCCGACGATCTCCTCCACGACGTCCTCCAGGGTCACGATGCCGGAGGTGCCGCCGTACTCGTCGACGACCACGGCCATCTGGAACCCGCCCTCGCGCAGCTGTCGCAGCAGCGGGTCGAGGCGGATCGTCTCCGGGACCACGAGCCGGTCGGACATCAGGGCCGAGACCGGGACGTCCTTGCGGCGCTCGTGCGGCACGGCCATCGCCTTCTTCACGTGGACGACGCCGTCGATGTCGTCCCAGTCCTCACCGAGGACCGGGAAGCGCGAGTGACCGGTGCGGCGCGAAAGGCGCAGCACGTCGTCGGCCGTCTCGTCGCGGTGGATGCCGGTGCAGCGCACTCGCGGCGTCATGACATCGTCGGCCGTGCGCTCGCCGAAACCGAGCGACCGCGTGAGCATCCGGGCCGTGCTGACGTCGAGCGTGCCCGCCTCGGCCGAACGCCGGACCAGGCTCGAGAGCTCCTGTGGCGTCCGAGCCCCGGACAGCTCCTCCTGCGGCTCGATGCCGACCGATCGCAGGAACCAGTTGGCCGAGCCGTTGAGCACGACGATGAGCGGCTTGACCACCACGGCGAAGACCCGGACCGGCAGCGCGACGACCTTGGCCGCGGCGAGCGGCACGGAGATCCCGAGGAACTGCGGCACGAGCTCGCCGAAAACCATCGAGAACACCGTCGCGATCACGAGCGCCAGCGCGCTCGACAGGGCATCGACCGCGGACTGCCCCAGCCCGAGGGAGGCGAGCGGCCCCGACAGCAGGGCACCGATCGACGGCTGGGCCAGGTAGCCGACGACGAGCGTCGTGATCGTGATGCCCACCTGGGCCGCGGACAGCTGCGTCGAGAGCTGCTTGAGCGACTGGAGCACCACTCGCGCCCGTGAGTCGCCCTCGTCGATGGCCCGCTGGACGGTCGGGCGGTCGAGTGCGACGAGCGAGAACTCGGCCGCGACGAAGACCGCCGTGCCGACGGTGAGGATGACGGCACCGAGGACGAGCAGCCACTCGGTCATCGGAGCCGGCACCGCCGGTGGTCGCACAGGTCGCAGTGGGTGGTCATGGTGGGCCCAACTATAGGGAGCAGGACGAGCACCCGCCGGGGTGGACGAGCCCTGTTCGCCGACGGTATGCCGTGTGGTTGAGTTGGCCCCGACAGGGCGCAGTCGGGCAGCCGGCCGAGGGAGGGACCACATGGTGAGCGAGCGACCGGAGTTCACCGGACGGATCGAGGTGCGGGGGCTGACCAAGCGGTTCGGCTCGCTCGTCGCCGTCGACCACCTCGACTTCGACGTGGAGCCGGGCCGGATCACCGGCTTCCTCGGCCCGAACGGTGCCGGCAAGACGACCACCCTGCGGATGCTGCTCGGGCTGATCCACCCGACCGCGGGGACGGGCACGATCGACGGCCACCGCTACGCCGACATCCACAACCCGCTGACCGTCGTCGGCTCGGCCCTCGAGGCGACGAACTTCCACCCCGGCCGCACCGGACGCAACCACCTGCGCGTGCTGGCCTCCGTGGCCGGGATCCCCGACCAGCGCGTCGACGAGCTGCTCGAGCTGGTCGGCATCCCGGCGGCCGCCCGCAAGCGCGCAGGCGGCTACTCGATGGGCATGCGCCAGCGGCTCGGGCTCGCAGCCGCGCTGCTCGGCGACCCGAAGGTCCTCATCCTCGACGAGCCCGCCAACGGGCTAGACCCGGAGGGCATCCGCTGGCTGCGCGGCTTCCTGCGGCACCTGGCCGGCGAGGGCCGCACCCTGCTCATCTCGAGCCACATGCTCTCCGAGGTCGAGCAGACCGTCGACGACGTCGTCATCATCGCCAACGGCAAGCGCGTCGCCCAGGGCACCGTCGAGGAGCTCCGCGGCGACCCCACGGCATACGTCCGCACGTCCGACCCCGACCGCCTCTCCGAGGCACTCCGCCGGCGTGGCCTCCAGGTCACGACGAAGGACCGCGGCCTGCGCGTCACGACGGAGGACCTCGCCGTCGTCGGCGACGTCGCTCACGCCAACGACGTCGCAATCCACGAGCTGCGCACGGAGCAGACGCACCTCGAGGAGCTCTTCTTCAACCTGACCGAGAGCGAGGAGCACCGCAACCGCAACCGCGGCGACCTTGCCGGCCAGCCGCCGACCGGGGCACCTGCGGAGCTCCCGCCACCGAGCGGGCCGCCCCTCGACCCGGCCTTGCTGGCCGACCCGACGACCTCCGGCGACGCCGGGCGTGAGGACGGTGCCCGATGACCCCGGCGATCCGGTCGGAGTTCCGCAAGTTCTTCACGACACGACTCTGGTGGGGGATGGCCATCGCCATCGTCGTCGTCGGCGCCGCCTTCGCCGTGCTCTTCGCGTTCATCTTCACCAGCGACAACGTCCAGGGCGCCGCTGCGGGCGTGGCGCCGCGCACCGACGTGGCGCTCGCCAAGTCGGTCTTCACGAGCGGCATCCAGGTCGGCTACCTGCTGACCCTGGCCATCGGCATCATGACCATCGGCTCCGAGTACCGCCACAAGACCATCAGCGCGACGTTCCTCGGCACGCCACGCCGAGGCCGCGTCATGGGCGCCAAGGTCGTCTCGCTGCTCGTCATCGGCGCCTTCTACGGCGTCCTGTCGCTCGCCGGGGCCGTCGCCGCCGGCACGATCGTGCTCCAGTCCAAGGGTCACCACCCGTTCGCCGACCCGTCGATCTGGCGGACGCTGGCGCTGGCGCTGCTCGCTCTGGGCCTCTGGGGCCTGATCGGCCTGGGCGCCGGCATCCTCATCCCGAACCAGGTCGCCGCGCTGCTCATCGCGGTCGGTGTCGCCTGGATCGTCGAGCCGATCCTCAGCATCGTGCTCACCCTCACCGACGTGGGCGAGAACATCTCGCCCTACCTGCCGAGCCGCGCCACCGGCGCGATGCTCGACACCGCCGCGGGCGGCTTCAACGGCGAGGCGCTCCAGCAGCTGTCCTGGTGGGCGGGTGCGCTCGTTCTCGCCGGCTACGCGGCCTTCATGGCCGGCCTCGGCACGGTCCGCACCATCCGCGCCGACATCTCCTGACCCGCCAGGCCGGGTCGCCCAGCCACAGTCGAGTGAGCGTGATGAACACCTCGTCCCGTCGCCGGCTCGACATCCGGCGGCGTGTCGGGTAAGGGTCCGTTCGGGGCTACGCTTGGGCGCGTATAGGCATCGACGCACCCAAGCCAACGAAAGAGGCGCATTCGCCGTGTCCGATCAGTCCACGTCCGGTGACCCGATGGCAGCATTCGGGCCGAACGAATGGCTCGTCGACGAGCTCTACCAGCGGTTCCTGACCGACAAGCAGTCGGTCGACAAGGCCTGGTGGGGGTTCTTCGAGGACTACGGGAAGGGTGACGCGGACGCGAACGGTGCCACGATGGCCCCGGCCCGCACGCAGACGGCTACCGCGACCCAGACGCCTGGCTCCAACGCTGCTCCCGCCCCGGCGACGACCCCGGCTCCCGGCGGCACCAACGGCTCCCCCGCCCCAACGACGCCCACGACCCCCACGATCCCTCCAGCCCCAGCCGCCACGGCTCCCGCCGCCTCCGCCCCTGCTCCCGCGGCCCCCGCGGCCGCTCCTGCGGCACCTGCCCCGGCCGCCCCGGCACCTGCCCCGACCGCCCCGGCACCTGCCCCTGCTGCCGCCGAGGCGCCCAAGCCGCGCGACATCCCGGCCGTCAAGGAGACCGGACCGGTCAACGACGACATCGTGACGCCGCTGCGCGGCGCGCCCTCGCGCGTCGTGGCCAACATGGAGACCTCGCTGACGGTCCCGACCGCCACCAGCGTCCGTGCGGTCCCCGCCAAGCTGCTCATCGACAACCGCGTCGTCATCAACAACCACCTGGCCCGCTCGCGCGGCGGCAAGGTCAGCTTCACGCACATCATCGGCTACGCCATGGTCAAGGCCCTGGCGATCATGCCGGAGATGAACAACGGCTTCACCGAGCAGGACGGCAAGCCCGCGCTGATCCGGCCGGCGCACGTCAACTTCGGCCTCGCCATCGATCTGCAGAAGGACGACGGCACCCGCACCCTCGTGGTGCCCTCGATCAAGTCGGCCGAGGAGATGGACTTCGTCCACTTCTGGACCGCCTACGAGGACATGGTCAAGAAGGCCCGCACCAACAAGCTCACCGTCGAGGACTTCCAGGGCACGACGATCTCGCTGACCAACCCCGGCGGCATCGGCACCGTCCACTCGGTGCCGCGGCTCATGCGGGGCCAGGGCGCGATCATCGGCGTGGGGGCCCTCGACTACCCCGCCGAGTGGCAGGGCGCGAGCAACGAGACCCTCAACCGCAACGCGGTGAGCAAGATCCTCACGCTCACCTCGACCTACGACCACCGGATCATCCAGGGCGCCCAGAGCGGCGACTTCCTCCGGATCATCCACGAGCTGCTGCTCGGCAAGAACAACTTCTTCGACGAGATCTTCGAGTCGCTGCGCATCCCTTACGAGCCGGTCCGGTGGATCCAGGACATCGACAGCTCGCACGACGACGACATCAACAAGGTCGCGCGCGTCCAGGAGCTCATCCACGCCTACCGGGTGCGCGGCCACCTCATGGCCGACACCGACCCGCTGGAGTACAAGCAGCGCCGGCACCACGACCTCGACGTCACCACGCACGGCCTGACCCTGTGGGACCTCGACCGGACCTTCGCCACGGGCGGGTTCGGCGGCCAGCCGTTCCTCAAGCTCCGCAAGATCCTCGGTATCCTGCGCGACTCGTACTGCCGCACCGTCGGTATCGAGTACATGCACATCCAGGACCCCGAGCAGCGCAAGTGGATCCAGGACAAGGTCGAGAAGCCCTACGAGAAGGCCAACCGCGAGGAGCAGCTGCGCATCATGCGCCGGCTCAACGCGGCCGAGGCCTTCGAGACCTTCCTGCAGACCAAGTTTGTCGGCCAGAAGCGTTTCTCCCTCGAAGGTGGCGAGTCGGTCATCGCGCTGCTCGACCGGATCCTGTGCCGGGCCGCGGGCGAGGGCCTCGACGAGGTCTGCATCGGTATGCCGCACCGCGGGCGCCTCAACGTGCTGGCCAACATCGCCGGCAAGTCCTACGGCCAGATCTTCCGTGAGTTCGAGGGCACCCAGGACCCCAAGTCGGTCCAGGGCTCGGGCGATGTGAAGTACCACCTCGGCACCGAGGGTGAGTTCGTGTCGGAGGACGGCAGCAAGACCAAGGTCTACCTCGCGGCCAACCCGTCGCACCTCGAGGCGGTCAACCCGGTTCTCGAGGGCATCGTCCGGGCCAAGCAGGACCGCCTCAACCTCGCCGGCGAGTCCTTCACCGTGCTCCCGGTCCTCATGCACGGGGACGCCGCGTTCGCCGGGCAGGGTGTGGTCGCCGAGACGCTGAACCTGTCACAGCTGCGTGGCTACCGCACCGGCGGCACGATCCATGTCGTCATCAACAACCAGGTCGGCTTCACCACGTCGCCGAGCTCCTCGCGCTCCTCGGTCTACTCGACGGACGTCGCCCGGATGATCCAGGCGCCGATCTTCCACGTGAACGGCGACGACCCGGAGGCCTGCGTCCGCGTGGCCGAGCTCGCCTACGAGTTCCGCCAGGAGTTCAACAAGGACGTCGTCGTCGACATGGTGTGCTACCGGCGGCGCGGTCACAACGAGGGTGACGACCCCTCGATGACGCAGCCGCTCATGTACAACCTCATCGAGGCCAAGCGCTCGGTCCGCAAGCTCTACACCGAGTCGCTCATCGGCCGCGGGGACATCTCGGTCGAGGACGCCGAGGCGGCGCTGCGGGACTACCAGCAGCAGCTCGAGCGGGTCTTCGTCGAGACGCGCGAGGCCAAGAAGGCCGCCGCGGCTCCCGTCGCGACCACCTACGACCACGAGTCCGACGCTCCCGACAATGCCGGCCTCGAGCGACCGACCGCACAGGTCCAGGACGACAAGGCTCCCGCCACGCGCTCGGCCACGCAGACGGGCGTTCCGGCGAGCGAGCTGGTGCACATCGGCGACACCTTCGCCAGCCCGCCGGAGGGCTTCACGATCCACCCGAAGCTCAAGCAGCTCATGGACCGTCGCGCCCAGATGGTCCGCGAGGGCGGGATCGACTGGCCGATGGCCGAGCTCCTCGCGTTCGGCACCCTCCTCAAGGAGGGCACCCCCGTCCGGCTGGCCGGTCAGGACAGCCGCCGCGGCACGTTCGTCCAGCGCCACGCGGTGCTCATCGACAAGAACAACGCCGAGGAATGGACCCCGTTGCTGTACCTCGGTGAGGGCCAGGCGCGGTTCTGGGTCTACGACTCGCTCCTGTCCGAGTACGCCGCGATGGGCTTCGAGTACGGCTACTCCGTCGAGCGCCCGGACGCCCTCGTGCTGTGGGAGGCCCAGTTCGGTGACTTCGCCAACGGTGCCCAGACGATCGTCGACGAGTTCATCAGCAGCTCCGAGCAGAAGTGGGGCCAGCGCAGCTCGGTCGTGCTCCTGCTCCCCCACGGCTTCGAGGGCCAGGGTCCCGACCACAGCTCGGCGCGTATCGAGCGCTACCTGCAGCTGTGCGCGGAGAACAACATGACCGTCGCCTACCCTTCGACCGCGGCGAGCTACTTCCACCTGCTGCGCCGGCAGGCCATCCAGCGGCCGCGCACGCCGCTGATCGTCTTCACCCCGAAGTCGATGCTGCGCAGCAAGGCCGCCGCCAGCGACGTCGAGGCGTTCACGCAGGGCGGCTTCCGTCCGGTCCTGCCCGACCACGAGGGCGTGACGACCAACGTCGACCGCGTCATCCTCGCCTCGGGCAAGGTCGTGCACGAGCTCGACGCCGAGCGCGAGAAGCGCGGCGACACCTCGACGGCGATCATCCGCGTGGAGCAGCTGTACCCGATCCCGGAGCAGGAGATCCGCGACGCGGTGGCGAAGTACCCCGGCGCCGAGCTCGTCTGGGTCCAGGACGAGCCGCGCAACCAGGGTGCGTGGCCGCTCATGGCCCAGTGGCTGCACGAGGACCTGTGCGAGATGGGCGAGACCCGGCCGTGGCGCGTCCTGGCCCGCAAGGCGTCGGCGTCGCCGGCGACCGGGTCCTCCAAGAAGCACGCGGCAGAGCAGGCCGAGCTCATGGAGCGCGCCTTCACGCGCTGACCGCCGAACACCGCTCGAGGGCCCTGTCACGCTGCGTGGCGGGGCCCTCGCGCTGCCTGACGGCCCGCCTCCGCAGCCCGGCCCGGCGCACGCGGTAACCTCCCCACGTGTACTTCACCGACCGGGGAATCGAGGAGCTCGCAGCCCGTCGCGGCGAGGAAGAGGTCACCCTCGAGTGGCTTGCCGAGCAGCTGCGCACCTTCGTCGACCTCAACCCGGAGTTCGAGGTGCCGGTCGAGCGCTTCGCTACGTGGCTCGCCCGGCTGGACGACGACGAGGACTGAGCACGTGAACAACGGCACCGACAGCGCTGACCGCCCCCGACCGCCCTACGGCGTCGGCCCGGCATATCCCTCGTCCCACACGCAGTTCACCGACGACGCGACGCGGTATGCCGCAGCGCCTCCCCCCGAGGTGAGCTCGGACTCGGTCGAGGAGCCCTACTTCGCCCCCTCGACGGAGTTCACCGTCGCGGACGGGGTGCGCGACGTGGGCATGGTCTTCATCGGCGCGTCCATGACCGCCGGCTACGGTGACCCCAAGGGCCTGGGCTGGGTCGGTCGCGTCGTGGCCCGCACCCAGCACCCCGACCTCGACCTGACGGCATACAACCTCGGGGTGCGGGGCAACACCTCCGGTGACATCGTCACCCGCTGGGGAGCCGAGTGCTACCCGCGCTGGAAGGGCCGCTCGGAGCGCCGCCTCGTCGTCTCCGTGGGGATGAACGACGTCGTGTCCGGGATGACGATGGCTCGCTCGCGGCTCAACCTGGCGAACGTCCTCGACGAGGCGACCAACGCCGGCATCGGGGTGTTCGTCGTCGGCCTCACCCCGACCCTCGACGACGACCTCAACCGGCGGGTCGCCGCGCTGGCCGAGGCCCAGGCCGACGTGTGCGCCCGGCGGGGCATCACCTACGTCGACTGCTTCCGGCCGCTGGCCACGCACGACCAGTGGATGGCGGACCTCGCGGCAAGCCCAGACCGCGCCCACCCCGGGCAGGCCGGCTACGGCCTGATCGCCTGGCTCGTGCTGCACAACGGCTGGAACGACTGGCTGGCGCTCAGCTGACGTCCCGCACGTGCCGCTCCCCTGCGTCGGTCAGGCGACCGGTCGGTCGACGCGGCGTCCGGGGGCCGCCACGGCCGCGACGATCGTCGCCACGGCAACCACCGCTATCGGCAGCGCCAGGTCCGTGCGGCCGGCGTCGTGCAGGGACCACGCGACCGGGACCAGGAGCGCGTTGAGCAGGATCGTCGGCGTCCGGGGCCAGGTCGCACCGCGCCACCACCCGAAGGCCAGCGCAGCGAAGCCGGCGGCGAAGCACACGATGAGGACCCCGAGCGTCGAGGCGGTGACCACGCTCTCGCTCGCACCCAAGACGATCTCGACGACGAAGAAGACCGCGAAGCCGAGCAGCACGAGCGCTTCGACGAGCGTGAGCGCTGCCGCGGTGCGCTGGGCGCCGCGCAACGGCGGGCGGGAGGGCGTGGGATCCGTCACGTCTGAAGCGTAGCGAGCGGCCACCCGCGCACCTGCGTGGCGGGTACGACCGTCCGTGGGGGTGGGTATGGGCGAGATGCGCGCCGGTTGACTTCCGCTGGGGTCTGGAACTGGGAGCCGACTGCCGATAAGATCACTCCTTGGTGTGACCTTCGGCGAGACCGTTGAATACCCACGTGGATCCTGGTCACACTGGTTCATGGCCACGACGCGTACGGAACATTTTCGTGCGCGTTTCCGTTGGTTCAGGGGGCAATCCCCTCATGAGCGACATCAACCATGACCTGGCTCCGACAATGACGATGGCGCCGAGACAGCACCACTGCCCGCACAGGCCTGTGGTGCCGAACACTACTTGACTGAAGGAGCACGACCCACATGGATTGGCGCGACCGCGCTGCCTGCCTGGAAGCCGACCCGGAGCTGTTCTTCCCCATCGGGAACACCGGACCGGCCATCCTGCAGATCGAGGAAGCCAAGGCAGTGTGCCGGACCTGCCCCGTCATCGACACGTGCCTCAAGTGGGCGCTGGAGACCGGCCAGGATGCCGGCGTCTGGGGTGGCCTGTCCGAGGACGAGCGCCGCGCGCTCAAGCGCCGCAACGCGCGAGCGCGCCGAGCCGGCTGAGCCTGCCCACGACCCGAACGCGGCCCGGTGACCACGGTCACCGGGCTTTTGGCATTCAGGCCCTGCTCAGCCGAGGGGACGCAGACTCGCGGTGAAACGTGCACGCGTCCCGCGCGGCACCACCGGCTCCCAGCTGATCCGGCCCTGAAGGTCGGCGACGAGCGACTGCACGATCTGGGTGCCCAGGCCCGACCCCGGCCGGCGCGCAGGGTCGATCCCCTTGCCGTCGTCCTCGATCGACACGACGACCATGGGCTGGCCCCGCTCGTCGGCCAGCCGCTCCACCGAGATCCTCACCTGGCCGCCGGTGTCGCCGAGGCCATGCTCGATGGCGTTCTGCACGAGCTCGCTCATGATCATGGCCAGGGCCGTCGCGTCCTCCGCGCGCAGCCTCCCGAACGAGCCCTGCGTCACGGTCTGCACGGGGGCGCCGTTCGCGGCGACCTCGACCACCGCGCCGAGCCCGCGCTGGGCGATCGCGTCGAAGTCGACCGTCTCGTCGAAACCCTGGCTCAGCTGGTCGTGGACCATGGCGATGGTGCCGACCCGCCGCTCCGCCTCCTCCAGGGCGACCCTCGCCTCCCCGTCCGGGACCCGGCGGGCCTGGAGCCGCAGCAGGGCCGCAACCGATTGGAGGTTGTTCTTGACGCGGTGGTGGATCTCGCGGATCGTCGCGTCCTTGGTCATCAGCTCGCGCTCTCGCCGCCGCAGCTCGCCGACGTCGCGCATGAGCACGATCGCACCGAAACGCTGACCCGCCTCGGTCAGCGGGATCGCCCGCATGGACACGGTCGTCCCGCCTGCGACGACCTCGGTGCGCCACGGCTGGCGCCCGGTCACCACGAGGGGTAGACCCTCGTCGACGGGGTACGACTCGCGGACGTTGTCGGTGACGATCTGGGCCAGGCTCGCGCCGACGACCTCGCCGAGGTGGCCGAGGCGGTGCAGCGCCGAGACGGCGTTCGGGCTGGCGTACGTGACGATGCCGTCGACATCGAGGCGGACCACACCGTCGCCCACCCGCGGGGCGCCGCGGCGCAGCCCGGTGGGTGCCGTGCTGTGCGGGAACTCTCCGCCCGTGACCATGCGGCACAGCGCGTCTGCCGTCGCGAGGTAGGTGAGCTCGAGGCGGCTCGGCGTCCGTGTGGTCCAGAGGTTCGTATGCCGCGTCATCACCGCCACGACGTGACCCTCACGCACGACCGGGATGTACTCCTCGCGGACGGACTGGTCCGGCCCGTGCTCGTGCGGCACGACGACCTGGCGCACCCGAAGGATTCGCTGCTCGGCAGCGGCCTCGTCGAGCAGGTCCCGCGTCCGCCCCGGTTCGGCGACCCGCCCGACCTGGTCCTCGACGAACACCAGCTGCCCGGTTGTCGGACGCACGTGCGCCACCGCCTCCCAGCGGTCGCTGATCGACCGGACCCAGAGGACGAGGTCCGCGAAGGACAGGTCGGCCACGAGCTGCCAGTCACCGACGAGCAGGTGCAACCACTCGACGTCGTGGACCGGCAGGTCGGTCCGGCCGCGCAGGAGCTCGCTCAGGGTTGCCACGGGACGAGCCTATTGCGCGCGGATGGCCACCTCAGGACCGGTCCGAGACGCATCACGCCGGCCCTACACCCCGGTGCTCGGCCCTGTCAGGCTGACCACTCGACGTGGGACTCGCCACGTCGAGTGGTCAGCCTGATACGGCTCAGCCGCGTGCGCTCGTGGCGGCCTTGCGGGCCGACTGCTTGGTCGTCTTGACGGCATTCGCCGTCGACTTCGCCGTGGACTTCGCGGTCGACTTCGCAGTCGACGTGGCAGTGGACTTGGCGGTGGACTTGGCGGTCGACTTCGCCGTGGGCTTTGCGCGGGACGTCGTCGACTCGGTCGCAGTCCTGGTGGCAGTCCTGGTGGCCGCCTTCGCCGCTGACTTCGCCGGCGGCGCGTTCCGCTTCGAGGCCCCGGTGGCGGTCTTGGCCGCCCGCTGGGCCGTCGCTCCCGCGCGTGTGGCCGCGGAGATCGAGGCGGCGGCGGCCCGGCTCGCCGAGCGGCCGGCCGCCTTCGCGTCGTTCACCGCCGCGGCCGCCGCGGGTGCAGCTGCCCGGGACCGCTTGCTGGCCGCCGCCCCGGCCGCTGCCACCTTGCGCGGCGCCACCTTCGAGGCCGTCTTCGAGGTCGCCTTCGAGGTCGCCTTCGCAGGTGTGCGCCCCGGAGCGCCGTCGGGGCTCGCCGCTGCCGGCCCGGCCGCCTCGGCCAGGGCGGCGGGCAGCTCCACTGCGGTGGGCGGTGCCGACGACGCGGGCCTCGTCACGGTGCGCAGGGTGCGCAGGGCGACGGACAGCGCGGCGATGCCGGCGTGGCTCATCCGCTCAATGCCACCCAGGGCGGCGCGGGCCCGGCTCAGCGCGTCGGCGTTGAGCTCGGCCCACTCGGCGAGCCGCTCCGGCGCGTCGTGGCGGGCGTGGCTGACCTCGAGCACGGACCTGGTCAGACTCTCGAGCACGGCATAGAGGTCGTCTCGAAGGGCACCGCGCGCGAGGGCATCCCACCGGTCCTCGCGAGGCAGCGCCGTGACACGCGTGAGCATCGCGTCGATCGAGAACGTCTCGGACGTCAGGTAGTACACGCCGACGACGTCGTCGAGCCGCTCGCCGGTGTCCTCGGCGATCTCGACGCAGTCGAGCAGCGAGTAGCAGTCGAGCAGCGACGCAGCAGTGAGAGCGAGGTCCTCGGGAACTCCCTTGCCCTGCAAGTCCTTTGCGCGACGCATGAGGCGCGCACGCTCACTGCCCTGGAGCAGCTCGGGGATCCGGCCGGCATACCGCTCGATGCCAGGACGGAACCGCGCGACCTCCGCCGCGATGTCGAGCGTCGCGGGCCGCGACGTGAGGAACCAGCGGACGGCACGGTCGAGAAGACGGCGGAACTCGAGGTAGACCGCGGTCTGGGCACCGGTGCTGACGACGTTGTCCGTGGCCTCGACGCGGCGCACGAAGCTGGCCAGGTCGAAGATCTCACGGCACACCACGTAGGCGCGCGCCACCTGCTCCGGCGTCGCGCCCGTCTCCTCGACCGCACGGAACGCGAAGGTGATGCCACCGCGGTTGACCATCGAGTTCGCCACCGCGTTGGTGATGATCTCGCGGCGCAGCGGGTGGGCCGCGATCTGCTCGGCGTACTTGCCACGTAGCGCCTTCGGGAAGTACTCCGAGAGCGTCGCCGCGAACCACGGGTCGTCCGGCAGCGACGTCGCGATCAGCTTCCCCTTGAGGTACAGCTTCGCGTAGGCCACCAGCACCGAGAACTCCGGCGACGACAGCCCCAGGCCGTCCTTCTGGCGGCGGGAGATCTCGGCGTCGCTCGGCAGGAACTCCAGCCCCCGGTCGAGGTCGCCGTGCTCCTCGAGGAACTGGATCAGCCGCTCGTGCACGGTGAGCATCTGGTGCTGCTGGGCCCGCGCGTTGCCGAGCAGGACGTTCTGCTCGTAGTTGTCGCGCAGCACCTGGTCGGCGACGTCGTCCGTCATCGACGCGAGCAGGGTGTTGCGCCGCTTCATCGTCAGCTCGCCCGAGCGGGTCAGCTCGGTCAGGGTGATCTTGATGTTGACCTCGTGGTCGGAGGTGTCGACGCCCGCGCTGTTGTCGATCGCATCCGTGTTGACGCGGACGCCGGCCAGGGCCGCCTCGATGCGCCCGAGCTGGCTCGCCCCGAGGTTGCCGCCCTCGCCGACGACCTTGCAGCGCAGCTCGCCTCCGTTGACGCGGATCGCGTCGTTGGCCCGGTCACCGATCTCGGAGTTCGTCTCGGAGGCGGCCTTGATGTAGGTGCCGATGCCGCCGTTCCAGAACAGGTCGACGGGTGCGAGCAGGATCGCCTTCATCAGCTCGGCCGGGGTCAGGCTCTTGGTGTTGGAGCGCAGGCCGAGCGCGGTGATCATCTCGGGCGTCACCGGCACCGACTTGGCCGAGCGGGGGAAGACGCCGCCACCCGTGCTGACCAGCGCGGTGTCGTAGTCGGCCCACGACGAGCCCGGCAGGTCGAACAGCCGGCGGCGCTCGGCATACGAGCTGGCCGCATCGGGGGTGGGGTCCACGAAGATGTGGCGGTGGTCGAAGGCGGCCACGAGCCGGATGTGCTCCGACAGGAGCATGCCGTTGCCGAAGACGTCGCCGCTCATGTCGCCGACGCCGACGACGGTGAAGTCCTCGGTCTGCGTGTCGACGCCGAGCTCGCGGAAGTGCCGCTTGACCGACTCCCACGCGCCGCGGGCGGTGATGCCCATCGCCTTGTGGTCATAGCCAGCCGACCCACCGGAGGCGAAGGCGTCGTCGAGCCAGAAGCCGTAGTCCGACGAGATGCCGTTGGCGATGTCGGAGAACTTCGCGGTGCCCTTGTCTGCCGCGACGACGAGGTAGGTGTCGTGCTCGTCGTGACGCACGACACGGTGCGGCGGGACCGCCGTCCCCGACACGCGGTTGTCCGTCAGGTCGAGCAGGCCCGAGATGAAGACCTTGTAGGACGCGATGCCCTCGTCCATCCAGGCGGCACGGTCGACCGCCGGGTCGGGCAGCTGCTTGGCATAGAACCCGCCCTTGCTGCCGGTCGGCACGATGACGGCGTTCTTGACCATCTGTGCCTTGACCAACCCGAGGATCTCGGTGCGGAAGTCCTCCCGGCGGTCGGACCAGCGCAGACCGCCGCGAGCGACCTTGCCGAACCGCAGGTGCACGCCCTCGACGCGGGGGCTGTAGACCCAGATCTCGAACATCGGCCGCGGCGCGGGGAGGTCAGGGACCTTCTTCGGGTTGAGCTTGAGCGAGACGTAGGACTTGTCGAGGCCACGCTCGTCGGGCTGGTAGAAGTTCGTGCGGAGGCTCGCCTGGATGACGCCGAGCAGCGCGCGCACGATGCGGTCGTGGTCGAGGCTGGCGACGTCGTCGAGGGCCTCGCGGATCCGGGTGACGATCGCCTTCTCGCGCGAGGCGCGCTTGTCGGAGCCTGCATCGGTGTCGGGGAAGGCGTCGGGGTCAAAGCGCGTCTCGAAGAGCTCGACGAGGCTGCGCGCGAGGCCGGTGTGGGCCACGAGGGCCGACTCGACGTAGTCCTGCGAGAACGTCGACCCGGTCTGGCGGAGGTACTTCGCGACCGTGCGCAGGATGACGACCTGTCGCCAGGTCAAGCCGGCCCCGAGGACGAGGGCGTTGAAGCCGTCGGACTCCGCCCGGCCGTCCCACACGGCGCGGAAGGCGTCCTCGAAACGCTGGCGGATGTCCGCCTCCGCGGCTGCGCGACCCCACGCGTCAGCATCCGCACGCAGTCCGAAGTCGAAGATGTGCAGGACCCGACCGTCTGCGCCGGGCACCTCGTACGGGCGCTCGTCCGTCACCTCGACGCCGAGGTGGGTGAACAGCGGCAGCACCTGGGTCAGCGACAGGTCGGCGCGCCGGTAGAGCTTGAACCGCCGCTCTTGCGCGCTCTCGCAGGTCGGGTCGTCATAGAGGTGCAACGCCGTCGTGCGGTCACCGTCGCCGATGGCGTCGATGCGGTCGAGGTCGTCGACCGCGGTCTCGACGTCGAAGTCCTCCTTGTACGCCTCCGGAAGCGCCTTGGCGTATGCCGCCATGGTGCGGGCGGCGCCCTCGGCGCCGCGCGCCTGCTCCAGCGCCTCGGACAGGTCCTCGTCCCAGGTCCGCGTCGCGTCGATGACTCGCTGCTCGAGGGCCTCCTCGTCGACCTCCGGGATGTCCACGCCGGCCGGCATACGGACCACGAAGTGCAGGCGGGCGAGGATGGACTCGCTGACGCGCGTGGTGTTGTCGATGTTCGCGCCGCCGAACGTGTCGAGCAGGATCGACTCGATGCGCAGCCGAACCGTGGTGTTGTAACGGTCACGCGGAAGGTAGACGAGGCACGACACGAAGCGGCCGAACTCGTCGCGGCGCAGGAACAGCTTGGTCTTGCGGCGCTCCTGCAGGTGCAGCACGCTCGTGGCGATGTCGGCCAGCTGCGCCGGGCTCGTCTGGAACAGCTCGTCGCGGGGGTAGGTCTCGAGGATCTGCAGGATGTCCTTGCCCGAGTGGCTGTCCGAGCTGAGACCCGTGCGTCGCAGCACCTCCTCGGCGCGGACGTCGAGCAGGGGGATGTCGTGGATCGTGTCGTTGTAGGCCGCCGAGGCGTAGAGGCCGAGGAAGCGCTGCTCGCCGATGCACTCGCCGCGGGCGTTGAACTTCTTGACCGAGATGTAGTCGAGGTAGACGTCACGGTGGACGGTCGCGCGCGAGTTGGCCTTGGTGATGATGAGGATCGTCGAGTCGCGAGCGGCCCGGCTCGCGGCCGGGGTCAGCACGACGCCCTTGGCTGCCTGCGGCCGGTCGTAGCGCAGCAGGCCCAGGCCCGTGCCGGGAACCTGCCGCGAGAGGTCGTGACCCTTCTCACTCGTCAGGGAGTACTCGCGGTAGCCGAGGAAGGTGAAGTTGTTGTGGGCGAGCCACTCGAGGAAGCGAGCCGCCTCGCGGGCCTGCCGCGGGTCGGTGCCGGGGGGCGTGGCCGCCTTGAGCTCGCTGGCGATCGTCAAGGCGTGGGCGCGCATCTTCGGCCAGTCCTCGACCGAGTCGCGCACGTTGTCGAGGACATGGGCCAGGCGGGCCTCGACGTCGGCGAGCGCCTCGGACGGCAGCCGGTCGATCTCGAGGTGCATCCAGGACTCGTTGACGAGGCCGAGCGAGCCGTTGTCGACGGTGGTGGAGCCGTCGGTCACGACCGTCTTGAGCTCGCCGGTGATGCTGCGCGACACGGTCATCTGCGGATGGACGATGAGGTGCACCCCGCGGTCGAAGCCGCCGAGGGCCGCGACGACAGAGTCGACGAGGAAGGGCATGTCGTCGACGACGATCTGCACGACGGTGTGGCCGGTCGACCAGCCTTCGTCGTCGGCGGTCGGGTTGAAGGCACGGACGTTGTGGGTGCCGATGGGTCGCTGTTGCGCGAACTCCTTGTGCTGCAAGGCGATCGTCGCCAGCTCACGAGCGGGTCGGGCGAGGAGGTCCTCGGTGGCCACGAGCCGGTAGTAGGCGAGCAGGAACTGCTCCAGCTCCTCCGTCGCCCGGTCGGGGGCGCCTCCACCTCCGCGGTGGGCGGGTGCGACGGCCGCTGCAGCAGCCTTCAGGACGTCGATTCGAGACTGTTCGAGTGACGTTGACATGCGGTTGTAAGTTTCCTCACCGTGTAGCCCGTGCCGGCACGTCGTTGTGCCGCGCATCTCACCATGTGAGCCTATCGCCGTTCCGGGGGTGCCCCGAACCACCTGAGGGGCACCGGTGGAGAACTCCCAGGAGCCGCGCGGAACTTCCCTAGAGTTGACTCATGACCGGTGGGAGGCGGGCGGCAGCGCCGTGGTGGACGGGATGACGCCTGCCCGCCCGGCGCCCGGCGTGTCCGGCTCCGCAGGCCGCGGTGACCTCGCCACCCAGCGTTCCCTCGCGGCAACGCGGGCGGCCGCGAGGGACCAGGCCGACGAGCTGCTCGTCCACGTGCCCGTGCTCGGTGACCGCGCGGTCCAGCGCCTGCTCGACAGCTGGGTCGAGCAGGCTGCCGACACGCTGCGGGCGATCTCCGAGGCTGCCGAGGAGCGGCTGCTCGACGCCGGTCCGGCGCAGGCAGGCCACCGGGCCGCTGCGCCGGGGACCCCACCTCGAGGAGCGCGGAGATGAGCTCGCCGGCCGGGGACCCGGCCTCCACCTCCGCCCTCGGGGGCGCCCTGCGCACCCAGGCCGCCCATCTCGCCACGCTGGTGGACGACCTCGGGCGACCGGCCGCAGCCGCCGAGCGTGCCGGCCTCGCCGACCCCACCGCCCATGAGCGCGACCTGCTCACCCGCGCGGCGACCGAGCTCGACCGGGTCGGCGGGCTGCTCCAGTCCTGGACGACGACCGAGGTCGAGACCGCGGCTCGGGTGCGCGCCCTCGAGCCCGACCTCGACCGGTGGGACCTGCTGGTCGACGGCCACCTGGTCCTCGACCGGCCGGGGCCGAGCCGCGTGGACCCCGACCGGAGGCTGGCCGAGCGGGAGCGTCTCCAGGAGCTGCTCAACCGGGCGACGGCCGCCCGCTCGCGCGAGCTCGCCCGGCTGGCGCGGGAGCTGGAGCGGTCCACCGCGACGCTGGCGACGGTGTCCAGCCGCGCGCGCTCGGGACGCTGACCGCGCCGACACCCACCGGCATACCAGGCCCGACGGCATAGCGGGCCGGACGGCATACCCGCCCGGGCGACATCGTGCCCGGGCGGCCTACGCGTGCCATAGCGTGTCCGCCATGAGGATCTCCGAGACGATCACGTATGCCGCCGCGCCCGACGCGGTGTACGCCATGGTCACCGACCCCGACTTCCAGGTGCGCAAGTGCGTCGACGCCGGAGCCCAGGAGCACGAGTCGGCAGTGAGCCCGGCCGGCGCCGGCGCTCGCGTCGTGACCAGGCGCGACCTGCCCGCCGACGGGCTGCCGGACTTCGCCAGGTCGATCATCGGCTCCACCCTCAGGGTCACGGAGACGTACGAGTGGGGGGCCGTGCAGGACGGCGGGACCCGGTCGGGCACCCTCGTCGTGGAGGTGCAGGGCGCGCCCGTGGCACTGCGCTCGGCCGTCCGGCTCGCGGCGCAGGGCGCCGGCACCACGATCAGCATCGACGGCGACCTCAAGGCCTCGATCCCGCTGCTCGGCGGCAAGGTCGAGCGAGCCGCGGCGCCGGCCGTGGTGCACGCGATCCGACAGGAGCAGGAGACCGGCGAGCGCTGGCTCGCCGAGCGTGCCTGACGCCCCGCGACCGCCCCAGGCCGCGCCCCAGTGAAATGACCACTCGACCGGGGCTGCCCCCGGTCGAGTGGTCCTTCCATGCCTGTCAGCGGCCCGCCTCAGCCCATGTGGGGATAGGCGTGGCTGGTCGGCGGCACGAACGTCTCCTTGATCGAGCGGACACTGGTCCACCGGAGCAGGTTCTGAGCGGCGCCGGCCTTGTCGTTGGTGCCGCTGGCGCGGCCGCCGCCGAACGGCTGCTGGCCCACGACGGCGCCGGTCGGCTTGTCGTTGATGTAGAAGTTGCCGGCCGCGAAGCGCAGGCGGCTGGTCGCGTCGGCGATGGCTCGGCGGTCCTGGGCGATGATCGAGCCGGTCAGGCCGTAGGGCGCGAACCGCTCCATCTGGTCGACCACCTGGTCGTAGTCGCCGTCCGGGAAGACGTGCACGGACAGGATCGGCCCGAAGTACTCGGTGCGGAACGACTCGTCAGCGGCGTCCTTGATCTCCAGGACCGTCGGCCGGACGAACCATCCCACCGAGTCGTCGTAGGAACCGCCCGCGATGACGTCGATGCCCGCCTCGGCGTGGGCCCGGTCGATGGCGTCCCGGTGCTTGGAGAAGGCCCGCTCGTCGATGACCGCACCCATGAAGTTGTGCAGGTCGGTCACATCGCCCTGGGGCAGGGAGTTGGTGATGTCCACGAGATCGGACTTGATCCGGTCCCACACGGAGGCCGGGACATAGGCGCGCGAGGCGGCCGAGCACTTCTGGCCCTGGAACTCGAAGGCGCCGCGGATCATCGCCGTGCGCAGCACGTCCGCATCGGCGCTCGGGTGCGCGACGATGAAGTCCTTGCCACCGGTCTCGCCGACGAGGCGTGGGTAGGTGCGGTACCGCTCGAGGTTCGCACCGACCTCGGCCCACAAGTGCTTGAACGTGGGGGTCGAGCCGGTGAAGTGGATGCCGGCCAGGTCCTCGTCGTGCAGGGCCACCTTGCTGACGTCGAGGCCGTCGCCGGTGACCATGTTGATCACGCCCGGCGGCATACCGGCCTCCTCGAGCAGCTGCATCGTCAGTGACGCGGCGAACTGCTGGGTCGGGCTCGGCTTCCACACCACGGTGTTGCCCATGAGCGCGGGAGCGGTCGGCAGGTTGCCGGCGATGGCCGTGAAGTTGAAGGGCGTGATCGCGTAGACGAAGCCCTCGAGCGAGCGGTAGTCCGACCGGTTCCAGATGCCCCTGGCGTTCAGGGGCGGCTGCTGCTCGAGGATCTGCCGGGCGAAGTGGACGTTGATCCGCCAGAAGTCGATCAGCTCGCACGCGCTGTCGATCTCGGCCTGGTATGCCGTCTTGCTCTGTCCCAGCATCGTCGCGGCGTTGAGGCGCGCCCGCCACGGGCCAGCGAGCAGCTCGGCAGCCTTGAGCAGGATGGCGGCACGGTCGTCGAACGACAGCTCACGCCACATCGGCGCGGCGGCCTTGGCGGCGCTGACGGCCGCCTCCGCATCGGCAACGGTGGCGTTGCGCATCGTGCCCAGGACCTTGGCGTGCGCGTGCGGCTGTCGCACCTGGATCTGCGCTCCGGCGCCGGTGACCCACTCCCCGTCGATGGAGTGGGGCAGGTCGACCTGGGTGCTGCCCAGCTCGGCGAGCGCGACCTCGAGCGCAGCGCGCTCGGGCGATCCCGGCGCGTAGTCGAGCACCGGCTCGTTCGCCGGCGCGGGCACATGGGTCACTGCGTCCATCAAAGGTCTCCTGCTGTTGCACGGTGGTGCGCCCAAAGGGCGATGGGGTGGCCGCCTTGTGAGCGACCACCCCATCGTTCCACGTCTCGGGCAGCGCCCGTCAGCGCAGGATCGTGATGCCCCACGGGTAGCGGTAGGACTGTCCACGGTTCGCGGCGAGAGCGGCCTTGATGTGGAAGACCAGTGCCGCGACGATCGCCACGATCCAGACGATGACCGCGACCGGGATCAGCAGGACGGTGAAGAACATCAGCCAGCCGACGATGATCGCGGCCCAGATCGCGAGGTTGAAGTTGAAGGCGCCCGCCGCGGCCTGCCGCACGAACTGGCTCTTGTCCTTGTAGAACACCCAGATGAGCAGGGGGCCCACGAAGCTGAGCCAGCCGGCGGAGATGACGGCGGCGATGATGGCGGCTAGGTGCCCGAGGACCGCCCACGTGCGCTCTTCACCCGTGGTTGCCTGGAGCCCCTGACCGTACGGGTTGGGGATCGGTTGTGTCATGGCTCCATCGTCACCCACGCAGGCCCTCCCGCGCTGCTGGGGTGTGCCCTGACTGGACCCTGACTCGTCCCTGACCCCGTCAGGCGGAGCACTCCACCGCGTCGTGCACCTCGAGCGAGCACATCGCACTGGCGGAGTCCTCGATCCCGAGGGCCGCGAGCAGCGTCCGGGCCAGCTCGTGGTGGCCCTGAGCGCCGGGGTGGAACGCGTCATCGAGCCACCCGTCCGGCGCGACCTCGCCAGGCTGGACCGCGGCAGCCCAGTGCGCGGCGTGGTCGACGACCAGCACGCCGAGGTCCGAACCCACCTGGCGGACGGCGTCGCCATAGAGCGTGATGAGCTCGGGCCGGCGGTCGCCCTCGGAGAGCACCGGGGGCGGCGTCTGCAGGACCACCGTCGCCCCCACGTCGCGGGACCGCTGGACGATCTGGTCGAGGCGGAAGCGGAAGCCGCGGACGCCGTGCTCGCCGGCGAGGATGTCGTTGGTGCCGAACATCACGAACACCACGTCAGGGGCGAACCGCCCTGCGCGCCAGTGGAACTCGGGCAGGAGGTCCTCGGTGGTGGTGCCCGCGACGCCGGAGTTGACGACAGCGTCTCCGCGCCGGCCGAGCTCGCCCCGGACGCGCTCGGCGAAGTGCTCGACGTAGCTGCGCCACCCGTGGGTGTGGGTCACGCCCTGGGTGATGCTGTCGCCGAGGAACACCCAGGTGACGGGGGGACCCGTGAGGATCTCCTTGAGCCGGTCACTGTCGCGGCGGGCGTACTCGTCAGGGGTGAAGTCCATCCGCGCAAGGTAACAAGCGATCCACGGGTGGCGACTCCCCCGGCCCACCACGTGGGACGGTCACGCCACCGCGGCGCGCTGGGACGAGCCGGTGGCAGCGTCGGCCGGGTCGGCCGCGCGGGGGAACGGCGCCGGGCGGTCCTCGCCGTGCAGCGTCGGCTCGACCGGCAGGCGGTCGGCGAACCGGCTCAGGGCACCGGCCACGGCGGCGTCCGCGAGCACCCGGCGGTGGCCCAGGCCCGCCGTGGAGATCAGCTCGGCGCCCGGCCAGCCACGGACCAGCTCGACCGACGCTGCGTGGTCGGCCTCCCGGTCCAGCAGGTCGTGGACCACGAGCAGGTCCGGCCGGTCGATCTGGCGCGCCACCACTGCGACGTCGAGGCCGTCGACGGGATACCCGGTGCGTCGCTCGGCGCGGCGGACGAGCCGGCGCTCGGTCCGGCCGCCGAAGCCCAGCTCCTCTCGGAACCTCCCCAGCAGGGCCGGAATGCCTGGTGCCGGTGCGATGAGAACGAGGCGCTCGGTGGTCAGCCATCCGTCGCGCAGGGCGAGCACCGCCGACAGCGCGCCCATCGAGTGCGCGACGACGACCCGCGCGGGCCCGAAGCGTGCCGCGACGGCGTCGAGGGAGCGCCCGAGCTCGATCGCGTCACTCGAGCTCGGCCCGTGCTCACCGGGATCGGAGTGCCCATGGCTGAGGCCGTCGAACGCCACGACGGTGAAGCCGCGGTCGAGCAGGGGCGCCACGAGCGGTGTCAGCTGTTCGCCAGTTCCGCCCCAGCCGTGGACGAGATAGGCCACCGGCCCGGAGCCCCAGACCCACCCGCGGACCGTGCGGCCGCGCAGCTCGACCTCGAAGGGGGCGCCGAGCAGCTCGCGGATGGCGGGCCGGTCGATGCCGGCGACCCGGTGTGCGCTGCCCGGGAGCCGGAACCAGCTCCGCTCGGCGATCCAGGCGCCGAGGGCCGGTGCAAGGACCTCGAGCGTGCGGAAGGTCCATCGTGAAACAGACCGAACGTTCGTGCTTTTCTGAATTGAAATGGTAGCCATGATGTTCTCCGTCGATGCGGGCGTGGGTCGGTGATGGCGAGCCTGAGGCTCGAGTCTGGTGGCGAAATTCGTTTCGGGAGTCGCCGCCGCCTGGGTCGGCGCCGGTCAGGCGGAGCGGGCCGCCGGTCGGCAGCTGTCGACGAGCCGCTCGAACGCGAGCCGGGCGCGCGCGTCGGCCTGGCCGTCGCGCATGAGCCGGCGCGCGTGGTGGTGGGCGAGCAGGACGCCCTCGAGCTCGTAGGCGAACTGGGCGACGTCGACGTCGGGACGGAAGTGCCCTTCGCTGACGGCGGTGCCCACGATGAGCCCGATCGACTCCATCTTGTCGCGCTCGGCGCGCACGAGCTCGTCGCGAACCGCACCTTCCTGGTCGTCGAACTCGCTTGCCGCGTCGACGAAGATGCAGCCCCCGCCGTATGCCGCCGACTGCCAGAGCAGCCACCGCTCGAAGAACGCGCGGATCCGGGGCTCGCCGCGAGGGGCGGCCACGGTCGGACGCATGACGACGTCGGTGAACCGGTCGCGCGCATGCTGGAGCACCTCGACCTGGAGCGCCTCCTTCGAGGTGAAGTGCGCGTAGAGCCCGCTCTTGCTCAGCTTGGTCGCCGCGGCCAGGGTGCCGATGGTGAGGCCGCCCAGGCCGACGAGCGACGCCAGCTCGGTGGCTTCGTCGAGGACGGCCGTCTTGGTGGTCTCACCCTTGCCCATGCAAAAATAAAAGCACGATCGTTCGGTCAGTTCAAGAGGTTCAGGCTGGCGAGTTCGGGGATCCGTGTGACGGGGCGCTCACTCACACGGGAGGGGCACGGTCACGCGCTGAGTCGGCGCCGGGGCCCCGACATCGTCATTCAGCGTCAGGATGGGGTCGGCGCGGCCCACCCGCGCACCGTGTCGCCCCACACGCTGACGCTGTCGGGCACGATCGTGTCGGTCTCCTCGTCGAGCCGCCGCACGAGCTCCTCGACCGTGACCCACTCGCCCCAGGACACCTCCTCCGGCTGCCACCGGATCGGGCCCTCGAAGATCACGACGAACCGGTAGGCGACATACCGCGTCGCGTCGTCCGCGTAGGACGTCACCCCGAACGGCTCGAGCGGGACGCCCGTGACACCGAGCTCCTCCTCCGCTTCCCGGACGGCGCCCAGGACCGGGTCCTCCCCCGCCTGCACGACCCCACCTGCGGCGAAGTCGAGCAGACCCGGGTACACGTCCTTGGTCGTCGTGCGCCGATGCAGGTAGATCCGGCCGCGTCGATCCCGTACGACCACCGACGAGGCCGCGTGGCGAAGGTTCTGCCGCCGCATGACCGACCGGGGAGCCGACCCGATCACCTCGCCGTCGTCGCCGTACAGCGCCACCTGCTCCTCGGTCATCACGCGCCCGTGCCGACCAGCGACCGCACGTCGTCGAGCTCGGTGACGTCGTACCAGAGCAGCTCGTCCGCCTCGTCGTCCGGGCCTGCACCCTCCTCGTCGATGTGGAAGGACGCCACCCGCGAGAGAGGCAACGGCGAGGTCAGCACCACACGCGAGACCGGCTGGCCGCCACTCGGGGCAACCCAGGACCTGTCGGCATCGGCGGCCGCGACCACGCGCCGGTGGCCGACCGCGCTGCGGACCGCCGCGGAGGCCGCCACCGCGTCGCTGAAGGCGGCGTACTCGAGGTCCTCCACGTCGAGACCCGGCGCGGCCTGCTCCAGACCGGGCGTCACGGCATACGCAATGCGTGGGGCTCCCGGCCCGGCGGGCAGCGCGCCGGTCGTCGCGAGCTCGTCGAGGTCGGACCGGCCCACCGGCACGTAGACGCGCACGACCGGCATCAGGACTCCCTTCCGCTCGTCAGCTCCGCGAGCGACTCGACGATCGACTGGCCGAGCACGTCCACGTCCGGCATCGCGTCGCGATCGGCGTTGAGGCCGTAGTAGACGCCGCCGTCGTACGACGTGATGCCGATGGACAGAGCCTGGCCCTTGGCCAGGGGTGTCACCGGGAACGTCGACAGCATCTTCGCGTCGCCGGCATAGAGCGGCGTCTGAGGTCCAGGCACGTTGGTGATCATGACGTTGTAGAGCCGGCGCGACATCGCCGAGCCGAGCCGAGCGCCGAGCGCGTGCAGCGTCGGCGGGGCGAAGCCGGCGAGGTTGGCCAGCGACGTCGCCCCCACGGCCTGGCCGCCCTCCATCTGCTGCCGCATCGCGAAGGCGATCTGGTGGAGCCGCATCGAGGCCCCCGGCTCGCCCACCGGCAGGTTGACCACGCATGCCATGACCTGGTTGGCATACATCCCCGCGGGGTCGTCGCCGTAGATGCTGACCGGGACCATCGCGCGGACCACCGTGCCACCGCTCACCGGCTCACCGCGACCGAGCAGCCAGGTGCGGAAGCCACCCGCGATGGTCGCGAGCACGACGTCGTTGATCGCGACGTCCTCGGCGTAGGCGCCCCGGGCCAAGCGCTTTCGCACCGTGCGGTAGTCGTCGAGATCCGTCGAGATCATGATCCAGCGGCGGGCTGACCCGATCTCGGCGTTGAGCGGCATGTGCGGCGCCGGCCGGGCCGCCGTGCGCGCGACCGTCGAGAGCACCTGCCCCGCCGACTCGAGCGCGCGAAGTCCGACGTTGAGGGCGTCGTTGATGCCGCCTCGTACCAGGTCGACGACCTGCGTCGGGCGACGGACCACGTCGACGAGGGCGTCCGTGACCAGCTCGACCGAAGACGGGGGTCTGCTTGGCTCCCAAGGGATTTGGTCGACGTCGAAGTCGTGCCCCTTGACGGAGTCGACGATGACGTGGGCGATGTCGAGGGCGTTGACGCCGTCGATGAGCGCCTGGTGCGTCTTTGTGACGACCGCGAACCGGCCCTCGCTCATGCCCTCGACGAGATAGACCTCCCAGAGTGGTCGGGTCCGGTCGAGTCGGCGTGGCTGCACGCGCGCGACAAAGTCCTGCAGCTGGGAGTCGGTGCCCGGGCGAGGGAGCCCGGCGCGGCGGACGTGATAGCTCATGTCGAAGGCCTCGTCGTCGACCCAGATCGGGTTGCCGATCCGGCCCGGGACGTCGCGCACCTTCTGCCGGAAGCGCGGGATGGCACCGATCCGTGCCTCGATGATCCGCACGAGCTGGTCGTAGTCGAAGCCCTCTCGGGGAGGCCGGAAGATCATCACCGACCCCACGTGCATGGCGGTGGTCGACTCCTCGAGATACAGGAACGACGCGTCCAGCGACGTCAGGCGGTCGGACATGGTCACACTCTGCCAGAAGGCGTTACGTAGGATCTGGGCCATGCGTGCGATTCGTGCCCTGCCGTATGCCGTTGCCGTCCTCGCGTTGTCGGGCGTAGTCGCGTGCTCGTCGAGCGCTCCGGACTCGTCGGCGGGCTCCACCGTGTCGGCGAGCACCGGCGCGGTCAAGCGGCTCGCCGTGACCATCACAGGCTCCACGGTGACCCCGGCACCGGCCCAGGTGGACGTCCCGGTCGGCGACACCCTGGAGCTGGTCGTGACCAGCGACCACGACGACGAGCTGCACGCCCATGGCTTCGACCAGGAGGCCACGCTCAAGGCCGGCGTGCCCACGACCTTGCGCCTGACGGCCAAGGAGCCGGGGCTGTACGAGGTCGAGACGCACGAGCCGCCGCTCACCCTGCTCACCGTCGCGGTGCGCTAGGCCGATGAACGCCGGTGAACGCGTCGTGAGCGCATCGTGAGCGCCAGATGAGTGCGGTCGGGCCGGTGCCGCTGCACGTCCTCGCGGCGCCCGCCCACGGCGTCGGCAGCCGCTCGGACCTCCCGCTGCCCTTCACGGCCCTGGTGATCGGGGCGCTCGCGGCGCTCGTGATCTCGTTCGTCGCCATCGGGACCCTGTGGCGCGAGCCCCGGCTGCACAGCACCGACGGCATCCTCCTTCCGTCGTGGCTCGCCGCGACACTCGACTCCCGCTGGCTGCGTCTCGTCGCCCGGATCCTCGCGGTGGCGCTGACCCTGTGGACGCTCGCGGCGCTCGTCTTCGGACCGGACTCGGCGCTCAACCCGGTGCCGAACGTGATCTACGTGTGGCTGTGGGTCGGCCTGGCGTTCGTCTCGATGGTGCTCGGCCCCGTGTGGCGCGTCATCAACCCGGTGCGCATGGTGCACTCGGGGGTCCTGCGGCTCGCGCGGATCTCGCCGGAGATGTCGGTGCTGCCATACCGGTTCGGGCTGTGGCCCGCGGCCCTGGGGCTCGCCGCCTTCACCTGGGTCGAGCTGGTTGCCCAGGACAACACGTCTCTCGGCTTCCTGCGCGCCCTCGTCGCGGGGTTCTTCGTGATCTCGCTCCTCGGTGCCTTCGTCTTCGGGCGCGTCTGGTTCGACAAGGCCGACCCGTTCGAGATCTGGTCGGCGATGTTCGGCCGCCTCTCGCCCCTGGGCCGCAGGGCTGACGGCCGGTGGGTCCTGCGCACGCCGCTGCACGGGGTCAACGAGCTGCGCGCCCAGCGGGGGTTGGTGGCCACGGTGTCGGTGATGCTCGGCAGCACGGCATACGACGGCTTCTCGGCCAACTTGTCGTGGGCGACGTTCGTGCAGACGTCGGCGCTGCCCACGCAGCTGCTCAAGACGGCGACGATGCTCGCGTTCTTCGGCATCGTAGCGCTGACGATCTGGGTCGCATCGGCCGTATCGGTGCGCCTTGCGGGGCAGCCGCTGCGGTCGTCGGTCGAGTTCGTCAGCGACATCGCGCCATCGCTCATCCCGATCGCCGGGGGCTATGTCATCGCGCACTACTGGTCGCTCTGGGTCTACCAGGGTCAGTACGCCTGGCGATTCATGACCGACCCGCTCGGCACCGGGGCGGACCTGCTCGGCACCGCGAACCTCACCCCCAACGACCTGCTGATCCAGCCGACCCTCGTGGCGACGGTTCAGGCCGTGAGCATCGTCATCGGGCACCTGCTCGGCGTGCTCGCGGCTCACGAGCGGGCGATCACGGTGCTGGACCGGCGGGCCGCGGTGATCGGACAGATCCCGCTCATGGTCGTCATGATCTTCTACACCGTCAGCGGCCTGACGATCCTCTTCACGCCCTGACCCGACGAGACCGCTTCGAACCGGTCGGGCTTCGCGATCCGCTCCGGGTGCTCGGGGCGTCGGCGGCTTGGTCAGGTTGTGGTCCTGCGGGGTTGGTGGCTCCGCGCTTGCCGGTGAGTGCCTGGCCCGGCGTCCTGAGGCGCCACCCCCGCGGCCCCCCGGCCAGAGGCGACCCCGGGGACCGGCCTTCGGCCGGGTCCGCGGCACGGTCCACGGCGCCAGGGCCGTCGCCAGCTCGCTCACGGCGGCGTGGACCTTCGAACCCGGTGCCTGCTCCGTGACCGAGCGTCCGGCGAGGACCGCGGCGTCAAGCGTTGCCGGGTCGAACGGGACGAAGTGCGCCACCTCGACTCCGGCGAACCGGCGGAGCGAGTCGGCGATCCGTGACTCCGGCCTGCTCCCGACCGCGGACGCGCGCACTCGGTTGACAACGGGAACAGGGCGTCCGGATGGAACCGTGCCCAGCTCCTGAACGCCCCGGACGAACCGCTGGATCCCGACCGGGTCGGCCGCAGCGACGGCAACCACGACATCGGATGCGGCCAGTGCGGTGAGCGTGGCCTCGTTGCGCCGGGGTGCGAGCGTGTCGTAGCTGAGCTCCTCGTCGTCCTCGAGGCAGAAACCGCAGTCGACGACGACGACCTGGACGAGACGACGGGTCAGCTCGAGCACCCGCTCGAGCGCAGCGCCTCTGACCTCCGGCCAGCGGTCCGCCCGGGGCAGGCCCGTGAGCACGCGGAGCCCGGACATCACCTCCGGCGCCAGGCCGGCCAGTGCCGGGACATCGAGCGTCCCGAGCTCGGCTGCGCGGCACGCCGCCGCCACGCCGGGTGCCTCGTCGAGCACGCCGAGAGCCTGGGCGACCGACCCGCCGTAGGTGTCGGCGTCGACCAGCAGGACGTCGGCGCCACGGCGCGCGAGCTCGACGGCGAGGGTCGTCGCTATCGTCGTCCGCCCCGGCGCGCCGGTCGGACCCCAGACCGCCAGGACCGGTGCGCGCTCGGGTGGGCCTGATTGGCCGTTCTGGTCAGTCTGATCCCACGTCCCGTCCGTGGGATCACCTGCACCTGAGGGGATCCCGTCCGGCGGCCGGCGGCCCACCATCGGCCGGCCGTCCTCACCGGTCATCCAGCCGCCGCCGGTCGTGCCGCCTCCACCGGTTGCGCCGCCTCCACCGGTTGCGCCGCCTCCGCCGGTCGTGCCGTCCGCAGCACCCGGCAGGAACATGTCGACGTCAGCCGCTCCGAAGTCCTGTGGCCGGCGGTGCTCGGGCCGGTTCTCCGCGAGCGCGGTAGCGAGCTCGTCAGCAGAGGCGTCGAGGTGGGCAGTCGCATCGACTCCCAGCTGGCGAAGCCGTCGCTCTGCTGCCTCGTCCTCTGCGGGGTGCAGCCCAAGCACGCGAACTCGCCTGTCCTGCAAGCCCCTCACGACGTCAAGATCCAGATCACGCAGATCGACGGAGACCACCGCGACGTCGCCGAGCCCGGCCTCCGCCACGGACAGCAGCTCGGCCACGTCGGCACACCGTCTGGCGATGGTCGCTCCCGGCACGTGCTCGAGCGTTGTCGCGACGATGGCCTCCCACGCCGGGCTCACTGCAGTGAGGACATCACTCACGACGCACCCGCCCCCAACGCACCGACTGCCGGGACGAGCGTGATCTTCGAGTCGGCGTCGACAGCCTCGACAAGGTCCTGCACGTGGTCCGTGGGGACGTAGATCTGCACCGAGCTCGTCTCGGCGGTCCCGAAGCCCGACCCACCGTTCAGCACCGCCGCTACCGCCGCGGAACGCAGGAGCCGAGTGGTCGCGCCGGCTGCCCCGGTGGACCCGGTATGCGACTGCGGGGTGACGTAGACGTCGACCCTGCTGCCCCGGCTGAGGCCTGCGGCCACCTGAGCCTCGGAACGGATGGTGACCCGTTGCACCTGAACAGCGTCTGCGCCGCCCAGGGCCGATGACGGCACCAGCTCCCCGGCACGGACATCACGGACCACCATCGAGCCGATCGGTGGCGGCGAGGCGGCCTCGAGGTAGCGAGCCATCCCGTCGGCGAGCCGGACGTCTGCGCGCGCGAGGGAGGCCGCCTCGATCCGGTCACCGGCGACGAGGTCGGTCGAGGCGACCCACACCGGCATCCGGTCATCGGCGCTCGCCACCGCCTTGGCCCCGAGCGCGGCGGCGACCACGACGAGCAAGAGACCGACGACGAGTCGGCTGTCGCGCCACGACGGGCGCTGCAGGCGCTTGGCGATGGGTCGTGCGTGCTCCGGCATCCTGGGCCCCTGACGGTCTGCGAATTTTGGAGAGCGAACTGAGAGAGCGCACCGGACGAGTCCGCCACCGATGCGACGGGTGCCCGCCCCCAGGGGCCATCCTGCACCAGGTGCAGCCAAACCAGGTCTGGTCACCCACAGCTGTGGATAACGTGCCTCTTCGCATGCATTCGCACGTATGATGAAGGGGCAGCCCCTCTTGCACTGATGTCCCCGCATGCCCACACGCGTGCGTAATTCGGACAAGCCGGGTAAGGGTGGGTCGAAGCGTCTCGACGGTGCCGAAGAGGTGCCGAAGAAGGAGAGAAACGTGGCCCAGCGGTTCCTGCAGCTTGCCGAAGTGTCCGAGGTCCTGAACATCTCGTCCGCCCAGGCATACGCCCTCGTCCGGTCCGGTGAGCTCCCGGCCATCAAGATCGGCGGTCGTGGGCAGTGGCGCGTCGAGGCGACGGAGCTCGAGAACTACATCCAGCGGATGTACGCCGAGACCCGCACGTTCGTCGAGGCCCATCCCTTCGGCGGCGCCGGGGACGAGTGATCCCGGCCGCAGCCGGGTCACAGACGTCGCACCGAGCCGAGGGACCACAACGGCACGACGACCCGCCCTGCCAGGTGCTCGGGCCGACGTGGCGCGTCTGCGGCGTGCATGACCAGCTCGATATGGTCGGCGCCGACTGAGTCGATGGTGCCGATCAGCGACCGGCCTTCGAGATCGACGACCTCGACACGTGACCGGTCGCGGCTGACCCCACGGAGCACCGCAGCGAGCGAGAAGCTCCGGGCCACGACTGTCGGGATGCGGGCGCCACTCGCCAGTCCTGTCAGCGCGCGGACCGCCGCGAGCGCAATGACGACCGAGCGCCCGCGAGACTCGAGGAGCGCCCAGTCGGGTCCCACGTCGACCACCCGTCCCGAGACGCTCCCCGCGCGAAGCCGGCATGACACGGCGTCGTTGCCGAGGTTGGCGAGCATGCGCGACTGGAGGTCGAGCTGGCCCCGCTCGCGCCTGGTTCGGTCGGCGACCTCACCATGGCGCTCGCGAGCGCGCTCAGCCGCCGCGACTGCCTCGAGATCGTCGAACAGCCGGTCCCAACGCATCAAGCCACCTCCGTGGTGTCGGACCGGCGATCGGCTGGCTCGCGATGACTCGTGAGGGTTATCCACCGGCTATCGACAGCTTACTTGACCAAACTTAGTCAAACTGCGTTCAATTGCCGCATGCACAGGGTATCGCGAGGCAATCAGGTACGCACCAGCCGAGACGACGGCGCCCGCTCGGTGCCCATCGCTGCGTTGATCGGCCGCGGGCTGGGCCTTGCCGCAGCCATGGCGACACTTCGGACCCTGCTGCCTTCTGGCAGCCAGGCAGCTGCCGGGTCCGCGATCGCCGGGGGCGCGCCGATGCGACTGGACGACGTGCTGATGCTCGGGCTCACGTGGCTGGGAGCCGGGCTTGCGCTCTGGCTCGCGCTCGGGTCGGCTCTGGGGCTGCTGTCGCTACTACCGGGCGCGCTCGGGCGCCTCGCGGCGACGGCCGTGGAACGGGTGACGCCGGCGGTGGTGCGCAGGTCCCTGACCGTGCTGCTCGGGGCCTCGCTCGGCTCGGCGGCACTCCCTCTGCCTGCGTTCGCGTCGAGCACGCAGCGCGCCCCTTCCAGCGTTGGGACCGTCACCACGTCCGCCGAGGCCATCGCCCGTTCGTCAGGCACCGTCCGGAGCTCCCTCGGCGCAGACCCGACCAGCACGGCCGTCCGTTCAGGTGGGACGGGTAGGAGCGTGGGCTTCGCCGAGTCACGACAGCCACGAGAGACGCACGCGCAGCGCGCTGTCGGTCCGCCTGCTGGCGCTGGCTCCCGCGCACCCGAGCGCGTTCCCGAGTCCGCGCGTCGGGCGCGAGTCGGGGTGCTGGAGCAACCCAGCGTCGCCTACCGCCCTACTCCTCCGCCCCCGGCGGCCGATGCGAGCCGCTCCCGCCTGCTCGCACCGACGCCGCGGGTGGCCGCCTCGGCACACGACCTCGTGACCGTCCACCGGGGCGACACACTGTGGTCGATCGCGTGGCGTCACCTCGGCCACGCCGCCACCGACGCGGAGATCGCGCATGAGTGGCCGCGATGGTATGCCGCGAACCGCGACGTCATCGGCAGCGACCCGAACGCCCTCAGGCCGGGTCAGCTGCTCAGTCCACCCCGCCCGGTGCAAGACCAAGCGAGGTCAGCGGCCAAGCCGAGGTCCGTGGCCGAACCAGGGTCGGGGGACCAGCCCAGCTCAACGGCGGAGAAAGGGCCGGCGTTCGGCCCGACCGAGCCGAGGTCGGCGGCCGAGCACGGGCCGGCGTTCGGCCCGACCGAGCCGCCCATGAATGACACCGGGCACGCCGGCGAGGCACTTCCGTGATGGCGCCCGAGCGCGGCTCATCGCGCACAACCGTTCCATCGAGCGGCTCGAGCGGCTCATCGCGCACAACCGTTCCATCGAGCGGCTCGACCGCCTCCATCGCCGCGACCACCGCGACCGGCTCGAACATCTCGACCGCCCCGCTTGGCTCGGGCGGATTCACGGTGCGGCGCATCCCGGAGACGGCGCCTCGGGTCATCAGCGCCGACGAGGCCTGGAGCTACGAGCAGCCGTATGCGCAGGACACGCTCGCACTGGACTTCTTCGGAGCCCGTGACGACGATGACTTCGGTCGCCGGCCGACGCGAAGGCAGCTGCTTCCAGACCCCACGCCGTTGGTCGCCAAGCTGTCGCAGGCGATCATCGAGGTGGTGTCGGGCCAGCGCCCGGCCCCGCAGCTGATCCGGCACGCGTCGCCGACCGTCTACTCCGTCATCGCCCGCCAGGCACTCGTGGCGGCGAGGCGGCGCACCCCTGGTCCCAGACGCCCCGCCGTCGTGCGGCGCATCCGGCTGTGCGAGCCCGCGGACGGTGTCGTCGAGGCGTGCGCCGTCGTCGTGTCACACGGTCGGGTCCGGGCGCTGGCGCTCAGGCTGGACGGACTGGACGGTCGCTGGCTCATCACCGCCCTGACCATCGGCTGACTGCTCGGTGAAGCGGCGCTGCACCACACCTGTTGCGGAGACGGCGGCCCCGACCCGTCGAGGAACACCGCGACCCGTCGAGGAACACCGCGACCCGTCGAGGAACACCGCGACCCGTCGAGGAACGCGTTTGACACTGCGCGACCCGGACGCGAAGCGGCCCGGGCATCCAGTGGATCCCCGGGCCGCTGACGTGCTCAGCGCTGTCCCAGCGTGACAGCGGGTCAGCGCCGCTTGCGCTTGACCTTCTTGCCACGGCGGTCGGCAGCGCGCTCGACCGGCTGGTTCGTGCTCTCCACGGCCTGACCGTCCTCGCCCGGCGCCGAGTACCGCAACGCGCGCTCGCGACGCGAGTCCTCGGCGATGCCGACGCCCGAGACTCGGAGCCCGGACCCGAACGCTCGCCCGCCGTTGGGACCCGCGACAGGGGCATGCTCACCCGGCGACGGTGCGGCGGCGGCATACGGCTCCTCGTCGGCTGCCGCGGCGCCCGTCACGTCGTCGGGCGCGCCTTCGGACATGGCGCCGAGGAGCTCCCCGACCGCCATCGGGGCGACCCCCACCGGAGCCTCGGCCGGCGTCACCTGCACCTCGACCGAGAAGAGGTTGGAGACCGACTCCTCCTTGATGGCGTCCATCATCGCCTCGAAGAGCTGGAACCCCTCGCGCTGGTACTCGATGAGCGGGTCACGCTGGGCCATGGCGCGCAGGCCGATGCCCTCCTGGAGGTAGTCCATCTCGTAGAGGTGCTCGCGCCACTTGCGGTCCAGGACCGACAGCACGACTCGACGCTCGACCTCCCGCATCGTCTCGCTGCCGAGAGTCTCCTCACGGCGGTCGTAGGCCTCGTGGGCGTCGGACATGAGCTGCTCACGCAGGAGGGTCGCGGTGATGGCCTGGCGGCCGCCCGCCATGTCCTCGACCTCGTCGATCGTCAGCGACACGGGGTACACCTGACGCATCGCCTCCCAGAGCTTCTCGAGGTCCCAGTCTCCGGCGAAGCCCTCGGCGGTGGCGGCATCGACGTAGCTCGCCACGACGTCGTTGACGAAGTGCCGCAGCTGCTCGTGCAGGTCCTCACCCATGAGCACCGCGCGCCGCTCGTCGTAGATGACCTGGCGCTGGCGGTTCATGACGTCGTCGTACTTGAGGACGTTCTTGCGGATCTCGTAGTTCTGGGCCTCGACCGCGCCCTGGGCCTTCTGGATCGAGTTGGTGACCATCTTCGACTCGATCGGGACCTCGTCCTCCATGCCTGCCGTCTGCATGAAGCGGTCCACGATGCCGGCGTTGAAGAGCCGCATCAGGTCGTCGTTGAGCGAGAGGTAGAAGCGGGACTCACCAGGGTCGCCCTGGCGTCCCGAGCGGCCGCGGAGCTGGTTGTCGATGCGCCGAGACTCGTGGCGCTCGGTGCCGAGCACGTAGAGCCCACCAAGGTCGGTGACCTCTTCGTGCTCGGCCGCGACAGCCTCTTCCTCCGAGGCAAGTGCCGAGTCCCACGCCGCTTCGTAGTCCTCCGGCGTCTCCTCGGGGTCCAGGCCGCGCCGCTTCAGCTCTGCCACCGCGCGGAACTCGGAGTTGCCGCCGAGCATGATGTCGGTGCCGCGGCCGGCCATGTTCGTCGCGACGGTGACGGCGCCCTTGCGCCCGGCCTCCGCGACGATCGCGGCCTCCCGCTCGTGCTGCTTGGCGTTGAGCACCTCGTGCTTGATGCCCTTCTTGCGCAGCTGCTGCGAGAGGTACTCGCTCTTCTCGACCGACGTCGTGCCGACGAGGACCGGCTGCCCGACCGTGTGGCGCTCGACGATGTCGTCGACGACCGCGTCGAACTTCGCAATCTCGGTGCGGTACACCAGGTCCGCCTGGTCCATCCGGATCATCGGCCGGTTGGTCGGGATCGGGATGACACCGAGCTTGTAGATCGAGTTGAGCTCGGCGGCCTCGGTCTGGGCGGTGCCCGTCATGCCCGAGAGCTTGTCGTACATGCGGAAGTAGTTCTGGAGGGTGATCGTCGCGAGGGTCTGGTTCTCGTTCTTGATCTCGACGCCCTCCTTCGCCTCGATGGCCTGGTGCATGCCCTCGTTGTAGCGGCGCCCGGGCAGCATGCGGCCGGTGTGCTCGTCGACGATGAGGATCTCGCCGTTCATGACGACGTAGTCCTTGTCGCGCTTGAACAGCTCCTTGGCCTTGATCGAGTTGTTGAGGTACCCGATCAGCGGCGTGTTGACGGTGTCGTAGAGGTTCTCGATGCCCAGGAGGTCCTCGACCTTGGCGATGCCCGACTCGAGCACGCCGACGGTGCGCTTCTTCTCGTCGACCTCGTAGTCGCCGCGGCCGTCCTCACCGCGGGCGAGTCGCTTGGCGATCCGGGCGAACTCGACGTACCACTTGGTCGCGAGGTCGGCCGGCCCGGAGATGATCAGCGGCGTGCGCGCCTCGTCGATGAGGATCGAGTCGACCTCGTCGACGATCGCGAAGTTGTGGCCGCGCTGGACCAGCTCGGAGGGCTCCCATGCCATGTTGTCGCGCAGGTAGTCGAAGCCGAACTCGTTGTTCGTGCCGTAGGTGATGTCCTTGGCGTACTCGGCGCGACGCTGCTCCGGCGTCATCGAGGCGAGGATGCAGCCGGTCTCCATCCCGAGAGCGCGGTGGACGCGGCCCATCAGCTCGGACTGGTACTCGGCGAGGAAGTCGTTGACGGTGATGACGTGCACGCCCTTGCCCGTCAGGGCGTTGAGGTACGACGGCAACGTCGCGACGAGTGTCTTGCCCTCACCGGTCTTCATCTCGGCGACGTTGCCCATGTGCAGCGCCGCGCCGCCCATGAGCTGGACATCGAAGTGCCGCTTGCCGAGGGTGCGCTTGCTGGCCTCCCGGACCGCTGCGAACGCCTCCGGCAGGAGCATCTCGAGCGTCTCGCCGTTCTCGAGGCGCTCGCGGAACCCGTTGGTCTCCTCGCGCAGCTCCTCGTCGGTGAGCTTCTCGAAGTCGGCCTCGAGGGCATTGACCTGCTTGGCGATGCCCTGAAGCTTCTTCAGGATCCGGCCCTCACCGGCGCGAAGCAGCTTGTCGATGACCATGTGTTGATCTCACTCCCGACTGAACGTGTGGATCCCGCGTCGTACGGACTACGTGGGCGGGCGCCATCGCCCGTGCTGACTCACGGGGTCCCGCCTAGGCTATCCGGCAACCCGACTCTGGGACCAACGCACCGGCTCGCCCGCGGGTTCCACGGCCACTCCCCTGTCGGGTTCGGGCAGCTTCCCCGGCCTCTGGGACGGTTTCGTCACTCCAGCTGGGCATCGACGTTCTCGAGCCCGAGCCAGTGCGCCAGGGACTCGAGGTTGCGCATCAGCGCGGCCCGCGCCTCGGCCGGGACAGCCGGCTCCCAGGTCACCTTCAAGCAACGCAGGGTCCCGGCGGCCCGGTCAGCCTTGAGGTCACACCGGGCCACCAGGGCGTCGCCGAACAGGAAGGGCAGCACGTAGTACCCGTGCACCCGCTTGTGTGCCGGGGTGTAGATCTCGATGCGGTAGTAGAAGTCCCACAGGTCGTGGATCCGCTCGCGCTGCCAGACCAGCGAGTCGAACGGGCTGAGCAGCGCCTCAGCGTGCACCCGGCGGGGCACCCTGGCCTCCGCATGCAGCCAAGCCGGCCGCCAGCCGGGGACGGTGACGGGGATGAGCTCGCCCTCCGCGACGAGCCGGGCGATCGCGGGACGGGCGTCCTCACGCTTGATCCGGAAGTAGTCGGCGAGGCACAGCTCGGTGCCGATCCCGTGGGCCCGCGAAGCGATGCGGACCAGCTCGACGTAGCGGTCCGGGTCGGCCTCGGCCCCTGGCCGGTGGGTCCAGGCGTCGCGCAGGGGGGCCGGCGCTGTGGCCGCCAGAGCGGCATACCGACGCTCGAACTGGGTGGTGCGACCCGCGGAGCTGATCCGTCCAGCCCAGAAGAGGTACTCCAGCGCCTGCTTCACCTCCGACCAGTTCCAGCCCCAGTTGTCGTTTCGGCGCGGCTGGTCGTGCTCGAGTGCGACCTCGACCTCGCGCGCTGTCATCGGCCCGCGGGCCTCGACCTCGGCCTGGACCAGGTCGACGAAGTCCGGTCGCTCGGCCAGGACCCGCCGCATCGAGCCCCACGCCTTCTCGGCCGCCACGCGCATCCGGTGGTCGAGCAGGGGCCAGGTCGTGGGCGGGATGAGGCTCGCCTCGTGTGCCCAGTACTCGACGAGGCGCCGGGGGGCTCGGTCGCGGGCACGGTCGAGCAGCGCGGTGTCGTACGGGCCGAGCCGCGAGAACAGCGGGAGGTACTGGCTGCGGGTGAGGACGTTGACGCTGTCGATCTGGATGACGCCGACGCGGTCGATGACGCGCTGCACGTGGCGCATGGTCGCGGCGAAGGGCGCGGGGCGTGGGTCGAGGAAACCCTGCGCGGCGATCGCGACGCGCCTGGCCTGTGCGCGGGTCATGGGGCGCGTCGGGGTGCCCGCGCTGTGGGCAGACCCGTTGGTGGTGGGGGTGGGAGCGGCACCGCTCGGGCGCGTCGTCATGGCTTCCGCCGCCGGCGTGAGGCTCACGCGCTCACTCCCCGATGTCGATGAGCCGCTGGCGGACGGCATACATCGCCGCCTCCATGCGCGAGTGCATCTGGAGCTTGTCCAGGATGTTGCGGATGTGGTTGCGCACGGTGTTCTCGGAGATGAACAGGTCGGCCGCGATCTCACGGTTGAGCTTGCCGCGGGCAACCTCCTTGAGGATGCCGAGCTCGCGCTCGGTCAGCCGGGGCAGCTCCAGCCCGGGCGAGGGGTCCGGCTCGGTCGCCTCCGCTCGCTGGCTGATCTGCGCGAACTCGGTCAGCAGCTTGGAGGCCATCATCGGCGACAGCAGCGACTGGCCGTGGAAGACCCCACGGATGCCCGTGGCGACCTCCTCGGGTGGGACGTCCTTGAGGAGGTACCCGTTCGCGCCGGCGCGGACCGCCTCGAACAGGTTGGCCTCGTCGTCGGAGCTGGTCAGCATGAGGATCCGGACCGACGGCACGCGCTGCTTGATGACGCGGCAGGCGTCGATCCCGCCGCGCTTCGGCATCCCGACATCCATGACGATGACATCGGGCATGGTCTCCTCGGCCTGGTCCACGGCCTCGACGCCGTCTGCTGCCTCGCCCACGACCTCGATGCCCTCCTCGGTGGCCAGCACCGTCTGCAGGCCGCGGCGGTAGAGCGCGTGGTCGTCGACGATGAGGACACGGATGACGTCGGGGGGCGGGTTCACCGTCTTATCTTGGCAAAGAACGCCGACATCGCACGCGCGTAGCCTGGTCGTTTCGACGGCATAGGTTCCCGTATGCCGCCAGGCCCGTCAGCCGTAGCGGCCACATCCGCCTCCCGGCGACGACGACGGGGCGCCACCGGCGTGTGCCGGTGGCGCCCCGTCGGGCTCACGGGAGCAGAGGTCAGCCGGTGGCGGCGACCTCCGCGTCGGTCTCGAGGTAGAGCACGCCGTAGCTCCAGCCGCGGCGCCGGTAGACCACGCTCGGGCGGTCCGTGTCGGCGTCGTGGAACAGGAAGAAGTCGTGGCCCACGAGCTCCATCTGGTTGACCGCGTCCTCGAGGGTCATCGGTGTGGCCGTGTGGATCTTCTCGCGGACCTCGATCGGCGAGTTGCCGAGGGCCCCGAACCGGTCGAGGTCATCGACCCGGCCCTCGCCGGTGTCGGGCTCACTGGGCGCCGAGCCGTTGCTCGCGACCGCCACACGCGCGGTCGCCTGTGCGACCGACTCCGGGATTCGTCGTCCGCGGCTCACCCGCCGCTTGTCGTGCATCCGCCTGAGGCGTTCCATGAGCTTGTCGACCGCGGCATCGAGGGCGGCGTACTTGTCGTTGAGGCTGGCCTCGGCCCGGATGACCGGGCCCTTCGCGTAGCAGGTGATCTCCACCTTCTCTGACCCCGACCCGCGAGACACCTTCTCGTGGGTGACGACGACATCGATGCGGTGCACCTTGGGCGCGAGTGCCGGCACCTTGGCCAAGCGCTCTTCGAGCAGCTCACGGAATCGGTCGGGGATCTGGACGTGACGTCCAGTGACGACGATCTCCACGGTTCCTCCTTGATCGCGCACGTCTTCTTCGTGCGGCGCAGTGTGGTGGTCCGGGGCCCGACTTGGTAGACAGGCCCACCTGTCAGCTCGGCACCACCCCTTCCGCTCGATCACGCCCCGAGGAGCGACCTGCTGGCCACGTCGTAGGACGGGGGTCTGTGTCTCCGACAGTACTTCGGTGCTGCGTCCGCTGGGAAGGCATCGGCGGAAGCCGGATAAACATCACAACGCGTCGCCGGTTCAGCTCGCTCCGGAGCGCTGCGTGGCCGCGATCGTGGCACCGACGACGTCTGCCGCCCCAGCGCTCCGCAGTGCCCGTGCCGCTTCGGCCATGGTCGCTCCGGTGGTGACCACGTCATCGACCACGATGCACCGTCGACCGCGAACCACGTTGTGCCACAGGGGTTTCACTCCCATAGCGCCACTGAGGTTGGCCCGTCGCTGACTCGTGTCGAGACCAGACTGGTCCCGCACCGTACGCACATGGACCAGGGCTGGCGACACCTCGAGGGACGTTCCGACCCCCGCGCCCGGCGTGTCGCGACAGATGCTCACCGCGGCCGCGCAGAGGCCTATGAGCGGTGCGTCGCCGCGGGCCCGCACCGAACGCCGCGAGGAGGGTGCCGGGACCACCAGAACCGGACCCTTCACCCACCCGGCCGCGCCCGCCGCACCCAGCAGAGCGGTGGCCAGCCGCGGCGCGAGCACTCTCCCGAGGTCGCGGCGGCCGGCGTCCTTCCACGCCGACACCGCGGAGCGCAGCGGGTCCGCGAACACACCCCAGGCGTGGACCGGGGGAAGGCCTCTCGGCGACGGCCGAGGAACCACACGGTGGGCCACGTCGCCTCCAGGGCCCGCCCGTGGCTCGAAGGCCAGGGACCCCAGCGCCCGGTCACACCGGGCACACCACTTCGGTCCGGCCCGGTGGCATCCCCCACACTCCGCCGGAAGCACGAGGTCGAGCAGAGCCGAGCCGAGCGTGCGCAGCCGACCCAACGAACTCGACGCCGGTCCTGGTCCTCCCATCGCTCCATCGAAGGGCACCGCATCCCGCGACGGGGCGGAGCCACACGCGCCTGTGGACGGCATACCTCGGCGAGGCCGGGGATGTGGACGCTAGCCGCCCGGGACGAGGACGTCGGTGCCGCTCTTGATCTTCTGCCAGGTCGAGCCGGTGCGCGCCAGCACCCGGCTGTCGCTGGTCACGATGAGCAGCCCTCGCGGACCGCCGACGGTCATGATCGTCGTCGCGCCGGGCACCGCCGTCAGCTGGCCACCCTCGCGTATGCCGTCCAGGCCGGCGCCGAGGGTGCCCAGCCACGGCCGCATGGGGTCGGTCGCCGCAGGCTGGCCCAGCACGGCATACGTCGTGGTGTCGATCCACGTGACGTCCTGGATGTTCACGAGCGCAGGTGCCTCCCGCAGGGGTGGCGCGAGTGCCGTGGGCTCGCCGTTGGCCGACCGGACGATGCCCGTCAGGCTGAGCTGGATGTCCATCCCGTTGCGGTCACTGGAGACGACGAGCAGACGCGTGGCGTCTGCTGCGACGCTGAGGGCGAGCACCCGGCGGTTCGCCAGCCATGGCGCGGACACGGCCTTGGGCGCAACGGACGGGTCGCTGGAGACTGAGTCGAGGATGTACATGCGGTCGGCGCCCGGGCGATCGGCACCCGCGATCCACAGGTAGCCGGTCGAGTCGAAGGCGGGACGAGTCATCGACGTGGCGAAGCCCTCCACGAAGCGGGGCTCGGCGTTGGCCCGCCACAACGACAGTCGCGAGCCGTCGTTGAGCACGGCAGCGATCTGCTTGGAGTCGACCGACAGCGCCAGCTTTCCCCAGCTGTTGGGGATGCGGGCGACGTCGGTGTCGCGGCGCTGCAGATCGGGCTTGCGTGAGGTCGTAGAGGTCTCCGGGGTGAACCTGGGGTCCATGCGCGCGATCGTGTCGCCCTGCCGCAGCAGGGCCGTGTCGACCGTGAGGCGGGGCACCGTGGCGTACCCGAGGTCGGCGGCCGATGACACGCGGGTCACCCCGTCGGGCAGCTCGAGGGTCGTGTTGTCGACCGCGAGCGACACCGAGGTCACGCCCTGCACCTGGGACAGCGCCGCCGTCAGCTGCGCCAGCATCTTGGTGCGCCCGTCCGGGTCTGCCGACAGGGCTGTCGCGGAGAGACTGACCGTGGCCAGGCCGTTGTCCACCGGGACGGCGTCGACCGCGAGGCGGGTCCCTGTCGGGACACCCGTGACGACGGCTCCGGCCAGGTAGCCAGGCACATCGTCGAGCTGCGCTCGGGCGATCGTCGTGGCCAGGCGCGGGCCGGCGGGGAACCATCGCGAGTCCGGCACGAGGTCTCGACCGGTCTTGGTGACGTAGTAGAGGTCCTGGTTGATGTACACGCGGTCGAACTGGTCGCTGTCGAGCCACATGCCGAAGCCCGAGGGCGGCAGCTCGATTCGCCACTCGCCGCCGACCTTGGTCATCCCGAACGTGACCTTCGCCGTGGTGCCGGCGCGCATCTCGACGTAGCGGCCGTCCGTGGTGAGGCGCCCCACCTCCCGGGCGGACACCTCGACCTTTCCGTGGCCGAGCTCGCGGACGCTGACCTCACCGCTGTAGATGACGACCTCCTGGCTCGACCAGCGCCACAGGTCGACCGACTGGGAAGCGAGGAAGAGCTTCCCGGTCTGATGGGTGTCGTCAGTGTCTTCTGCTGCCGCCAGGAAGCCGCGGACGATCGCCGCCTTGCTCGCGCCGTCCACCGGGCCCGATGCCGACACGCGCACTCGGGGGTTGAGCACCTCGCCGAGCATCCGTCCCTCGGTGACGGGGCCGGTGCTGGGCAGGCCTCCACAGGACGACAGCGCCAGCGCCGCGAGCATCGCGACGAGGGCGGCGGCAGCCCGGCGCCTCACGGCGCACGCTCCACGGTGATCCGGCGGAGCCGGAGGGTGTCGTCGTCGGCCGCCGGCGCAAGCGCGTCAGCGGCGGCGCCCCGGGCCTCGGAGGAGTCGGCTTCGTGCGTGCCGCCGCCTGGCCGCGATCCGGCAGGACGCTCCCTGGCGAGGCGAGCGCGCGCAGCCTCGGCCGCCAGCGGGCTCAGCGGCAGCGGGGAGCTGGTGATGGTGGACTCGGCCCGTCGTGGCAGGGTCAGCCGGAAGCACGAGCCCTCCCCCAGCGCGCCCCAGGCCTCGAGCCGCCCGGCGTGCAGACGGGCGTCCTCCAGGGCGATCGCGAGGCCGAGGCCCGTGCCGCCCGTCGTCCGAGCCCGCGCGGGGTCGGCCCGCCAGAAGCGCGTGAACACCAGGGCCGCCTCGCCCGGGCGGAGACCCACGCCGTGGTCGCGGACCGTGACCGCCACCGCCGTGTCGTTCGCCCCGACGGTGACCTCGACGGGCCGCCCCTCGCCGTGCTCGATCGCGTTGGACACCAGGTTGCGAAGGATCCGCTCGATGCGCCGGGAGTCCATGTCCGCGACCACCGGCAGGGAGGGCATGTTGAGCACCAGGGAGGTGCCCTTGCGGGCAGCGAGCGTGCGGTGCGCGTCGACGGCACGGTCGACCGAGGCCCGCAGGTCGCCGGCCTCGACGTCGAGCACGGCGGCCCCGGCGTCGAACCGGGAGATCTCGAGCAGGTCGCTGAGCAGCTCCTCGAACCGGTCGAGCTCGCCGCGGAGCAGCTCGGCCGAGCGGGCCACGGTCGGCTCGAAGTCACCGCGGGAGTCGTGGATCAGGTCGCCGGCCATGCGGATCGTCGTCAGCGGCGTGCGCAGCTCGTGGGACACGTCGGAGACGAACCGCTGCTGGACGCGAGACAGGTTCTCCAGCTGGGCGATCTGCTGCTGGATCGAGGCCGCCATCGCGTTGAACGAGTTGCCGAGCCGGGCCAGGTCGTCCTCGCCCTTGGCGCGCATCCGCTCGTTGAGGTTGCCCTCGGCGAACTTCTCGGCGACGATCGCCGCCCGACGCACGGGGTCGGCCACGAGGCGGGTGACGACGAACGCGATGGCCCCGACGAGCAGGATCAGCGCCGCGCCGCCGAACAGGAAGGTCTGCCCGATGAGCGAGATGATCTCGCGCTCGCGGTTCATCGGGTAGATGAAGTAGAGGCCATAGTCGCCCGCGACCTGGGTGGCGATGCGCTGGCCCACGATGACGGCCGAGATCGAGTCGTTGCCCTCCTCGATGGTGGCCACCTGCAGGTGCTGCCGGTCAGGCTGGGCCGCCACCTGCTTGCGCAGCTCGTCGGGAATGAACCGCATCCCGACGCTGCCGCTCTCGATGAGCGGGAGGATGAGCTGGCTGGTGTTGCCGTCCAGCCTCGAGAGCACGACATACCGCGTCTCGTTGTCCGCGTTGCGGCTGTACTTCTTGACCAGGTCCGTCGCGAACTGCTTCAGCTGCTCCTGCGTCTTGTTCTGGTCCGTCGTGTCGAACGCGCCCTGGATGGCCGTGGCATCGCTCAGGCTGTCCTCGGCGGCGATGCGCTGCCGGCTGTCGACGAGGCCCTGGGCGATCGACCCGTAGAGGTACGTGCCGACGGCCGTGAGGACCAGAACCCCGAGCAGCATCGTCACGACGACGACGCGGAAGCCGAGCGAGGAGCGCCACAGGTGGAGCGTGCGGTTCCAGAGCGAGCGCAGGCCTCCGCCGACCCGTGAGACCAGGCCTCCGAGTGCTCCGGCGCCGGTCCGCTCGCTCATGTCAGGAGGGACCGGCCTTGTAGCCGACACCGCGCACCGTCACGACGATCTCGGGGCGCTCCGGGTCGTGCTCGATCTTCGAGCGCAGGCGCTGGACGTGGACGTTGACCAGGCGCGTGTCGCCGGCGTGGCGGTAGCCCCAGACCTGCTCCAGCAGCACCTCGCGGGTGAACACCTGCCACGGCTTGCGCGCGAGCGCGACGAGCAGGTCGAACTCGAGCGGCGTCAGCGACAGCGACTGGCCGTCGCGCTTGACCGAGTGCCCGGCGACGTCGATCTCGAGGTCGCCGATGGAGAGCTTCTCGGGCGCGGGCTCGTCGCCGCGACGCAGCCGGGCGCGCACCCGCGCGATGAGCTCCTGCGGCTTGAACGGCTTGACGACGTAGTCGTCCGCGCCGGACTCGAGGCCGACGACGACGTCGACCGTGTCCGTCCGGGCGGTGAGCATGACGATCGGCACGCCACTCTCGGCACGGATGCGACGGCATACCTCCATGCCGTCCAGCCCAGGAAGCATGACGTCCAGCAGGACGAGGTCGGGACGGGAGTCGCGGAACGTCGCGACGGCCTCGGAGCCGTCGGCGACATGGGTCACCTCGAGCCCCTCGTTGCGCAGCACGATCCCGAGCATCTCGGCGAGTGCGAGGTCGTCGTCGACGACCAGAACCCGACCCTTCACGACACACTCCTTCCTGGGACCGTGTGCACGCTCCCCTGCTTCCTCAGCAAATCATCACACAGGTATGCCGTGTGACCCGTCCACGCACAAACGCCCAGGGGCGCGGGTCGGTTCCCGCAGCCCTCACGTCGACCTGTGGTGGCGCCTCAGCCCTCGGTGATGTACCACTTGCCGCCCACCTTGACCGCCTTGAAGGTTGCGACGACGTCGGCGGCCATCGGCGGCTCGGTGGTGACGCTCTCGAAGGTGGCGCTGTTGCCGTTGACCGTCGCGCCCTTGATCGACAGGCCCTCGAAGGCCCCGCCGAGCTGCTTGATCTGGGCGAGCATCGGCTCGATCTTCGAGGCGCAGGCGTTCGCGGCCCCCGGGATGCTCTCGATCGTCTTGCCCTTGATGGCCATCAGACGGCATACGTTGCCGGCGTCGCCTCCGACCATGGCATTGAGCCACGATGTCATCGCCAGCTCTGGCGTCGACTGGTCGACCGGCGCCCCCGTGGCAGGGGCCGTGGAGGTGTCGGACGTCGTGCCGCCGCTCGCGTCCGTCGACGCCGATGTGGTGGTCGTGTCCGTGGATGAGGTGGACGGCTCGTTGGTCGCGGTCTTGGAGCAGGCGGCGAGCGAGATCGAGATGGCCAGTGCCAGTGCACCGGTCATGAGCTTCTTCATGGAGGGAGGTCCCTGTCGGTGGCGGTCGGGGCGGTCGGTGGCGGTCGGTGGCGGATCAGGACCCCAATCCTTGCACGGCCTGATGTGTCCGGTACGCGTAGTTGCCGGCGCAACCCGACCTGGACGGTCGGGACCGCGCGACCCAGCACGGATGACCGGGCAATCCGCCCGAACTCTCCCGCTCATCCTGCCGAGCGGGGATGATCGCCCGGTGACGAGTGACGCGACCGACACCGCAGCGGCAGAGCCGCCCACGGCCGCAGCAGTCGACTCGTCGTCCGCGGCGGCCCTCGACGCGGGGACCGCCCAGACACGGGCGCGGTTGGGGGTCCTGCCCCTGCGCCTCCTGCAGTTCCTGCCCGGAGTGGCCACGGTCATCGTGGTCCTGCAGGTGATGCGTCCGGTCAGCGACCCGGACACGTTCTGGCACCTCGCCGCCGGAGACCGGCTGCGCGAGACGTGGACGTTCAGCGGGCCGGACCCGTGGAGCACGATGTCGACCCTGCCGTGGCGCATGCACGAGTGGCTGCCGGAGCTGCTCATGAGCGTGGTCCAGCAGGCGGTCGGCCTCGCAGGCGTCTCGTGGCTGCTCCCGCTCGGCGCCGCCGCGATCGCTCTGACGCTGTGGGCCGTCCTCCGGCGACACGCCGGCCTCCTCGTCACTGCCGTCGTCATGCTCGTGGCAATGCTCGCCATGAGCGCCAGCATGTCGCTGCGCCCGCAGCTGGTGACCTTCGCGCTGACAGCCGTCACCGCGGGCGCCTGGCTGCGCACGCGGAAGGACCGGCGGCCGCGGTGGTGGCTCATCCCCCTCACCTGGGTGTGGGCGTGCAGCCACGGAATGTGGTTCGTCGGCGTGGCTGTGGGGGTGGTTGCGCTGGTCGGCCTGTTCCTGGACAGGACGGTCCGCGGTCGCGCGTGGCTGCGGCTCGCGGTGCTGCCGTTGGGATCCCTTGCCGTCGCGGCCCTCACACCCGTCGGGCCAGAGCTGCTTACCGCACCGTGGGCGGTCCGCGGGTACGCGCAGTTCATCAGCGAGTGGCGCTCGCCGTCGCTGACCGACATCGGCTTCGTCGGTTTCCTGGTGCTGGCCGGGGTGGCCCTGCTCGTCTGGGTCCGGTCGCCGCGCCGACCGTCCTGGACCGAGATCCTCCTGCTCGGCCTCGCCGTCGGCTTCGCACTGCTCTACGTCCGGACCATCGCCGTGGGCGCCGCCATCGCGGCCCCGGTCACCGCCATGGCGTTGCAAGGTGTGCTGCCGGCCGCGCCGGAGCCGGTGCGGCGCCGTGAGGTGTTCCTCACCCTGTCGCTGGCCGCCGCAGCGCTGGCCGTTGCCGGGTTCGTGGCGACGATGCGCGGAGCCGAGCCTGCGCTGGGCGCGAACGACCTGGACACGCCGATCGCCGCGCTGCCTGCCGGCACCGTCCTCTGCAACGACTACACCGTCGGCGGCTGGTTGATCTGGAAGCACCCGAACGTGCGCCCGGCCATCGACGGCCGCGTCGAGGTGTACTCCGTCCAGCACCTGCAGTCATATGTCGACTTCCAGGCCGCCGTGCCCGGCTGGCAGAAGTACCTGACCCAGACGGGATGCCGGTGGGCCCTGGTGCCGAACAACCTGCCCGTCGCCGAGGCGCTCACCGCTCAGGCGCACTGGAACGTCGCCGCGCGCGGCACGGGCTACCTGCTGCTCAAAGCACCCGGCTGAGGCCCAGACCCGATGGGCCCGAGCACGACGTATGCCGCCCGCCTGCGAGGCGGACGGCATACGTCCTGGTGTGGCCGGGTCGGCCCGCTCAGTAGCGGTAGTGGTCGGCCTTGTAGGGGCCCGCGACGTCGACGCCGAGGTACTCCGCCTGGCCCTTGGACAGCTCGGTGAGCCGGACGCCGAGCGCGTCGAGGTGCAGACGGGCGACCTTCTCGTCGAGGATCTTCGGCAGCGTGTAGACCTGCTTGTCGTACTCGGCCGTCTTGGTGAACAGCTCGATCTGGGCGATCGTCTGGTTGCTGAACGAGTTGCTCATGACGAAGCTCGGGTGGCCCGTCGCGTTGCCGAGGTTCATCAGCCGGCCCTCGGACAGGATGATGATCGAGCGGCCCGACGGGAACGTCCACTCGTGGACCTGCGGCTTGATCTGGGTCTTGGTGACGCCGGGCACCCGCGCCAGTCCGGCCATGTCGATCTCGTTGTCGAAGTGGCCGATGTTGGCCACGATCGCCTTGTCCTTCATCCGCTCCATGTCCTCGGCGCGGATGACGTCGTAGCAGCCGGTGGTCGTGATGAAGATGTCGGCGGTCTCGACGACGTCCTCGAGGCGGGCGACCTGATATCCCTCCATCGCGGCCTGCAGCGCGCAGATCGGGTCGACCTCGGTCACCACGACGCGCGCACCCTGGCCGGCGAGCGACTGGGCGCAGCCCTTGCCGACGTCGCCGTAGCCGCACACGACGGCGACCTTGCCGCCGATGAGGACGTCGGTGGCGCGGTTGAGGCCGTCGATGAGCGAGTGGCGGCAGCCGTACTTGTTGTCGAACTTGCTCTTGGTCACCGCGTCGTTGACATTGATGGCCGGGAACAGCAGGTCACCGGTGCGCGCCAGCTCGTAGAGCCGGTGCACGCCGGTCGTCGTCTCCTCGGTCACGCCCTTGATGCCGGTCGAGATGGCCGTCCACTTCTGCGGGTCGGCCGCCATCGTCTGGCGCACGAGCTCCTTGAAGACGCCGAACTCCTCCGAGTCGTCCTCGGTCGTGGCGGGAACCTGCCCGGCCTTCTCCCACTCGGCACCCTTGTGGACGAGCATCGTGGCGTCGCCGCCGTCGTCGAGGATCATGTTCGGGCCCTCGCCACCGGGCCAGGTGAGGATCTGGTCGGTGCACCACCAGTACTCCGGCAGGGTCTCGCCCTTCCAGGCGAAGACCGGCACGCCCTGGGGGTCCTCGGGCGTCCCGTTGGGGCCGACGACGGCAGCTGCGGCCGCCTCGTCCTGCGTGGAGTAGATGTTGCAGGAGGCCCAGCGGACCTCGGCGCCGAGCGCGGTGAGCGTCTCGATGAGGACCGCAGTCTGGACGGTCATGTGCAGCGACCCGGCGATGCGGGCGCCCTTGAGGGGCTGGGCGTCGGCATACTCGGCGCGGATCGCCATGAGGCCGGGCATCTCGTGCTCGGCGAGTCGGAGCTGGTGGCGGCCTGCCTCGGCGAGGCTCAGGTCGGCAACCTTGTGGTCGAAGGACATGGGTGATCTTCCTGTCGATGGTCGGTGTGCAGACCCGGCGCGCCCCTCTGGGCTCATCTGGCGGGTCATCACCCACGCCGGCGGTGCACCAGTCTAGCGAGGTCGGCCACCCGAGGTTTCCGGGCGAGTCCGGTGGCGTCAGTGCGCGGAGGAGGGCGTCTTGCGGCGGGGCAGGACGTGCAGCACGGCCACGATGACAGCGCCGACGACGAGACCGATCAGGGCCGAGGCCAGGGTGTTGACGAGCCAGGCCAGCAGCCCGCCGACGCCGGCAACGCCGGACACCGCCTCTTCGAGGTGGTGGACCTGGTCGTACAGCCAGTGCCAGCCGAGCTCGTCGACACCGGCGAGCAGGATATGACCACCGACCCAGAGCATCGCCGCGATGCCGACCGTCGACAGCACCTGGAGCAGCACCGGCATGGCCTTGACCAGACCGCGCCCGACCCGCTGGGAGGCACCGGACTCGCGGGCCGCGAGCCGCAGGCCGAAGTCGTCCATCTTCACGATGAGCGCGACGACGCCGTAGACGAGTGCCGTGATGAGCAGCGCGACGATCACCAGGATGATCAGCCGCGACAGGAACGGCTCGTCCTCGACCTCGTTCAGCGCAATGACCATGATCTCGGCGGACAGGATGAAGTCGGTCCGGATCGCGCCGCTGACGACCTTGTCCTCGTCGACGGCCTCGACCCCCTCGCCGTCCTCCTCGTGGTGGCCGGAGACGGCCTCCCACACCTTCTCGGCGCCCTCGTAGCAGAGGTAGGCACCACCGATCATGAGGATGGGGGTGAGCAGCCATGGCACGAACTGGCTGAGCAGCATGGCCGCGGGCAGGATGAAGACCAGCTTGTTGCGCAACGAGCCGAACGCGATCTTCTTGATGATCGGCACTTCTCGTTCGGGCGACAGACCCTGGACGTACCGCGGGGTCACGGCGGTGTCGTCCACCACGACCCCGGTGGCCTTGACGCTCGCCCGCGCAGCGGCGGCGCCGACGTCGTCGACCGATGCTGCCGCGAGCTTGACGAGAGCGGCGACGTCGTCGAGCAGCGCTACCAGTCCACCTGCCATGCGGACAGCCTATGGCCACGCAGCCCGCTCCCAGGAACGCATCTCAGCACGGCTGGGAGGACTGCGGGCCCTCCCGTCGGCAGGTGCGGATCAGCCCGGTGACACGAACTCCCCTGCGCCACCGGCATTCTCGTCGAGATCAAGCCCGAGCAGCGCGTTCTCGGCGACCTCCGCGAGCGCGGGGTGGATCCAGAACTGGCCGCGGGCGACGTCGCGCACATGGGTGCCGAACGCCATCGCCTGTACCAGCGGCTGGATGAGGGTCGTGGCGTCGGGCCCGAGCAGGTGCGCGCCGAGGAGCTCCCCAGTGGCCGGGTCGGCGACGACCTTGCAGATGCTCGTGGTGTCCTCCATCGCCCAGCCGTATGCCGTGTCGCCGTACTTCTGGACGTACGTCACGTGCCGACGCCCGAGGTCGCGGCAGTCCTGCTCGGTGAGCCCGACGGTCGCGATCTGCGGGTGGCTGAAGATCCCCGCCGGCACGTGGGTGCGGGGCAGCGGCATGAGGTCCTCGGGGTGGACGAGGTTGTGGGCGATGGCGCGCGCCTCGGCGTTCGCGACGTGCTTGAGCTGGTGCGGCGAGCTGACGTCGCCGAGGGCCCACACTCCGGGGGCGGACGTCCGTCCGTACGCGTCGACCGCGACACGCCCGTCGTCATGCAGGCGGATGCCGCCCGCCTCGGTCCCGAGGTCGGCCGTGTTCGGCGACCGCCCGGTTGCCACGAGGAGCAGGTCCGCGTCGAGGACGGAATCGCCGTCCCCGTCGTCGGGGGCCGACACGAGGTGCAAGCGGATCCCGTCGCCACGTCGTTCGACCCCGACCACGTCTGTGCTCGTGCGCACGTCCCACCGCCCACGCGCGAGGTCGGTGAAGGTGGTCGAGAGGTCGTCGTCGAGGTGGCGAAGCAGCAGCGGTCCACGGGCCAGGATCGTCACATGCGACCCGAACGCCGAGAAGATGTGTGCCATCTCCGCGGCGATGTAGCCGCCGCCGATGATCGCCAGACGCGCAGGCACCTCGTCGATGCGCATGATCGTGTCCGACGTGTGGAAGGGCACGCCGGACTCGCTGACGACGTCGGGGACGTTCGGGTGGGCCCCAGCGGCGACGACCACCTGGTCGGCGGTGATCGTCTCCGCTCCGTCGTCGAGGTCGACGGTCAGCCGCCGGTCGCCGGTGAACCGCGCATGGCCGAGGTATGCCGTGGTGTTGCGGCCGTCGACCCGATACCGCCGGCCGCTCTCGGAGATCGGGTCGATCCGGCCGAACACGCGGTCCCTGATATCGCGCCAGCGAACCCCGTCGAGGGTCGCGTCCACGCCGTACCGCCCGGCGTCACGGACGTGCGAGGCGATGTCGGCGGCATACACGAACATCTTGCTCGGGATGCACCCCCGGTTGAGGCAGGTGCCACCGAAGGTTCCCTCTTCGACGACGGCGACCCGTCGGTCCGTGAAGTCGCGCGTGACGAGCGAGTTTCCGGAGCCGCTCCCGATGATCGCGAGGTCGAAGTGCTGCGTCACGCTGGGCAGCCTACGGGGACGCGCCCTGGCCGGGCCGCGGACGCGCCTGGGCGGGGTGCCGGGACAGCCAGAAGGGTCAGCCGTCGCGAGCGCCGCGCAGCAGCCGGACGTGAGGAGATGTCGCGGGGTCGTACCCCAGACCCAGGGCCAGGTACGTCGCCGCGAAGTCGGTGAGGGCTACATGGTGCGCGAGGCGCAGCAGCGGGTCCGTGGCCGGCGCGTCGACGAGCGAGACCCGCACGCCTGCATCCTCGGCGACAGACACGACGGTGTCGGTGAGCTGCCGCTCGGCGCCGTCCGACGCGTCGCGCAGCATGATCAGCCGCAGCGGTGGCCGGGTCGGCCCGTCGAGGTAGGGGTCGGCAAAGATGTCGGTGGCATCCGGCGCACCGTCGCCTCCGGCGAGGGGGCCGTCGAAGCAGGCGACGATCTGGCTCGCCGCATCCGGAAGTGCCCCGAACGCCACGGGAACCCGACCGGTCCGGCCGAACATCGCCGCGGCCCGTCGTGCCGCGACCTCGCCGAAGGGCCCGTCGCCGAGGATGATCGGGGCCGACTCGGCGACCTCGGTGGCGAGCACCTTCGCGGGGTTGACGAACGACTCGGAGCTCGGCCGCGCGTCGGCCGCGCACCGGTCGAGCACGTCGGCGACGGCCGACATCGTGTCGAGGCTCACCGGGGCCAGGCCCATCGCATCGGCGGCGATCAGGGCCGGGGTGGCCTGTGCCCACATCGAGGTGCGGGACGAGGACCCCGTCGCATCGATGGGCACGTGGACGCCGCGTGCTCTCGCGCTGACGTCGGCCAGGGGTGAGTCGGAGGCGCCGATAGTCACCAGGAAGGCGCCCCTGCGGGCCGCCTCTGCCGCGAGCGCCAAGGTCCCGGCGGCACGGCCGGACTGCGACACGGCGATGACGACATCGAGCGTGCCGACCCACCCGGGCAGCGGGCCCGAGGAGCAGCTCTGGACCGGTTTGGCCGACGCCCCGCGTGACACGGCCTCGAACAGCTCGGCGACCGCAGCGGAGCCTCCCGCGGCCGCCACGACGACCCCACGAGGCTCCATCTCGCGCAACCGCTCGAGCCCGGCCTCCCCCGCCGCGACGATGGACCGCCGGACCTGCGCACCGGCGCCCGCGAGGGCCCGCAACGTGTCACTGCGGTCGAGAGAGCCGATCGCGCCTTCGTCGTCGAGGCGGGTCTCGTCGAACATCGGTCGACGGACTCAGGCTTCGAAGTGGCGGGCCAGGTCGGTCAGGAGCACCGGCACGCCGGACTCGATGGGATAGGCGAGAAGGCAGGTGGGGCAACGGAGCTCGGCGATCGAGGTGGCACCGCTGGTGTGCACGGCGTCAGTCAGCTCGCCCTTGCACTTCGGGCAACGCAGGATCGCCCGAAGCCACGGCTCGACGGTCTTCTGGCTCTGGCTCACGAGGCATCTCCTGCATCTGGAGCGGTGGTGCGCCCGGTCTCGGGCGTCTCCGGGGGATCCGGCGTCTCAATCGTCACGTCGTCCGACCTGATCAGGCCGAGCAGCTCGTCGCGGACGCGCTCCATCGTCTCACGGTCGCCCGCCTCGACGTTGAGCCGCAGCAGCGGCTCGGTGTTGGAGGCCCGGACGTTGAACCACCACATCGGCTCCTGCCCCTCGGGACAGCTCACCGTGAGGCCGTCGAGCTCGTCGGTGCCGGCGCCACGCACCTGGGCCCAGGCCCGGACCTGCTCGACGACGGCCCCCTGGTCCGCGACGGTGGAGTTGATCTCGCCGGACGCGACGTAGCGCTCATAGCTGTCGGTGATCTCCGCAAGCGGCGCGGCCTGCTCACCCAGGGCCGCAAGGACATGCATCGCCGCGAGCATCCCGGTGTCCGCGAACCAGAAGTCGCGGAAGTAGTAGTGGGCGGAGTGCTCACCGCCGAAGACGGCCCCGGCTCTGGCCATCTCGGCCTTGATGAACGAGTGGCCGACCCTGGTGCGCACGGCCGTCGCGTCCGCCTCGACGACGATCTCGCGGACGGCCCTGCTGGAGATGACGTTGTGGACGATGGACACCTCTATGTCTCCTCCGTCCCTCGCCCTGGCGATCTCGCGGACGGCGACGAGGCCGGTGATCGCGCTCGGCGAGACGGGCTCGCCGTTCGCGTCGACGACGAAGCACCGGTCGGCGTCGCCGTCGAACGCGAGCCCGATGTCGGCCCGGTGCCGCTTGACCGCAGCCTGCAGGTCCACGAGGTTCGCCGGGTCGAGCGGGTTGGCCTCGTGGTTCGGGAAGGTGCCGTCCAGCTCGAAGTAGAGGGGGACGATCTCGAGTGGCAGCTCGGGCAGACCGGCCGACGTGCCGAGGACGGCCGGGACCGTGTGGCCGCCCATGCCGTTGCCGGCGTCGACGACGACCTTGAGCGGTCGCGACGAGGACAGGTCGACGAGCCCGCGCAGGAAGCCGGCGTAGTCGGCGAGCAGGTCGCGCGTGGTGACCGAGCCGGGCCCGTCCGCGGGCGCTGCGAGACCGCTGCCGCCGTCGAGCATCCACTGCGCGAGGTCCCGGATCTCGACGAGCCCGGAGTCCTGGCCGACCGGACGCGCAGCCGAACGGCAGAGCTTGATGCCGTTGTACTGGGCCGGGTTGTGGCTCGCGGTGAACATCGCGCCAGGCAGGCCGAGGGCGCCGCTGGCGTAGTAGAGGCCGTCGGTGGAACAGAGCCCGATGTGGGTCACGTCAACGCCCCGTGACGTCACTCCGGCAGCGAACGCGCTGGAGAGCTCAGGCGAGCTCGGCCGCATGTCGTGCCCGATCACGACGCCCGAAGCGCCGTCGGGGATGGCCACGACCTCGGCGAACGAGGCACCGATCGCGTACGCCACCTCAGGGGAGAGCTGGTCGGGAACGATCCCACGTACGTCGTAGGCCTTGACGAAGTCGGTGAGGTGGGGCACGACGCCCACCCTAGTGGTCAGGAGTCGCGCAGGATTCGCAGGTGCCCCCGCCGCCCGGCCTCGACGACCCCCGACTCCGCCTCCGCGGCCACCTGGCCGCGAGCGCTCGGATGTCCGCTGGCGCGAGCCTGGGACGGGGCGGTGTCTGCGGGCCGGGGCGTCCGCGGCCGTCCGGCCTCACGAACGGCGTCGGCCAGCGCGAGCAGGTCGTCATCTGCCAGCGCGGGCTCGGGGAAGTCACCGCCGACCCGGACGACGTCCCAGCCACGCGGGGCGGTCATGCGCTCGGCGTGCTCGAGGCACAGGTCGTAGGTGTGGGGCTCGGCATAGGTCGCGAGCGGCCCGACGACGACTGCTCGGTCGGCATACGCGTAGGTGAGTGTCGCAACGGCGGGACGGGCACATCCCGTCTTCGAGCACCCACGTGTCAGACCCACGACCGGGACTCTAGTCGGCACCTCCGACAGCGACGTTGCACCACGCCGCACGCCCGCACGATCTGAGTGCTACGAGCGGCAGCTGGCGTCCCGCGGACGCTCCCGTCGGCCTCGCCTCGTCTGCGTCCGCGCAGCTCCGGGTGCGATCTAGAGTGGTGCCGTGGGCACCTCCGAGATCGAGATCCAGGGTCGCGGACACCGTCGCGACCGGCACGGCCGGGGCCTTCGCGGACCCCTGGCCTGGCCGCCGGTCCCGGCCATGACCTCGAGACGCGACGAGTTCGACGACTTCGTCCTCGATGCGGCTGCTCGGCTCGAGGCCACCTGCGGGCGCGCTTTCCCCGCAGTGGAGTTCGCGGTCGAGGATGTGCCTCGTGGCCCGGCGCCGTGGGACCACCGCGAGGTGCCCCTCGGGCGCCTCTACCCGGCCACCGGGTCCCGGCCGGCCCGCATCGTCGTCTACCGCCGGCCGGTCGAGACCAGGGTCAGCGACCGGCGGGACGTGGCCGCGCTCGTCGCCGACATCGTGACCGAGCAGGTGGCCGGCCTCCTCGGCGTCTCCCCCGAGGAGCTGGATCCCGGCTTCGGCGAGTAGTCCTGGTTCGGGCTCAGTTGCGCACCTGGCGGACCGGAAGCGACAGGGCCCGCAGCGGCGCGTCGGTGAGCGAGGCGACGGAGTAGAGCGGAACCCCGGAGTCGGCACCCACCACCGACACGGCACCTCGCAGTCCGGCACCTGTTGGCACGACCCAGACGGCGTCGGCGTCCCCGAGGTCGACGACCCGCGTCGAGTCGGCGGGGACGTCCACGGTGGTCGTTCGGCCGGTCGCACCCGACCCGATCCGCACCTGGGCGCTGGACGCCGTCGAACCCGTGCTGAGCAGCAGCCGCTTGGTCATGCCGCCGAGCGCCGGGAGCGCCAGGCCCGAGACGCCACGCAGGGCGGGCGTCGCCGGGGACCACGCGAAGTCACCCATGTGGTCGGCCGTGGTCGCACGTCGCTCGGTCCACGCCGAGGCGACGACCGGCTCGTCGGAGCGCAGCCCGAGGCCGACCGCACCGGACGCTCCCGGGACCTGCACGGCAGTGGTCGACTGGCCAGGGACCCGGACTGCTCGCAGGACGTCCGGCTGCACCGCACCTTTGTCGGTGAGGAGCCGGACCTGGACCAGGGCCTCGGTGTCACCGAGGTTGGCGATCCGCACCCAGACCGCGCCGCTGACGTCGACGCCGGCTATGACGAGGTCCTTCGACGGAGGTGCGGCGCGGGTGCCGTCGTCGATGCCGCGCGCGGTCGCTCCGTCGACCCACTGCTCGTCGAGCACGGCGGACACCACGCCGCCGGTCGCGGTGACGTGCACGACCGGCCCCGGCTCGTCGGGGGCGACTGCATCGAGCGAGATCACGGCCCTGGACAGCGGCGGGATCGACACCGAGTGGTCGTCCGTGCCGGGAAGCCGTCCCTTGGTGCCGAAGATCTCCAACGACGCCGTCACCGCGTTGGCTCCGGGGTTGCTGACGATCAGCCGCTCGGTGCGCGACGCGCCAGCCCCTCCGGCGACGAGCCAGACATCGGACGAGGGGGGCTGGCACGGCGTCACGGCCAGGCCTCGGTCATCGTCGCCGGTATGCCGCCAGACCTGGGTCGCCACTGCGCCGGGCGCCAGCGCGCTCTTGGCTCGCGCGACGACGGGGTATGCCGCTGTGACCGGTGCGCTCACGACCAGGCCACTCTGCCCACCGGAGGAGATCTTGGTCGCGTCCGGCCCGCCTTCCAGGGTCACGGTGCCGGAGCCGCCGTCGGGCACGCCTGAGACGAGGCCTTCCGGGAGCGGCGCCACTGCGGTCACGACGTCGCCCTTGACGTCACGCAGGCCCACGGCGCCGAGTCGCTGCTGGCCCGGGCAGACGAGTGTGGCCTGGTCGACGAGCACGCTCGAGGAGTCGGGAAGTCCGGCTCCGCTGTGCCGGTCGGCGAGCTGGACCGAACCGCTGACGTGCGTCGCGGCGAGCGCGAGCGCGGCCGCGGTCAGCGTCACCGCGCCGACCCGGGCGACACCTCCGAGATGCCTCATGCCCGCCTCCTCGACCGGCGGTTACCGAACGGCAAGGCCATGAAGACGACGAAGCCGAGCAGCAGGGCCTGACCCAGGCGCCACCACGGCTGGCCGGCCGCGAGGTCGACGGTCAGCTGACCCGCGCCGGGCGGCACGGCATACGTCGGCTGAGCTGCGCCCTTGACGGGCTGCAGCAGCCGCCCGTCGAAGCTGACCGTCGCGTGGTCGGCCCACTCGAGCGGCTCGGCGAGGACGAGGAGGCGGGTTCCGCTCCCGGACTTCGGCGCGGCCTCGAGGGAGGCGTCGACCGCGGAGTGCGGACCGATGGTCGGCACGACCGCGATGAGCCTGCCCGACGCGTCGACGAGGCGCGCCCGCGACGGAGCGCTGGCCGCCTCCGCACCCGGAGCCGGGGCGATCGGCTGCACCTTCCAGAGGATGCCCTGGTCGCTCGTGCCGAGCCGGCTCAGGCCCTGGCCGGAGTCGATGCGGCGCGCGGTCGCGGAGTCGGCGCCCGCCGTGGCCTGGACGAAGCCGATGCCGAGCCGCGCCAGCGCGGCGGAGTCGAGTGCGTCCGCCTCGCGCCCACCGACGAAGGTGGCGACGGCGTCGACGAGCGGCTGTTCGTCAGCGTCGGGGACGCGGTCGAGGTCGCGCAGGAGCTCGCCAGGCTCCTGCCCGGCGAGGACGAAGTCGACGACGTCGTCTGACGGTCGGATCACCAGAAGCCGGTTGGCGGTGGGTCCGTTGGCCTGCTCGACCGCTACGGCAGGCAGCGCCGCCTGGCCCACCGACAGGGTGCGGCCGGTCCCCTCGAGGCCCCACAGGGCGGCGCCCGCCGCGAGCGGCAGCACGACGAGGCTGACCGCACACACGGCTCCGACGAAACCCCACCTCCGGCCCGGCAGCTCGAGCTGGGCGAGGACGGACCGGCTGCCCGCGAGCAGCCCGACGAGGACCCCGGCGAACCACAGCTGCAGGCCCACACCCGCCCAGAGGCGGGCGTCGCCGGACTCGCCGACGCCCGTCTCGGCAGAGCCGAGCACGAAACGGCTCGATGCCAGCGCGATGGCGAGACCCGCGACAACCATGGCGCCGCCGGCCGCAAGGCCTGCCGTCTCGGCGCGGCTGCGGGAGCGGGTCGCGTAGCCGAGCACGCCGAGGACGACGACGGGCAGGACCAGCCACAGGGCGGCGGACCCCCGGCCCGCCTGCGCGAGGGCGCTCGTCAGGGGCTCCCACGGGCTCGGCGCGCCGTCCGTCGACACGAGTCCCGGACCGCTTGCGAGCAGCGCAGGGTCCTGGAGGAACCGCACGACCCACGGTCCGAGCAGCGCGGTGGGCACGACGAGAAGCACCAGCGCGCGTGCTCGGCGCAGGCCGGGACCGACGACGAGCAGGGCGAGCGCGGCCACGACGGAGAGCGCGAGGTAGGGCGGCGCGAAGGCTCCGAGGACGGCCGTGGCCAGTGCGGTGGCAAACGTCGCGGTGAAGGTGCCGTCCCCCCGTGCGGCAAGACAGAAGCCGGCGAGGACCAGCGGCAGCAGGACATGGGCGACCGCGAACGTCAGGCGGCCTTGCGCCACGCCGGTCGTGAGCACACCCGCGGTGGCCCAGGCGAACGCCGCCACGGCACGAGCCACCCGGGACGAGGTGACGACACGTCCGGCGAGGTATGCCGTCCACGCGGACAGCGCCGGCGCGAGGAACAGCAGCCAGGCGATGGTCACGCCCGCCGTCGACCGGCTGTCGGCCACACCGGGCACCCGCTCGGCGATCCAGGTGAGACCCGCGAGCACAGCGAGGTGCGGTCCGGACTCGGTGCCCGTGCCCAGGCCGGCGCCGTGCCAGGCGTCGCGGAAGGCGTGCCAGAGCCCCGACGACCCCGTGGTGACGGCGCGCAGCTCGCCTCCCGCGAGGCCGACGCGGGTCGGCGACAGTGCTCCTGCCCGCAGGGCGTCTCGCCAGGCAGCGGTCGTGGCGACCAGGGTGGCAACAACAGCCAGCAGCCCGGGGTGCGTCAGGAGCCGCCGAGGCAGCGAGGCCGGAAGGTTGTCGAGTGACTCGGACTCCTCGGCCACCGGGCCCGTCTCGGTCGTCGTCGCAACCTCACGCTTGGCTCCGGCGCGCTCGGGTGCGACCGCGTCCTGGATCTGGTCGAAGGTGGCACGCGCCGCGACGGACGGGGGGACGAACAGCGACCCCAGGTCGCCGCTGTGCAGGCGCCTCGTGCGGCGGCTGCGCCATCGTGCGCCCGTCGTGGCCACGGGGTGCAGGACCGCCGACAGGTCCGTGATCTCCCGCCAGGCCCGCCGCGGGCGCTTCGCGACGAGGAGCATGACCGCCGCGACGATCGCGGCCAGCACCATCCACACCACGAGCAGTGGTGCCAGCAGCAGCGAGCAGCGAGCCAGCGCGACCTGCCGGGCGGCGCGGCGGGCGCGCCGCTCGATGTCACCGGGACGCGGGACTCCCGTACGGCGGCCGTCAAGGCTCGCGGACGCGTCGCGCACGACGGCGGCGGGCACGACGACGACGCGATGTCCGGCGAGCTGGGCCCGCCAGCCGAGGTCGAGACCAGCACCTTCGGCGACAAAGGTGCGGTCGAACCCGCCGAGGTCGTCATAGACCGAGCGACGCAGGAGCATCCCGCTCGTGCTGACGGCCAGGACGTCGGCGCGGTGGTCGTACTGCCCTTGGTCGACCTCGCCGCGCGCGGGCGACCCGAGCAGGCGCCCCGTGCGGGTGACCTGGATGCCCAGGCCGACGAGGCGCCGCTGGTCATCCCAGCTGACCAGCTTCGGGCCGACGATGCCGACCGACTTGGACCGGAGCCCGGCATGGAGCAGCAGTGCGAGCGCATTCGCCCTGGGGACGGAGTCGTCGTGCAGCACCCACACCCAGCCGGAACGCTCACCGGGCAGCTGCTGCATACCGTGCTCGATGGCCCCTCCGACGGGAACCGCGGCGTCGAGCGTGACGATCCGAACGGATCCGACGGCCTGGCGTACGCGCTGGTGCGCGCGGGCGATCGCGACCGACGTGTCGCTGCTCGCGACGTCGACGATGACGAGCCGGGCTGGCGGCAGTGTCTGTGCGGCGATGCCGTCGAGACACTGCGCCAGCCAGGCGGCTCCGTCGTGCACGACGACGATCGCGTCGACCAGTCCGATGGGTCGGGGTCCTGTGGAGGGAGGGGCGGACACCGATCCAGACGGGGATCCCCCCGCGGTGGCGGAGGTGGTCAGGTCAGCGGCGAGCTCGTCGGGCACAGCGGTCACCTTCACCCGGACACCTGCTCGGAGCCGGGTCGGAACCACACGGTCAGACCGCGCGCTTCTTCAGCTTGCGGCGCTCCCGTTCTGACAACCCACCCCAGATGCCGAACCTCTCGTCATTGGCGAGGGCGTACTCGAGGCACTCGGCGCGCACCTCGCATCCCACGCAGACCTTCTTGGCCTCGCGGGTGGAACCGCCCTTCTCGGGGAAGAACGCCTCCGGGTCGGTCTGGGCGCAGAGCGAACGCTCCTGCCAGGAGAGCTCGCTCTCCCCGCCACCCGGATCCGACATGACCAACATCAACTCGTGCATGACCCCTCCTCGACCCTGACTTCCACTTGTGTCAGCACTGGCTGCATCCGGCGATACCGTTCCCCTGCGAGCGGGGTGCGAGAGCTGGCTGCCCACGCACGGTTCCGACCACCACGACGACCGACTTCGACGAATACAACAATGAAATTACAAGCGTGTCATACCCCGTGAGTCAAGCCCGTTAGTGATATTCGCTCCGTCCGATGACTCCACACCGACCCGCGATGCGCTGGCGCCCGGCGCGGCTGAGAGGATCGGCGCATGCGCATCACAGCCCTGGCCGGCGGAGTCGGCGGAGCCCGATTCCTTCGTGGCCTGCTGCATCATGTCGAGCTTGCCCGCACCGCCCCCGGCCCTGTGCGGGATGCCCTCACCGGCACTGACGAGCTGGTCGAGCCGGTCGAGCTGACCGTCATCGGCAACACCGGCGACGACATCACGCTGTTCGGCCTGCGCGTGTGCCCCGACCTCGACACGCTCCTCTACACCCTCGGCGGAGGCATCCACGAGGGGCAGGGCTGGGGGCGGGCCGACGAGACTCACAACGTCGCCGCCGAGCTGGCCGAGCTGGGCGCGACCCCCACGTGGTTCACCTTGGGCGACAAGGACTTCGGCACTCACGTCTTCCGCTCGCAGCTGCTCGGCCAGGGTATGCCGCTCAGCGCAGTCGTCGAGCGGCTGTCCCTGCGCTGGGGGCTGGACCGCCAAGGGGTCCGGCTGCTGCCGATGACCGACACCCCGGTGGAGACCCACGTCGTCGTCGACGAGGACGGCGAGCAGCGCGCGATCCATTTCCAGGAGTGGTGGGTCCGGCACCGGGCCGAGCTCCCGGCGGAGCGCTTCGTCGTCGCGGGGCTCGACCACGCCGCGGCGGCTCCCGGCGTCCTCGACGCGATCCGGGACGCAGATGTCGTGATCCTGCCGCCGAGCAACCCCGTCGTCTCGATCGGCATCATCCTCGGCGTGCCCGGGGTGCGCGACGCGCTCCGGGGCAGCCGCGCACCGGTCGTCGGGGTCTCTCCGCTCGTCGGGGGCCGTCCCGTCCGCGGGCACGCCGACGTGTGTCTTCGCACGATCGGCGTCGAGGAGACCAGCGCTGCCGTGGCCGGGCTCTACGCCGACTTCCTCGACGGCTGGCTCGTCGACGAGGAGGACCCGATGCAGGCGAGGCCCGGGCTCGAGGTCGTCCACCGGCCCCTGCTCATGACCTCGGTCGACGCGGCCGGGGCGATCGCCGGGGCCGCGCTGGACCTGGGGCTGCGGCTCCGCTCCGAGCGAGCTCCCGCATGACCGACGTAGCCGCCGGGACCGGCGCGAGCGAGCCGGACGTCCCCTCCGAGAGCGGCACCGCGCTCGTGACGATCATCCCGCTCACCGGCATACCCGAGGTGCGCGAAGGCGACGACCTCACCGCGCTCGTCGACCTCGGCCTCGAGCACGCGGGCGTGCGCCTCGCCGACGGCGATGTCGTCGTCGTGTCCAGCAAGATCGCCAGCAAGGCCCTCGGCCTGGTCACCCACGACCCCGACAAGGACCGGGTCGTGGCCGGGGAGACCGAGTACGTCGTCGCAGAGCGGACCGCCGGCGACCGGGTGACCCGGATCGTGCGGGCCAAGGCCGGGCCGATCATGGCCGCGGCGGGTGTCGACGGCTCCAACACCGGCGACCGCGGTGGATGGCTGCTGCTCCCCCACGACCCCGACCGGGTGTGCGAGCAGATCCACGACGGCCTCGGCGCGCGGCATGGCGTCCGGGTCGGCGTCGTCCTCAGCGACACGGCCGGTCGTCCCTGGCGGGTCGGTCAGGTCGACTTCGCGCTCGGTGCCCACGGCCTGCGCGTCCTCGACGATCTCCGCGGGGGTGTCGACGCGGACGGCAAGCCGCTCGAAGTCACGACGCGAGCGCTCGCCGACGAGATCGCCTCGGCCGCCGATCTGGCCAAAGGGAAAGTGGCGGCCGTGCCGGCCGCGGTCATTCGCGGCCTGCGCAACATCCTCGTCGACGAGCCGCTCGAGAGCCACCCGCGCGGTCGCGACCTCGTGCGCACCGGGCCGGGCGACTGGTTCGGCTACGGCCGTGCGGAGGCGGTGCGGGCCGCTCTCGGTGTCGAGCCCGGCACCGATGTCGCCACCGAGGTCGGGATCGCCCCGGCCGGCCCGGACACGCGAGTCGATGCCGTGTCCCGGGCTGTGCGCGCGGCGCTCCACGGCCTCGACTCGGCCACCGCCGACATGGGACCACTCACCGTCACTCTCGGCGCCGACACGCCATACGAGCTCGGCATGGTCGTTGCACGCCTGCAGGCCGCCCTGTGGTGCGAGCTCCTTCATGGCGATGCCGAGACGCCGTCGGCGGACGGGCTCTCCGTGGTCGTCCACGTCAGCGCCGACCACTCCTGAGACGCGTACCGCCCCGGGCGCGCGCCGGCGCGGCGATCCCGGAGCGCGCCGCTGCGCTCACCCGACCGTGAAGACCACCTTGCCGAAGACGTCGCCGTCGACCATCCGCGCGAACCCGTCGCGAGCCTGAGCCAGCGGCAGCACCGAGTCGACGGCGGGCTCGATCCGCTGCTGCACGACCAGCTGCGCCAGCTGGGCGAGCTCCTCTCGGGTCCCCATCGTCGAGCCGACGATGCGCAGCTGGCGGAAGAAGATCTTGGTCAGCTCCGCCTTGCTCGGGGCGTCGCCGGACGTCGCACCCGAGATGACGATCGTGCCGCCCGAGCGCAGCGAGTTGACCGAGTGCGACCAGGTCGCCGCGCCGACGGTCTCCATCACGGCGTCGACGCGGTCGGGCAGCCGTTCACCGCTGGCGAAGACGCGGTCGGCGCCGATGTCCAGCGCCCGTCGGCCGCGGGCCTCGTCCCGGGACGTGACCCACATCCGGTACCCGGCGGCCGAGCCCAGCTGCACCAGAGCGGTCGCCACTCCCCCGCCCGCGCCCTGGACGAGCACGGTGCCACCCGGCCGGACGCCGGAGTTGGTGAACAGCATCCGGTATGCCGTGAGCCACGCCGTCGACAGGCACGCCGCTGTCTCCCACGACATCGACTCGGGCTTCGGCACGACGTTCGTCGCCGGCACGGCGACCTTCTCCGCCAGGGTCCCGTCGTGCAGCTCCGACAGCAGCGTGCGTCGTGGGTCGAGCGTCTCCTCGCCACGCCAGCCCTCCGAGGGCACGACGGAGTGGATGATGACCTCGTTGCCCTGCTCGTCGACTCCGGCCCCGTCGCAGCCGAGCACCATGGGCAGCCTGTCTGCGGGCAGCCCGACGCCGCGCAGCGACCAGACGTCGTGGTGGTTGAGAGCGGCTGCCTTGAGGTCGACCGTGACCCAGCCAGGAGGCGGCGTCGGGTCCGGGCGCTCGCCGACGACGAGACCCGACAGCGGGTCGGATGCGGACTGACTTGCGGCGTAGGCAGCGAGCATTCCAGCACCATACTGACCGGGCTCGGCGCAGGGTCCGGCCCGTGATCGACGACACGCGTCACGTCCTCTGGACGCCGCACGTCGAGGGGTCGCCGCCGACATACCTGCCACCCAGCCACGTCCTCCTCGATGCGGGCGCGTCTCGAGCGCCTCGCGGGCCACCGGTAGGGTCCTGCGCGTGAACGACGACACCCAGGTCGAGCCGCGCCCGGCGACCGAGCCATCCCGTATGCCGGCTGCAGCCGAGCCCCGAGCGCCGCGCGGCACCGACGCGCGGTCGGTGGCTCTGGTGGCGGTCTTCACGGCGCTGCTCGTGGCCGCCGCGGTCGTCCCCGGCATACCCGTCGGCGGCTTCGGTGTGCCGCTCACCCTGCAGACCCTCGCGGTACTTCTCACGGGTCTCGTGCTCGGGCCGGCGCGCGGCGGGCTCGCCGTCCTGCTCTACCTCGTGCGCTCGGCTACGTCGGTCTCCCCGTCTTCAGCGGCGGCACCTCGGGACTGCAGGTCCTGGCCGGACCGACAGCCGGCTACCTGCTGTCGTTCCCGGTCGCCGCCGTCGTGGCCGGCTTCGCAGCCGTCCAGGTGGTGCGGCGCGCCCGACGCGCGCTGTGGGCGCCCCTGCTCGCTGCGGCCGGCGTCGCGACGTCGGTCCTCGTCGTCCACTCGCTCGGCATCCTCGGCCTCATGGTCAACGCGAAGCTGCCCCTCGGCGCCGCGGTCGTCGCGGACCTGCCGTTCCTGCCCGGCGATGTCCTCAAGTCCATCGTCGCGGGTGTGGCCGCGGCCGCCGTGCACCGCGCCTTCCCCGACGTGCTCGTGAGGCGCACCCGCCGCATCCTGTGACCTCGATCCGGCTCGACCACGCGACCGTCGCGGTCCTGCTCGACGGAGACCGCGGCCCTCGGCAGAAGACCATCCTGGAACCGGTCGACCTCACGCTCGACGAGTCCCGGGTGACCGTCATCGGCGCCAACGGGTCGGGCAAGTCGACGCTGTTGCGACTGCTCAACGGCCTGGTGCACCCGACTCAGGGCACGGTGACCGTCGACGGGATCGACACGGTCCGCGACGGAGCGCGCGTGAGGCGGCGCGTCGCCTTCGGATTCACCGACCCCCTCTCCCAGCTCGTCATGCCGACAGGGCGCGAGGACGTGGAGCTGTCGCTGCGGCGCATCCACCGGTCACGGTCCGAGCGCCGTGCGGCGGCCGAGCAGGTGCTTGCGCGCTTCGGCCTGACGGGACTCGCCGACCAGAGCGTCTACGACCTGTCCGGCGGCGAGCGTCAGCTGCTGGCGCTCGCGGTCGTGCTCGCCACCGAGCCGGCGGTCCTCGTGCTCGACGAGCCGACCACGCTGCTGGACCGGCGCAACACCACCCTGCTCCGCCGCACGCTGGCGGCCCTGCCGCAGACTCTCGTGGTCGCGACGCACGACCTCGACCTCGCCCTCGACGCCGAGCGCACACTCGTCGTCGACAACGCCCGCATCGTGTACGACGGGCAGCCTGCGGACGCGGTGGCCTTCTACCGTGCCCTTGCGGACTCTTCATGACCGGGCCAGGTCTCTTCACGGCGCATGTGCCCGGCACGTCGTTCCTGCATCGAGCGCCCTTGTGGCTCAAGCTGGTCGGCGTTCTGTTCATCGGTGCCGTGCCATGGCTCGCGTCGAGTGTGTGGCCGATGGCCATCGTGTCGCTGGTCCTCGTGCTCGTAGTGGCGGCCGCGGGCCTGCCGGCCCACCGCCTCCTGAGGTCCTTGCGCGCGCTGGCACCCGTCCTCGTCGTGCTGGGCGCGTACCAGTGGTGGGCTCGAGACCTCCCGTATGCCGTCCGCGTCGTCCTCGGCATCGCCAACGCCTTCGTGGCGGCCGGCATCCTCACGGCGACGACGCCGGTGACCGAGCTGCTCGACGGCGTCGTGCGAGCGGCACGACCGCTGCGCCGGATCGTCGATCCGGAGGTCGTCGCGCTGACGCTCGGTGTCGCTGTCCGCTCGGTGCCGTGGGTGGCCGGGTCGTTCGCAGCGGTGCGCCAGTCGGCCCGCGCGCGCGGCCTGGACCGCAGCCTCCGCGCACTCGTCGTGCCGACCGTGGTGCACACCGTCGCCTACGCGAGGGCGACCGGTGAGGCACTCGCGGCCCGTGGCCTCACCGATCCGGACGACCGCGCCTGATGGTGTGGTGCCAGGCGCACAGCAGAGGGTGCGCCTGGCACCACAGGCATCGGCCCTACTCGGCCAGCCGGGACACCGCAGCCGCGACGCTCGGGGCGACCCGGTCGTCGAAGACGCTCGGAACGATGCGATCCGCTGTCGGCTCCGGGACGAGCGCGGCGATCGCCTCGGCGGCCGCGAGCTTCATCTCCTCGGTGATCGCGCGAGCCCCGGAGTCCAGGGCACCCCGGAAGATCCCGGGAAACGCGAGCACGTTGTTGATCTGGTTGGGAAAGTCCGAGCGCCCCGTGGCCACGACCTCGGCGAAACGGGTGGCCACGCCCGGGTGGACCTCGGGGTCGGGGTTCGCGAGCGCAAAGATCACGGCCCGCGGCGCCATACGCATGAGGTCGCGCTCGGCGACGGTCCCGCCCGAGACCCCGATGAACACGTCGGCCCCGCTGAGGGCGTCGCCGAGACTGCCCGTGACGCCTCGTGCGTTGGTGTCGGCGGCCAGCTCGGCCTTGTGCGGCGCCAGGTCGCCGCGGTCCGGGCCGAGCACGCCCCTGGAGTCCGTGACGATGACGTCGCCGACACCTGCCGCGAGCAGGATCCGGGTCACCGCGACCCCGGCGGCACCGGCCCCGGACACGACGACGGTGAGGTCGGCCAGCTCCTTCTCGACGACCTTGACGGCGTTGAGCAGCGCCGCCAGGGCCACGATCGCCGTGCCGTGCTGGTCGTCGTGGAAGACGGGGATGTCGAGCCGCTCCTTGAGGCGCCGCTCGATCTCGAAGCAGCGTGGCGCCGAGATGTCCTCGAGGTTGATGCCCCCGTAGGTCGGCGCGATGCGGGCGACCGCCTCGACGATCTCCTCGACAGTCCCGGTCTCCATGCACACCGGCACGGCATCGACGTCGGCGAAGTGCTTGAACAGCACCGCCTTGCCCTCCATGACCGGCATGGCGGCGAGCGGCCCCACCGCGCCGAGGCCGAGCACGGCGGTGCCGTCGCTGACCACGGCAACGGTGTTGCGGCGGGTGGTGAAGATCGTGGCGAGGGCCGGGTCGGCCGCGATGGCTCGTGACACCTCGGCGACGCCCGGGGTGTAGAGCAGCGAGAGGTCGGCAGCGTCGCGCAGCGCCGACGTGGCGTGTACCCCGAGCTTGCCGCCCTCATGGGCCACGAAGATCGGGTCCCTCGGGTCGAACAGCTGGCTGGTGGGCAACGCACTCATGGTTGGAAACACCTCGTTCGCGTGGGAAAGACGAGGGCAGACCGCCCTCACTGATAGACAGTGCCGGGGTCTGGCCTGCGAGTCGTTCGCGCGACGGGGGTTGCCCGAAGGTCGCCATTCTGGCATGCGAGACGGCCTTGCTCAAAGGGGCCGGCGCCGGACTGTGAGCACCGTCTCAAGGCGTCTCAAGGCGTCTCAAGGCGTCTCAAGGCGTCCCAATGCGGTGTGGGGTCAGCCGGTGGGCGTCGTGGCGCCGAGCGCGCGCAGCAGCGCGTCGACGACGCGCGGGTCGTACTCGTATCCGAGTCCGAGGTAGATCCGCTCGATCGCGGCCTCGCGGGCGCGGACGCTGCGGGCCCCCGCGGTGAGGTCCTCGTAGGCGTTGACCACCTTGACGATCCGGCTCGTGAGGGGAATCTCCTCGCCGAGCTCGCGGACCTGGCGGTACGGCGTCGTCTGGTGCTCGAGGATCCGGGCGACGCCCTCGAAGACACCGGTCTCCCGGACGATGGCCACGGTGTCGGCTTCGATCCGCCGCTGGTCCGCAGGGGCGGCGAGAACGGTCGCCCCTCCGGGGATCGGCTCCACCAGGGCGACCTGGCCGATGTCGTGCAGCAGCGCGGCATACTCCAGGTCGAGCAGCTCTCGCTCGGACAGCCCGAGCTCCCGGCCGACCCGGACGGCGACGTCCGCGACGCGCTCGGAGTGGCCGGACGGCGTGTACCCGGCTGCGTCCGTGAGCCGGGAAAGGGTGCGGATGCTCTGCAGGTAGGTGGCGCGGATGCTGACGTAGCGGCGGAAGGCGAAGAGCGTCAGCACCAGGGGCACGAGGAACAGCGGCAGCGCCGCGATCCCGAGCGGTGGCGCCGCGAGAGCGATGAGCACACCGGTCACGGCGACGGCGGTCGACAGGGCGAACGAGGACCACAGCTCCTCGACGAACGCGCGTCGGACGTTCGCGGTGGCCGACCAGGCCCGCAGGGTCGACGTGAACAGGATGTCGGCCAGCAGGGCGACTCCGGAGATCGCGAGCATGAGCAGCGCAAGCTGCCACGGAACGAGGCTGTCGCCGGGGACCGCTGTCCCGGGCTCCTGTCCCAGGTAGAGGGTCCGGTAGAGCACCGCCACGACGCCGACCGCGACGAACCGGCCGGCCGTCTCGACGAAGCTGACCGGCCGCCCCGCGAGCAGTCTGGCCCCGGCCCCCAGTCCCATCGAGACCCCGGTGGCGGCGACGACGAGCGCGGCGGCATACGTGACGAAGTGCCCCTCGGGCACCTCGACCGTGAAGGCCAGCCCGAACGCAGCAGCCGTCGCGATCGGCGCCGCCCCGCGCAGCCCGGGTGCCGACAGCTGGAACCACTCACCGAGCACGATGGTGACCGAGAACGCGGCGACGACGCCGATGCTGGACTGCTGGTGCCAGCCGGGCATGTCCCCCGTCCGCGTCGCGACCACGACGGACAGCACCAGCCCGACCGCGCCGAGGACGAGCGCCACCCCCTCACTGCGAGACGGCCCGCTCACCGGCCGGCCCCTGACGTGACTGCGGCCTGCCAGCCGTGCTTCTCCAGGGCGGCACGGGTGGCCGAGACGACACTCGGGTCGAAGCGCCCGGAGTCCCGGTCGAGCGGCCGCAGCACCTCGGCGACCGCCACGCCGGGCGCGGCCGGCGTCGCCGTCGACAGGTCCTCGACCGCAGTGACCACGGCCACGATGCGCGCCGCGACCGGGATGTCGAGCCCAGCGAGACCGTCGGGCCGGCCGCGCCCGTCGAATCGCTCGTGCTGGTGGCGTATGCCGGACCGTGCGTCCTCGAGGAAGTCGATGCCCTCGATCATCCGGGCTCCCATGACGCAGTGCCGAGCCACGACGCGGCGCTCGGCGTCGGTCAGCGACTCGGGCGCCCGGCGCAGCAGGCGCGTGGGCACACCCAGGTGCCCGATCTGGTGGAGCGTCGCGGCATACCGGACCGTGCCGATCTGGTGGGGGCCGAGCCCGAGCTCCTCGGCGACCCACTCGGCGAGCATCGCTGCGCGGCGGCTGCGCGCGACCGCCTGCGGCTCCTTGGTGCCGAGCGCGGTGACGAGGGTGTCAACGGTCCGCTCGTGCGATCGGAGCTCCTCGCCGTACTGGATGAACGCCCACCGGGCCGCCAGCAGCGGAGCCATGATGAGCAGCGCGCTGAAGGCGCCAAGGTCGGCAGGGAACCACAGGATGACGAAGAGGAACCCGATGATCCCGTAGCCGACGTAGGCCACACCCGAGCTGACGAGCACGCGGCGGACGAACACCCCGAAGGGCACCCGTTGGTACAGGTGGATGACTCCGGAGAGCAGCACCGCGTTGGTGATGCACTGGACGACGTCCGCGACCATCAGGGGCACGCCGACCTGCACCGCGAGGTTCGCCAGACCCGTGACGTCGTTGAGGTTGTCGGCCCCGTTGGCGAAGACATACGCCCACGCTCCGGCGGCACCGATCGTGCCGGTCATCGCGACGTTGAAGAGGTTCTGGAACCACTTGACCTCGCTCTCCCGGTCGATGACGACCGAGAGACTCCCGACGCACCACGCGCCGAACGGCCCGAGGATCGCCCCCGAGGCGAGCAGGATGATCGACAGGAACGAGAAGCCGATGCGCGAGGTCACCGCCGGTTCGCGCAGGTTGAAGCTGAGGATCCCCATGGCCGTCAGCAGCAGCAGCGGAAGCAGGTCCGGGTGGCGGCCGAACATCCACGAGACCACGCCGAGCGCGAGCCCGAGCACGACGACGAACGCGATGTAGAAGGGCAGCAGCCGCGACGGGGGTGGCTGCTCGGGACGGGTGGTCACACGCTATTCAAGCCTGAGGACGGATGGGTCCTGCAAGACATGGACGGATCGCAGGACGAGCAGCATGGGACGAACCGGCACGAGACCGTGCAGTGTCGGGGCGTTCTCGCGCCCGTTCCGGGCCGGATGCCAACGCGGGTACGCAGGCCGGTTCCACGCCAGCCGGGGCGACTCAGCCGCCGCCCCAGGTCCAGGTCGTCAGGTACTGAATCGCCTGGAGGGTCAGGTCGTCGACCGCGAGGGCCGACAGAAGTGCGGCGAACATGGGGGCTCCTTACCAAGCGTCCTTGTTCCGAATGCGTGCACCGCTAGGGGCCGCGCCGCACGCAGCACGGAACATGTGAGGTCTCCCTCGCGCGGTAGCCTGCCAAAATGGCCAGCCGCCTGGAAAGTTGAGCGAACTCGCACGGTCGCTTCTTGACCAAGAATTTAACGTCTCTTGGTGATCAGCAGACCGATTGGGCCCTGAGGTGCCCATGTGGAAGAATCGGCCTTCGTGTCTGGCGTCGTGACGACCGACCCGCGCCGACGAGGCGTCCAGGTCCCCTCACCCGCCCGGACACGACAGACCACCAGCATCATGAAAGAGAGCAGACGATGAGCAAGCGCGCCCGCAAGCGCCGCTCCCGCAAGGGCAACGCCGCCAACCACGGCCGCAAGCCCAACGCCTGAGCAGCGAGACAGACGACAAGGCCCGTCCCGATTCTTCGGGACGGGCCTTTCGTATGCCGTGAGCCGCGCCGGCGCCAAGCTGGCCGGATGCGGGGGGGGCCGGGTGGGCCGTGGCCGCGTGGCCTGGCGCCGCGCTCAGCCGCGGTCGATCCGGATCACGGTCATCGAGATGCGCGACATGATCGTGGTCCGCAGCGCCTCGGGAGCGTGCTCCGCGCCGCACGAACGCCGTACGAGCGCCTTGAGCGTGGTGTCGAGGTCGTACTCCTTGAGGCACGGGCCGCACTCGTCGAGGTGGGCCTGGATCTTGGCGCAGTCCTCCGGGCCCAGCTCGCCGTCGAGGTACTCGTAGACCCGCAGCAGGGCTTCGGAACAGTCGGTGCCGGACCGCTCGTGCAGCTCGTCGCCCTGGGTGTCGTCGTTCATGACGCGGTTCCTTCCGTGCCCGCCCCCGCGCCGGTGCCGGCCGCGACGAAACCCCGCTCCGCGGCATACTCCGACAGCAGCTCACGCAGCTGCCGCCGCCCGCGGTGGAGCCGGCTCATCACGGTCCCGATCGGTGTGTCCATGATCTCCGCGATCTCCTTGTAGGAGTAGCCCTCGACGTCGGCGAAGTACACCGCGAGCCGGAACTCCTCCGGAATCTCCTGCAGCGCACGCTTGACGTCTGAGTCGGGCAGGTGGTCCAGCGCCTCGGCCTCGGCCGACCGGAGCCCGGACGACGAGTGCGACTCGGCGCGCGCCAGCTGGTAGTCCTCGATGTCGGACGAGTCCGACTCGAGCGGCTGGCGCTGCTTCTTGCGGTAGCTGTTGATATATGTGTTGGTGAGGATGCGGTACATCCACGCCTTGAGGTTCGTGCCGGGGCGGTACTGGTGGAAGGCGGCGAACGCCTTCGCGTACGTCTCCTGGACGAGGTCCTCGGCATCGCTGGGGTTGCGGGTCGTGCGCAGCGCAGCGCTGTAGAGCTGGTCGAGCAGGGGCATCGCCTCGACCTCGAAACGGGTGCGACGCTGGTCCTCGGTCTCGGTGGCGACGTCGACCGTCCGGTCGTCAGTCGCCGCGGCCTGTGCTGCGGCCGGGGTCGAGGCCGTCGCGGCGGTGTCCGTGGCGCGCGCGCTACGTCGTGACGCCTTCGCTCGCTCGGGCTGGGCGTGCGGCTCGGCGACCCACGTCGCCGCGGCCTGGTCAGTCTGCTTGTCCTTTGCCATCGCCATCCAGCCTAGACCGGCGCTCTGAGAGGCCGATTCACGCAGGGTCGAGGTGGTCGAGGTGGTCGAGGTGGTCGACGGGGTCGATGTCGTCGCCGGGCGGACTGAGGCGTTCGGCGGGCAGTAGACCATGGCTGGTGCAACGACGGTCAACCGGGGAGCATTCCCGCGATGCGGACCAGCGCGTCGGTGAGGGCACCCCGGGAGCCCTTGGGAAAGCTGTGCGCGCCGGGGACCTCGACGAGGGTCGCGCCACGCGGCAGGTGTGGGCGCACCTCCGCGGGCGTGCCGAAGGTGTCGTTGGTGCCCTGCACGACCCAGGTGGGATCTGGTGCGAGGGCCAGCTCGTGGGCGCGTAGCTTGTCGGGCTGTCCAGGCAGATGCAGCGGGAAGCTGAGCATGAGGCCCGCGTCGGCCTCCAGTCGCTCGGCAGTCCGGCACGCCACCCGCGCTCCGGCGCTGCGTCCGCCGACCACGAGCGGGCGCGGCAGCTTGCCGCGCCCTGCCAGCAGCGCCTCGACGATGGGCACCCAGGCGACGTCGAGCGTCGGCGGGCGTCCCGCCACGCTACGGCCGGCGACGAGCCACGGCTGCTCGACCAGGACGACTGCCCAGCCCGCTGCCAGGAGCACCTCACGTGCGACGGTCAGATCGAGGGCGCGAAGGCCTCCCCCGGCCCCGTGCCCGAGGACCACCGTGCCGCGGGCGCGCGTGGGACGGCATACGTGGGCGCGGCCCGGCCCCTCGGGGGTGTCGATCTCGCGCACGGTCTCCTTCGGCTGCGCCGTCACGCCCCGATCACCTCGCCGGTCATGGGGTCGACGACCCCGTCGAGCTCGGCGGCGGGCACGGGCGCGACGAGCCACGCGCCGTTGTTGCTCGTCGAGCCGACCGCGCGGCTCACGGGGTGCGCCTCGAACCGGCCGGGCTGGGCGAACTCGAGGAGCGAGCGCACCACCTCGGGGTCCTTCTCGGCGGGGTCGAGCCATTGCTGCCACTGCTCGGGCTCGAGCACGAGCGGCTGCCGGTCATGGATGCGGTCCATCCCGGGGTCGGCGGCGGTGGTGATGATCGTGAACGTCGTGAGCCAGGCCTCGGGATCCCCGTCCGGACGCTCCTTGTCACGCCAGAACTCGTAGAGCCCGGCGAACGCGACCGGGCGCCCGTCGGCGCGGTGGATGAAGAACGGCTGCTTGCGGGGCTTGCCCTTGGCGTCGACAGCGGTCGGCGAGGCCTGCCACTCGTACCAGCCGTCCGCCGGCACGATGCAGCGGCGCGACAGCGCCGCCTTGCCGAACGCGCCCTTGCCGAGGACCGACTCGGCGCGGGCGTTGGTCATGCGCAGACCCATCTTGACGTCCTTGGCCCAGGCGGGCACGAGCCCCCACGTCAGCAGCCTCAGCTGCCGGGTCGGCGGCGTTGCGTCGTCGGCGCCGCGCGGGGACCGGGTCAGCACGACCGCAGCCTGCTTGGACGGCGCCATGTTCCAGTCGGGCTCGCCGGCAGGCGGGGACTGGGGGTTCTTCAGGACGCTGCGCCCGGGCTCGCCCATGTGGTCCTCGTCGATGTCGAACTCCTCGACGAGCTCGTCGGGCCGCGCGCTCGCGGCATACCTCCCACACATGCGGCTCAGCGTATGCCGCCCCGCCGACGACGCGACCGCGCGGCGAATCCCTGTGGGCGGCTCCGCTGCCGGGTCGGGTATGTCGATAACGTAGGAGCCAACCAATCCGCGAGGCCAGGCTTGCCGCACGGCGCCTCGGCCGAAGGAGGAAGCCGCAATGATCGTCCGCCGTCTCGCCCGTCCCCTGCTCGCCTCCGTGTTCGTCGCGGCAGGCATCGACGCCTTGCGCCATCCCTCCAGCCGCAGCCACCAGGCTGCCAACCTGCTGGAGAAGGTCCCCGACCGGGTCCCGGGCTCCGAGGTCGCAGCCCGGGCCGCCAAGGACCCCGACGTCTTCGTCCAGGTCAACGGCGGCGTGCTGATCGCCGGCGGTCTGCTCCTCGCGACGGGCCGGATGCCGCGGCTGGCCTCCACGGTGCTCGCCGCCTCGATCGTGCCCACGACGGCCATCGACCACGCCTTCTGGGAGGAGACCGACCCCACCCGCAAGGCACAGAGCCGCAGCCTCTTCTTCAAGAACGTCGGCCTGCTCGGTGGGCTGCTACTCGCAGCCGTCGACACCGAGGGCAGGCCGGGTCTGGTCTGGCGCGCGCAGCACGCCAGCAGGACGACGCGCCGCGAGGCCCGTCACGCCGCGCGAGCCGCCTCGCGCGAGGCCCATTTCATCGCCCATCGAGCACAGGACGTCGTGAGCGCACATTGAGTCCCGCTGATCCATCGCCCACCGCGCCGGCCACCGGCGACACCCTCATCGCCCCGCCGGACTGGGCCGCCCCCGTAGCTGGAGGGCCGCTCGACGCGACCGTCGTCCTGCCCGGCAGCAAGTCACTGACCAACCGCTACCTCATCCTGGCGGCGCTCGCGAGCGAGCGGTCGCGGCTGCGGGCCCCACTCCGGTCCCGCGACACGCTCCTGATGGCCGACGCCCTGCGCACGCTGGGCGTGCGGATCGTCGACGTCCCCGCCGAGGGCGAGCCCTCGGGATCGGTCGACGACTGGCTCGTCACGCCGCCCGAGCGCCTGCGCGGAGACGTGACCATCGACTGCGGCCTCGCCGGGACCGTGATGCGCTTCCTGCCTGCGGTCGCCGCGCTCGCCGACGGCCCGGTCCGCCTCGACGGCGACCCGCAGGCGAGGGTTCGGCCGATGGCTCCTGTCGTCGACGCGCTTCGCGTGCTCGGCGCGGCCGTCGACGACGCCGACGGGCACCTGCCGGTGACGGTGCACGGGCAGGGCGGTGTGCCGGGCGGCTCGGTGACCATGGACGCGTCGGCGTCGTCGCAGTTCATCTCGGCGCTGCTGCTCGCCGGAGCCCGCTACGACGAGGGCGTGACCGTGCACCACGACGGCAAGCCGGTACCGAGCGAGCCGCACATCATCATGACGGTCGAGACCCTGCGTGACGCCGGGGCCATCGTCGATGACAGCGAGCCCAACACGTGGCGCGTCGAGCCTTCGGAGATCAACGCGTTGGACGTGTCTGTCGAGCCGGACCTGTCCAACGCCGGTCCTTTCGTCGCGGCCGCGCTCGTCGCCGGAGGCACCGTCCGCGTCCCGGGCTGGCCGCAGCACACGACCCAGGCCGGTGACATGCTCCGCGAGATCCTCGACTCCATGGGCGCGGACGTGCGGCTCGACCGGTCGGGGCTGACGGTCGTCGGCGGCGACGAGCTCGTCGGCATCGACATCGACCTGCACGACGCGGCCGAGCTGACGCCGACGGTCGCAGCGCTCGCGGCCCTCGCCTCCACTCCGTCGTGGATCCGCGGCGTCGCCCACATCCGGGGCCACGAGACCGACCGGCTGGCCGCCCTGACTGCCGAGCTCTCAGCGCTGGGCGGCCGGGTCACCGAGACCGAGGACGGACTGCGCATCGCCCCGGCGTCCTTGCACGGCGGGCGATTCCGCTCGTACCACGACCACCGCATGGCCACCGCGGGCGCCATCATCGGCCTGCGCGTGCCCGGGGTGAGCGTCGAGGACATCGGGACCACGCGAAAGACGCTGCCTGACTTCGTCGGCCTGTGGCAGGGCATGCTCGCGGGCGACCTCGGCCCAATGCCGGCAGTGCGGCTCGCATGACCGGGCCCGCTCGATGAGCCCGCGGGACCTCGACGAGGACGACGTCCGCGTCCGCCCGAGCCGCAAGGGATCGAGGCCCCGCACGAAAGAGCGCCCGGCCCACGCCGACGCGCTGGTCGGCATGGTGATCGGTGTCGACCGTGGCCGCTACACGTGCCTGCTGCCGCGCGGATCCGGTGGGCGCAAGGAGCGCGAGCGGGTCGTGGTCGCGATGAAGGCACGCGACATCGGGCGCACCCGCGTCGTCGTCGGCGACGACGTCGCTCTCGTCGGCGACACCTCCGGCGCGCAGGACACCCTGGCCCGGATCGTGCGCATCGAGGAGCGGCGGTCCGTGCTGCGCCGCACAGCCGACGACACCGACCCCTTCGAGCGCGTCATCGTCGCCAACGCGGACCAGCTCGTCATCGTCACGGCTCTGGCCGACCCCGAGCCTCGCCCGCGGATGATCGACCGGTGCCTCGTCGCGGCATACGACGCGGGGCTCGAGCCGCTGCTCGCGCTGACCAAGTCCGACCTGGTCGACCCCGCCGAGTTCCTCAGCTCGTACGCGCCGCTGGAGGTGGAGCACGTCGTGACCTCGTGGAACGGCGCCGACTTCACCGGTCTCAAGGAGCTGCGCGACCGGCTCTCCGGTCAGGTCTCCGTGCTTGTCGGCCACTCCGGTGTCGGCAAGAGCACCCTGGTCAACGGTCTTGTGCCCGGTGCGCAGCGAGCGACGGGTGACGTCAACGACACGACCGGGCGGGGGCGGCATACCTCCACGAACGCCGTGGCGCTCCGGCTCGTCGACGCCGCGGGCGACCCGGACGGCTGGGTCATCGACACGCCCGGGGTGCGGTCCTTCGGGCTGGCCCACATCGACGTCGACCGGATCATCGACCATTTCCCCGACCTCGCGGCCGGCACCGAGGGCTGCCCCCGAGGCTGCACGCACGACGAGCCGGACTGCGCCCTCGACGACTGGGTCGCGCAGGGCCACGCCGGACCGGCCGGTCCCTCGCGGCTGGCCTCGCTGCGGCGGCTGCTTGCGAGCCGTTCGGGTGAGGAACGCTGACGCTCTGGGCATTCCGCCCGCACGGCTGTCCGTGGCGCTAGGTTGACCGGGTGACCTCCTACGACGACGACCTTCGACTGGCCCACGTCCTCGCGGACGCCGTCGAGCGCGTGACCGTGGCCCGGTTCCGCGCAGCCGACCTCGTCGTGGAGAGCAAGCCCGACCTCTCGCCGGTCACCGACGCCGACCGGGCCGCCGAGGAGCTCGTCCGCGGCCAGCTCAAGCGCACCCGGCCGCGCGACGCCGTCGAGGGCGAGGAGTTCGAGACGACGGGTCACGGGCCGCGGCGCTGGATCATCGACCCGATCGACGGCACGAAGAACTTCGTCCGTGGCGTCCCGGTGTGGGCCACGCTCATCGGGCTCGTCGTCGACAACGAGCCGGTGCTGGGCCTCGTCGCAGCGCCCGCGCTGCAGCGGCGGTGGTGGGCCGCAACGGGATCCGGCGCCTGGACCGGGCGGTCGCTGTCGTCGGCGAGGCGCATCAACGTCTCCCAGGTCGGCCGGCTCGGTGACGCGTCCCTGTCGTACTCGTCGCTGGCCGGCTGGCGGGTGCGGGGCAAGCGCGACGACTTCCTCGACCTCATGGACGACTGCTGGCGCACGCGCGCCTACGGCGACTTCTGGTCCTACATGCTCGTCGCCGAAGGCGCCGCGGACATCGCAGCGGAGCCGGACCTCGCGGTGCATGACATGGCCGCCCTCGTGGCCATCGTGCAGGAAGCCGGAGGACGCTTCACCGGCCTCGACGGACGAGACGGGTGCTGGAGCGGCAACGCGCTCGCGACCAACGGCCTCCTCCACGCCGAGGTGCTCCGGCGGATCGGTATGCCGTCCGGCTGAGACGGGCGGGCGCACCTCCGTCGGGGCGGCATACCCTCGGCGCATGACCTGGCGCCTCCGCTTCGCTACAGCGCGTGATCTCGCATGAGCCTCTCTGTTCGCGCGGCCACGGCCGATGACGTGCCAGTGCTCTCGGAGGTGGCGGCGGCCACGTTCGGGCTCGCGTGCCCGCCGAGCATGACCCAGGACCGCGTGGAGGCGTTCATCCGCGAGGTGCTCTCACCGGAGCGGTTCGTCGAGTACGTTGCCGACCCCGAACGGCACGTGCTCGTGGCCGAGGACGCCGGCGGCGCCGCCCTCGGCTACGCGATGCTCGTCTCCGGCGAGCCCTACGACGCCGACGTCCGCGACGCCATCCGGCTGAGGCCGACGGTGGAGCTGAGCAAGATCTACGTCCTGCCCGCGGCCCACGGCACCGGAGCGGCCGCCGAGCTCATGAGAAGGTCACTCGACTGGGCGCGCTCGAGCGGAGCCACCGGGGTGTGGCTCGGGGTCAACCAGCAGAACGAGCGAGCCCAGCGCTTCTACGCCAAGAGCGGTTTCGAGCGCGTTGGCACCAAGCGCTTCCTCGTCGGTGGGGTCTACGAGGACGACTACGTCCTCGAGCGCCCGCTGCCCTGACCCGCCGGATCCCCTGGCCCACGCCATCCTCCAAGTCGAGTGAGCACTCCGTCCCACCGGCCACACGTGCAACGTGACGGGTGTGACGGGGTGGCCACTCGACCTGAAGGGGGGAAGGGGTGGGGTGATCAGGCGTCGGTCACCACGGTGACCTCGCCGAGACCCAGTCCCTGCACCGCGGCACGGTGCTCGTCCGCGTCGCCGACCATGACGATCGTCCAGCCGGAGCCCGGCGTCCCGGTGCCGATGCCGGCCCCGGCCGCGAAGCGGGCGTATGCCGCGTCGACCCGAGCCGTGTCGACCGTGGCCAGATCGCGCAGGTTGGCGGTCGTGAACTCGGTGGTCCGACCGTCGAGAGCCATACCCACGGCCTCGTCCGCGATGGTGTCGGCGGTGGCATAGCGCCCGGGCGCGGTCTTGCCGATGAAGTCGACGCCAGAGCGGATCTCCTTGTCGCGGAATCCTTCTCGCCCGCTCTCGAGGATCTCGACGAGAAGGCGCAGCGACTCGGTCGTCGAGTCGGAGCGCACGGAGCCCGAGGTCAGGAACACCCCACCGCGCCGGCGCGGCCGGAAGGTCGACCGGATGCCGTAGGTGTAGCCCTTCTCCTCGCGCAGCACCGCGTCGATGCGCGCGTTCGGGGACCCGCCGACGACGAAGCCGAGCACCGGGTACGGCGCCCAGCCGCCCTCGACCGAGCGGTCCGGACCGGGCGCGCCGATGACGAACTCCGTCTGCACCGACCCCGGCCGCGAGACGAGGACGATGCGCGCCCGGTCGGGCGCGAGCGTCGCCTCGTGCTGAAGGTAGCGGTCGCGGTCGCGTGGACCGCGTGCCCACTCACCGAGGGCGGCCGACACGAGCGCGGGCACGTCGAGCCCGGCGAGGTCACCGGCGATGCAGATCGTCGCGCCGGCGGCGACGACGTGATCCGCGTGGAAGGCGGCGACGTCCTCGCGCGTGATCGCGCCGACGGTCTCGGGGGTGCCGCCGGTGGGGCGGGACGAGCGGTCGCCCAGGTCGTAGAACGTGCGGACGAACTCGAGCCCGGCGCGGTTGGCCGCGACCGACCGCTCCTGCTCGATCTCGGCCAGGCGGGTGCGGACCTGGCGGGCCACCTCGGTCTTGGGGAAGACCGGCTCGGTGATGATCTGCCTCAGGAGGTCGAGCGCCGGCTCGAGGTTGCCCTTGACGACGTCGATGTCGAGCGAGAGCCCGGCATCGGACATCCCTGCGCCGAAGCTGACGCCCTTGCGCTCGAGGAGCCGGGCGAACTCCTCGGCCGAGTACGTCGCGGTGCCCTCGTCGAGGGTGCGCGACATGATCGTCGCGACGCCCTCGCGGTCCGTCGGCTCCTCGCGCAGTGGCACGGGGAGCCCGACGCGCACGGACAGGACGTACTGCCCGGGCACGTCGTAGGTGACGAGGCGCAGCCCGTTGGGCAGGTCGTGGGTCGTCGCGGCCGGGAAGTCCCACGGCTCGGGAGCCGCCACGACGGGGCGGGCGATGGTCGTCACTGGGCCTCCTCGGCAGCTGCGTCGGTGTCGTTCGGTGTGGCTGTGGCGAGGTATCGCACCACGGCCCGGGCCTCCGGGTCGAGCCACGTGGCGGCGACCTCCCGCACCTGCTGGGCGGTCACCGCACGGATGCGTTCGACGAACGTGTTGACGTATGCCGGGTCGCCGGTGAGCAGAGCGTGGTGGCTGATGTGGTCGGCGCGCTCCTCGATGCTGGCAAGGGCGCTGAGCCAGGAGCGCTCGGTGTCGGCGATGACCGACTCGAGCTCGGCGTCGTCCGGGCCCTGCTTGATGAAGTCGCGGATCTCCTCGCAGACGGCCGCCTCGACCTGCTCGACATCGGCGCCGGCGGACACGTCGACGGTGATCGTTCCGAGGCCCACGCCGTCGACCAGGCCCATCGTCCAGCCGCCGACGGCGACAGCCGTCTCGTCATTGCGGACCAACCGTCGCACGAGGCGTGAGCTCGACAGGCCGCCGAGCACGTCGACGGCGATCTGGCAGGCGAGGTACTCCGGTGTGGTGTCGACCGGCAGCCGGAACGCCACGTAGATGCGGTCGTTCGGGACGTCGCCCACCCGGTCGAGCCGCACCGGCTCGCTGATCGGCGAAAGCTGCGGGAGCCGCCCGCGGGCGTGCAGCTCGATCGGCGGAAGGTGGCCGAAGTACTTCTCGGCCGCGGCGAAACCGTCCTCCCGAGTGACGTCGCCGACGAGCGTCAGCACGGTGTTGTTGGGGCCGTAGTGGGCCCGGAAGAAGGCGTGGACGTCCTCGAGTGTCGCGGCGTCGAGGTCCTCCATCGACCCGATGGTCGGGTGGTGGTACGGGTGGTCCTGCGGGAACGCGGTCGCGTAGATGTCGATGAGGGCGGATCCGTAGGGCACGTTGTCGTACCGCTGACGCTTCTCCTCCTTGACGACATCGCGCTGGTTGTCGAGGTTCTCCTGGGTCACCGCGTCGAGCAGGTAGCCGTGCCGGTCCGCCTCGAGCCAGAGGGCCAGCTCGAGCGCGCCGGTCGGGACGGTCTCGAAGTAGTTCGTCCGGTCGAACCAGGTCGTCGCGTTGAGCCGGGCCCCTTCGTCCATGAGGGCCGAGAAGTGCTCGCCGGAGGCGACGTTGCGGCTGCCCTGGAACATCAGGTGCTCGAAGAGGTGCGCGAACCCGGTGCGGCCTGGCGACTCATGCCGGGAGCCCACGCCGACCCAGAGGTTGACCGCGACGTTGGGCACGGTGTGGTCCTCGCTGACGATGACCCGCAGGCCGTTGTCGAGGGTGCGCTCGACGAGCGGGTAGGAGATCGCTGTCACGCGCTCGACCTTATGCGACTGTCCCTTGCGTTCGAGGTAGAGGTCGGGCTCTGGAACGACCGCATACTTCCAATGACCTGCGGACAGGTAACTGATGGTTATGTTTTTTGGATCTAGCATCACTCCACGCTATAGTCATGGACATGAGCGCCGCCGAAGACCTGCTGACCACGATCCGTGAGAGTGTGATCGGCGAGGACCAGGTCATGCCCGGCCCGTACGGTCCCCGGCGCGTCACCTACGCCGACTACACGGCCTCCGGCCGCGGCCTCGCCTTCATCGAGGACTTCATCCGCGACGAGGTGCTCCCCCGCTACGCCAACACTCACACCGAGAGCTCCGGCACCGGCCTGCAGACGACGCGCCTGCGTGAGGACGCGCGCCGCGTGATCCGCGACGCAGTCGGCGGCGACGACGACACCGTCGTGATCTTCGCCGGGTCCGGGTGCACCGGAGCGATCGACAAGCTCGTCGGCATCCTCGGACTGCGCGTGCCGTCCAACTTCGAGGACCGTTGGCACGCAAGCGATCTCGTGCCAGCGGACCAGCGGCCAGTCGTCTTCATCGGTCCCTACGAGCACCACTCCAACGAGGTGATGTGGCGCGAGTGCGTCGCAGACGTGGTCGTCATCCCGCAGGACCCCGACGGGCACGTCAGCCTCGACGTGCTTCGTGCGAAGCTCGAGGAGTATGCCGCCCGGCCCCTGCTCATCGGGTCCTTCTCGGCGGCCAGCAACGTCACCGGCATCGTCACCGACACCGACGCCATCTCGAGCCTGCTGCACGAGCACGGCGCGCTCGCCTTCTGGGACTTCGCGGCCGCCGGTCCCTACATCGACATCGAGATGTACGGTCGCGGCGGGCGCGGCCAGGCCGACGCGACGGCATACAAGGACGCCGTGTTCCTCAGCCCGCACAAGTTCATCGGAGGCCCGAGCACGCCAGGCGTGCTCGTCGTGCGGCGCGAGCTGATGACCAACCGCGTGCCCGACGTCCCGGGCGGCGGAACCGTCACGTACGTCAACCCGAGCGACCACGACTACCTCACCGACCCCGCCCACCGCGAGGAGGGCGGTACCCCGGCCATCATCGAGGCGATCCGTGCCGGCCTCGTCTTCAAGCTCAAGGAAGCGGTCGGCGTCCCGACGATCCGCGCGCGTGAGGAGGAGTTCCTCCAGCGGGCGGTCGAGTCGTGGCGTCACGAGCCGAGCATCGAGATCCTGGGCAACCTTTCGGCAGAACGACTTTCGATCGTGTCGTTCGTAGTTCAGGCCGACGGCGGCCGCTACCTACACCACAACTTCGTCGTGGCCGTGCTCAACGACCTGTTCGGCATCCAGGCACGCGGCGGGTGCTCGTGCGCGGGGCCGTACGGCCACTACCTGCTCGGCATCGACCTCGAGCGCTCGCATGAGTTCGAGCGTGAGATCGGCCGCGGCTGTGAGGGCATCAAGCCGGGGTGGGTCCGCGTCAACTTCAACTACTTCATCTCCGACACGGTCGTCGACTATGTCATCGAGGCCGTGCGGCTCGTCGCGCGTGACGGCTGGCGCCTGCTGGGCGACTACGACTTCGACCCGGCCACCGGTCGCTGGCGGCACAAGAACGGCCCGGTCGAGCCCCCGCTGCGCCTGCACCAGGTCGGCTTCGAGGGTGGTCGGCTCACCTATCCGGCCCATGTCGACCGCGCCGGTGAGGATGCCCTCGCCGGATACCTCGACGAGGCGCGAGCCATCCTCGCCGGCGCCGAGCCCGTCGCGGGTCCCGCGGCCAGCGTCAACGTCGACTTCGACCACCTGCGGTGGTTCGAGCTGCCGGTCACCAGCATTCGCGCCTGAGCCCCGGAGCGGGCCCCAGGGCGCCCGTCGCGCATCCGGTCAGGGCACGAGGACGAGCTTCCCCCCGGCACGACCGCTGTCGCTCAGCGCCTGCGCGTCGGCCGCCTCGGTGAGGGGGAAGACCCGGGCGATCGTCGTGGTCAGCTCGCCCGAAGCCCGGAGCGCGACGTACACGCCGAGGTCGAACGCCCCCGGCTCGCCGCCGGTCGTGAAGGTGATCCCCATCGCGAACGCTGCCGGGTCGGCGATCGTCACGACCCGCTCCTTCCCGCCGACCAGATCGACCGACTCCTCCAGCACACCGGCCCCGCTCGTGTCGAAGACCGCGTCGACGCCGTCCGGCGCGAGCGCCCGGACCCTGTCGAGCCAGCCGTCACCGTAGGTCGTCGGCGTCGCGCCGAGGGCCGCGACCCGCCCCTGGTTCGCCTCGGACGCGGTCCCGATCACCCGCACCCCGTCGCGGACCGCGAGCTGGGTGGCCACCTCCCCCACCGCGCCGCTCGCGCCGTGGATGAGCAGGGTCTCGCCCGGCTCGAGAGCCAGCAGGCCCAGGGCGCGCTGCGAGGTCTCGGACGCCACCGGCAGCGAGACGCCGGCTACCGGGTCGAGCCCGGCCAAGGCGGCATACGCGCCCAGCAGCGCCAGCTCCGAGTAGGCGCCTCCGGCCGCGAAGCCGACCACCCGGTCGCCGACGGCGACGTCACTGACGCCCTCGCCGAGCGCGTCCACGACGCCGGCGGCCTCGGCTCCGAGCAGCAGCGGGAACTTCGTGTCCGGAGACGCCATCCGGCCGCCGCGCACCTTGCCGTCGATCGGGTTGACCCCGACCGCCTCCACGCGGATCCGGACCTGGCCGGGGCCCGGCTCCGGGTCCGGCAGCTCGGCCTCGTGGAGCTCCTCGGGTCCGCCGAAGCGGTCGATGACGATGGCCTTCATGGGTCCTCCTCGGACGGGTCCGCCGGCCTGCCGCCGGATGGGGTGAGAACACCGCGCGACCTCACCGTATGCCGCGGCCGAACAACGGCTGGCGGCGGCCCGCCGACTTGCGCCGGCGGACCGCCGCCTGCGTCCCGATCCAGGTCAGTCGTTGTCCGACGGCGGAAGGTACGCGCCGGGGACCTCCGAGGGAGCCAGGATCTTGGAGTCACCCGGGTACGCGGTGTTCCAGTGGTGGGAGTCGTACCACGTGAAGCGGTTCATCAGCTCCGGGTTCGCGTAGTCCGCCACCGCGCCGTTGCCGGCGAGGTGTTGGGAGGTCTTCCACGTGTCCCACGCACCCGCGACGGCCTTCTTGTCCGAAGGCACCGCGGTCTCCGCAGCGACCTTGGCGTTGAGGGCTGCCGCGGCGGCACCGGTCTGGCCGAGCGTGTCGAGGCCGCAGTCCGGTGCAGTCTTGACGCCCTCGGTGAGCGGCACCTGGTTCGGCACCGCGTCGAACGGCGTGTAGTCAGGGGTCGACTGGAACGCATCGAACATCGGCGTGGCCGCGGCGACCTTCTGGTTCAGCGGCGCGGAGCCGAGGATCTGCTCGATCGTGCGGATCATCGAGATCTGCGAGTAGTAGGTGCTGACCACCTTGCCGTGTGCGGCATACGGGCTGATGATCTGGATCGGGGCACGGTGCCCGTCGACGTGGTCGGCGCCGTTCTGGCTGTCGTCCTCGACCACGAAGATCGCGGAGTCCTTCCAGTACGCGCTGTGCGAGATCTCGTCGACGATCTTGCCGACCGCGACGTCACCGTCCGCGACCTGGGCGCGGGCGTCGGGCGCGCCACCGGTGTGGTCGCTCGAGAGCCACATCATGTTGAGGTTGGCCGGCCCGTCCTTCTCGAACTCCTGCTTCCAGACCTGGTAGCGGTAGGTGTCCGGGATGTTGCTGTCGAACATCGGCGAGTCGTGGTTGGTGATCGCGTTGAGCGACGGGATCGGCGACTGGACATTGAGGCGGAGAGACGGGTCGACCAGCTGCGCCGGGTCGCCACCGCCGTCGACGGACTTCGTGGCGCAGTAGTACTTCTGCCACGTCGCGCCGGCCGGCTTGTTCTCCCAGATCATGAACTCGCCGAAGTTGCGTGCCGTGTTGCCGGCCGACTGGACTGCCGTCCACAGGAAGCCCGACCGCTGGTGACCCAGCACGTCGTCCTCGGTGTCGTAGCTGCGGGTGTACTCGCCGGCGCTGGACTCGGTGTACTCCGGGTTGTCACCCTGCATGAGCCAGTTGTGCCCCTCGGCCGAGTTCGTGCCGACGTCGTACGTGTTGTCGTAGAGCCCGAACTGCTTGGCCAGGGCGTGCTGGTTCGGCGTGACGGTCGCGCCGAACTGGGCCAGGGTCGCGTCGCCCTTGCCGCGCGCGTCGTCGCCGTACACCTGGTCGTAGGTGCGGTTCTCCTTGACGAGCAGGAAGACGTGCTTGATCGTCGACGGGTCGCCGATCCGCTTCGGGACCGGCACTGCCTTCTGCTTGTTGCCGTTGGAGACCTTGACGTCCGTGTCGCTGTCGCCCCAGCCGTTCTGGGCGAACACCGTCGGGGTGTACGTGTCGGCGATCTCCTGGTCGGTCGGGAGCGTGAAGCGGGTCAGGGACGCCGTCGTGCCGTGCGTGCCATGGCCCTTCGCGGGGGTGGTGTTCGCACCCTGGTTGAACGTGAGGAGCGGGCCACGCGCGTCGATGCCGCGGGTGTTGGTCACGACGACCTGGTCGCCGACGGTTGCGATCTCCGACGGGTAGTAGTCCGTCGGAAGCAGGCCGACGAAGTTCATCGGCTCCTGCGGGTCTCCGTGGTAGCGGTAGACGGCCACCGCGTTCGCCCGGCCGAGCGTGACGAGCAGGTGCCCGTCGGCCGTCAAGGTCACGCCGTTGGGCTGGTAACCGACCTCGGAGCCCTTCCACGGCTGGGTGCTGATCGTCTGCACGACCTTGTCCGAGTCGGTGTTCACGACGGACACGGAGTCGTCGGACGTGTTGGTGACGAACAGCGCCTTCCCAGCGGCATACATCGCCGTCGGGTGCAGCCCGACCGCGATCGAGCGGACCTGCGCGCCAGGGTTGTTCGTGTCGATGACGCTGAGCGTGCCCGTCGTCGACGTGCCGAGGTAGCCGTCTGCCGGGACCTGCGTGCCGTACGAGTTGATGGTCGTCTCACCCGGGTTGGCGAACCGGCCGCCCTCGTTGCTGACGTAGAGCTTGTCGCCGACGAAGGTCAGGTGGCGCGGCGCGATGCCCACGGTCCAGCTCTGGGTGATCGTGCCGGCGACCGGGTCGACCAGCACGACGCGGTTCTGGCCGTTCACCGCGACGTAGAGCTTCGAGCCGTCGGGCGAGAAGACCGCCTTGCCCGTGAGGGCCTGGGCGCCGTTCACGGTGGGGATGGCCACCTTCGTGCCGGCCCCGAGGGTGCCGTCGGCGTTGACCGGGTAGCGGGTGAGGCCGGTGGCCTGCGGCACCCAGAGGAACTTGCCGTCCGGGGAGTAGGTCGGGCCCTCCTGGCCCACGGTGTTGTCGGAGACCTTCTGGTTGGCCGAGGCAGCGCTTCCGACCGTCCAGATCAGCTGGTACGTCTGGAGGTCGAAGATCTGGACGGAGATCGAGCGGTCGTTGCTCGTCGAGGCGAGGTAGCGGCCGTCGGCGCTCACCGTCGAGCCCATGAACTTGCCGATCTGGGTGAGCAGGCGCTCGCCGTACGGCTTGATCACCTGGTTGGCGGAGACCTGGATGCCGGCGCTGTACTCGGTGCCGACCTGCTGGTCGCCGAAGCCCACGGTGGTCGCGAAGGCCTCGACGCCCGAGCCGGCGACGACCAGGGCGGCGGTGCCGGCCAGGACGATCCGGGTGCGGCGACCGAAGTGCCCGGAGCGGCCGGACAGACCGGAGAGGCCGAGGTGCCCGGAGAGCCCGGAGAGCCCGGGGCGCGCCTGCGAGTCGCTGCGGCGGTGTCGGGTGACGTGCATGAGTGTGGCTATCCCTTCGAAATGGGGTTCAGCAGGTCGACGCTGCCGTCGAGCTGCCAGAGCGGGTTTGGTGCATCCCCTCGCGGGGTCCTCACGGTGAAGCTGCCATTGACCTCCTTGGGCCCGTCTCCGTCGGCGACGTACCGCCCGTCTGCGGTGACGTCGAGCTGGTAGATGGCGCTGCCGACCGACGCCGCGCCGGGCAGATGCCAGGTGACGACGCAGCGCCAGTTGCCTCCGGGCCCCTCGTCCTCCATCCGGTCGCCGCCCTTGTCGCACGACGCGGTCGCGGCCAGCTGCGCCTCCGTGACGTCGGGGCGGTGCAGCTCGGAGGTCTGGAGCCGGTACAGGTGCGCGAAGGAGGTTGCGAGCGACGCATCGAGCTTCGGCTTGTCGATGCCCGTGCCGCTCGCGGGAGTCGCGACGGCGACGACGAGGCAGGTGAGTGCTCCGAGAGCGGCGAGCGGAGCGACTGCCCCCAGTACGCGGCGGCCCGACCCGTCGTAGGAGAGGTCGGTGAAGTCCCGGCGCATGAACAACCGGTAGGCGAGCGAGGTCGCGGCGACCGTCCAGGCGAGGCCCACGACGAGGCCGATGACCAGTGATCCGGTCTGGGCCGGTTCGGTGAACAGCCCACGCCAGGCGATGAAGCCCTGGCTCGGCAGGGCCACCCGGAGTGCCACTGGGAGCGGCAGCATCTCAGCGAGCTGCATCCCGAAGGCGACTACCGCCGGCACGAGCAGACCCATCGGCGAGCGTCCGAGGACGACCGAGCCCAGCAGCCCCAATGCCCCGAACGCGAGGGTCGGCACGAGCACGCAGAGCCAGGCGAGCACCACGCGCAGTGCCGCGTCCGATGGTGCGAGCTGCGAGCCGTCGAGCCCGACGAGCGGGTGGCTCCCGATCGCGGCGAGCCCGCCCACGATGCCGGAGACGCCCAGAGCGACGACGAGCAGGACGATGACCGTCAGCGTGGCCAGCGCCTTGGCGGCGAAGATCCGCCTGGGGGAACGCACCGCGATGAGCAGGTGGCGCCAGGTGCCGAGACGGTCCTCGGAGGCGAACACGTCGCCGGCGACGACCGACGTCAGCAGCGGCAGGGCGAACGAGCAGCAGAAGCCGAGTACCACCAGCGAGCTCGCCCAGCCGGTGGCGGCCATCCAGCGCCCGAAGACCGTGTCCGCTGGCAGCGAGCTCTGGCTCCCCATCACCGCGACGAAGACGGCTGGGCCGACCAGGCACGCGGCAAGCAACAGGCGGATCCGCCAGAGCGAGAGGATCTTCAGCAGCTCGAACCGGTATGCCACACGCACCGCGGCCGGGCGCGTCGCATCGCGCTGCGCGGTGTGGGCGGTGTGGGCGGGGGGTCGCGGCGCGGCGAGCGTCGCGGTCATCGGGACTCCTCGGTGTCGGTGGAGGCGACGCGGCCGGGGTCGGCTGGGTCGGGGTCGGCTGGATCGGGGTCGGCTGGATCGGGGTCGGCTGGGTCGGCGCCCGCGCCGCCGTTGGCGCCTGCGTCGCCTTCGGCGACCGCCCCGGTCAGGGCGAGGAACGCCGATTCCAGCGGCGACACGACCGGAGCGAGCTCACGGAGGGCCACCCGTGCGCCGACCAGCCGCACGACGAGCTCGTCCATCGCGGCGACGCCGCCCCGGACGACGAGGTCGGGCTCCTGGCGACGGAGCGCGAGCTCGTCGTCACGCAGCACCCGCAGGCCGGGCGTGCCCGATGCGACCTCGAGCGCCGCGGCGGGGTCTGACGTGACGACGCGGTAGTCGAGGTCGCGGCTCTCCGCGGCGAGCTTGCCGACCGGTCCGGAGAAGACCACTCGTCCGGTCGCGAGCAGGGTCACCTCCGAGCACAGGGCCGCGAGGTCGTCCATGCGGTGGCTGGACATGACCACCGCAGTCCCTTGTGCCGCAAGGTTGGACAGGACGCGGTGGACCTGGTTCTTGCCGGCGGGGTCGAGGCCGTTGGCGGGCTCGTCGAGCACGAGCAGCCCCGGGCGAGTGAGCAGCGCGGCGGCGAGCCCGAGGCGCTGGCGCATCCCGAGCGAGAAGCCGCGCAGCGGGTCGTCGGCCACGCCCGTCAGCCCGACCTGCTCCAGAGCGTCGTCGACCTCCAGTCGCGACGGGACTCGACCGCGCAGGGACATGAGGGCTGAGAGATTCTTGCGCGGGCTCAGGGCGGGGTAGAGCCCCGGCCCGTCGACGAACCCGGCCACCCCGTCCGGCACAGCCAGGACGCGACCGACCGGCGACCCGAGGATCTCGAGGCTGCCGTGGCTGGCGACCGCGAGACCGAGGAGCAGGCCCAGGAGGGTGGTCTTGCCGGCCCCGTTCGGGCCGACGAGCCCATGCACCTCCCCCGCCGCGACGTCCAGGTCGACACCGTCGAGCGCGACGACGTCTCCGAAGGTCTTGGTGACCCCACGAGCCCGAACCACGAACGTTGTTTCCATAGCAATCCCGTCGACGCAGAGGCGGACATCGAGGAACCTACGAATGCGGCTATGCATCGACGGGGCGCCGAGCCAAACGTTGCGTGAATGACCCCAGGCCTACTGGGGAGTTGTGCACCAACTCGTTGATTGACCAGAGGAATGTTGACGCGTGTGCAACAGAACGTTGAAAACCGCCTGCCCGGCACTGTGCGCCGGGTTGTGCAGCAGCGCCGACGACGGGCAGACCAGGGACACAACGTCGTTCGCGTAGGTCACCGAGAACGAGCGCGGTATGCCGTGTCGTGGCCCCCACGGCATACGGCGGGGGCCTGCTGCTCTGCCCAGCCTTTTCTCAGACTATTCTCAGCGATTTAGCGCCATACGTCAGAGGGAAACGGCGCGCGGGGCAGAATGTCGGGGGAAATGCAACGGATCGTTGACAGCAGGGCCTGACAAGGCCCGCTCGAAGGCGTCTTCCGAGATCCCGAGCGCCAGGCGGATGCTCGCGATGACGCGCTGGAAGATGACCTGCTCGGCCTCCGGGCTCACTGGGACCCAGTCGGTGTGCAGCTCCAGGGCGTCGGGGTCGTAGCCCATCCAAGCCTCGACGGTCCAGCCGGAAGGCACCTCGACGGTGAGGCCGCAGTCCTCGGGAAAGCGGCTGAAGCACAGTCTCACCGGCGCGCCGGTCAGGGCCACCTCGCGGCGCCGGCTGCGCCAGCTCAGCGTCATCGGCCCGGCTGGCGCCGGGGCGGCCTCAGGTCGCACGACCAGGGTGACCGGCCCCAGCCAGAAGTCGGGGAAGTGGGCCATGACGACGTCGGGCCGCAGGTGTGCGGTGCGGACCGGCTCGAAACAGCTGAAGCCGTATGCCCCGTATGCCATGTCCAGGACTGCGGGCAGGTGACGCACCCTCCCGGCCCGTCCGACCTCGTAGTTGTGCACCTGCATCGGCGACACCCCGCGCCTGCGCGATCCCGGGTGCGGCCACATGGGGTCGCCGGTCCGCAGCACCCTGGTCGCCGCCTGCGCCGCCTCAGCCTGCGAGAGACCGCGGGCGTGCCGCAGCTGCCGGTGCAGGCTGCGTAGGTCGTCGGGCGTGCGGGACGGCGTCGGGTCGCGGTGGGCGTCGCTCATCGGCCGGTCGGCTGAGCCGGCTCCCGAACGCCACTGGTGCTCCAGCGCATCCCAGCGGTCGCCGTCGACCAGAGACCGGATCCGGGTGCGCAGCGTCCGCGGGTCGCCGCGGTCGAGCCGTCGGACGCTGTCGACGAGGCGGCCCATCATCGGGTCGCCGGGATGCCTCAACACGACGTCGCGCAGCCCGATCGAGGACATCCGCGGCACGTCAAGCCACGCCGGCGGCACGCCCCGCCCGAAGTCCACCCAGACGGGCTCATCGGTGAGGACGTTGACCGCCCAGTTGGGGTCCATCCACGGTGCGACCATGAACAGGCCTTCCGGCCCCACCTCGTGGTCGATGCGCAGGCCGAAGACACGCAGGCGCGCGAGGCCGCGGACGCGCCCTGCTCGCGTGGGCCTGATCCAGGCCCATACGGGCCCCGGCTCGCCGTGGAAGGCGTGCCCCCAACGAGTGCGAGGCTCCAGGGTCGAGGTGCCGATCGCCCGGGCCAGGTCGACCAGGCAGCCTCCGGCACCGAACACGCCGTCGAGCCGTTCGAGCGCCCCGAGCGGTATCCCCCGCACCCCCGTCTCCCAGGCGCTCACCGCGGCCGAGCTGACATGGACCTCGGCGGCCAGCTCGGCCTGGGTGCGGCCGCTTGCCCTGCGCCACGCTCGGAGGAGGGAACCTGAAGACGTCGGCACGAGGCTTCAGGCTACGGACGACACATGAACGCCAGGAGACCAGTTTGGGTAGATCTGCGAAAAGTATGCCGGCCGACGCAGCCTCACGACAGCCCTGTCGGTGCAACGACCGGCCCGCGAATGACGAAGGCCCGGACCATCTGGTCCGGGCCTTTCGCTCGCTGACGCGAATTTGGTAGCGGGGGCAGGATTTGAACCTGCGACCTCCGGGTTATGAGCCCGGCGAGCTACCGAGCTGCTCCACCCCGCGTCGGCATCCGTAAGGTTACGCGAATCCCTCGCCACGACCAAATCGGGGTGCTTTGGGGCCCCCGATCCGGTCGTGGCGCGCTCCGGCTCAGGGCGACGGAGCCCCGGTGCCCTGCGGCGAGGCGGCCACCGCCCGCGCGAGAGCCTCCTTCAGCTTCTCCTGCGCCTGCCCGTATGCCGCGAAGTCACCCTTCTTGAGTGCCGCCTGGCCGTCGGCGTAGGCCGACTCCGCGTCCTTGAGCGCCTGAGCGAGCGCGCCGGCATTCGGCGTGCCCTGCTGCGTGGACGGTGAGGACGTCGGGGGCGACGACGGACCGGTCGTCGGGTTGCCGCTCGTGCCGCCACCCGGCGTCGCGGGCGTGTTGGCTCCCGTGTCGCCGGCCGATGCCCCGGACGAGCCCCCGAACAGCTCGTTGAGCGCCGTGTCGAGGGAGCCGGCCCAGGCGATCTTGTCGCCAAAGGCCACTGCGACGGCATTCAGCTTCGGGAACGTCCCGGTTCCGGTCGAGCGCGCCTGGACATAGATCGGCTGTACGTAGAGCAGACCTCCACCGACGGGCAGGGTCAGCTGGTTCCCGAACGTCACGACGGCCCCGTTGGACGATGTCGTCGAGATGAACTGCGCCAGCGTGAGCTGGCGTCCCAGCGACGTGTCATTGGAGGTCGTGCTCGATGTTCGCATGTCGTTGTAGACCTGGCCCGGTCCGTTGACCGTGCCGCCCGTCATCTCGAGCAGCCGCATCGTCCCGTAGCTCGTCGAGCGTTTGCCGTCCTGCGAACCGGCGTCACCGTCGACGGCGAGGAAGCCGGACAGGACGTTGCGGTCACCGGTGGGCATGAACGTCGAGGTCAGTGAGAAGGCCGGCTGTGACTGCCCGGGCATAGCCAGGGACAGGTAGTAGGGCGGTTGGAGCAGGTCCGAGCCGGACTGGGTCGGGTCGTCCGGGATCCGCCAGAAGTTCTGTCCGCCGTAGAACGAGCCTGCGTCAGTGTCGTGGTACTTCTGCAGGAGCTGCCGCTGAACCTTGAACAGGTCCTCGGGATAGCGCAGGTGCTCCATGAGAGCGCCCGGGATGTCGCTCAGCGGCTTGACGCTACCGGGGAAGATCGACATCCAGGCCTTGAGCACCGGGTCGGTCTCGTCCCACTGGTAGAGCGAGACCGTCCCGTCGTAGGCGTCGACGGTGGCCTTGACGGAGTTGCGCACGTAGTTGACCTGGCCGCCCTGAACTGCGCGAACCGACTGGCGGGTGCTCGTCACGGCATCCTCGGTCGCCTGGTCGAGAGTGGTCATCTCCGAGTACGGGTAGTTGGCCGAGGTCGTGTACCCGTCGAGGATCCACAGCACGCGGCCGTTGACGACAGCGGGGTACGCGTTGCCGTCCAGGGTCAGCCACGGCGCGACGCGCTGGACCCGCTCGCGCGGTGTGCGGTGGTCCAGGATGCGGGAGTCGTTCGTCACCGCGTCCGAGAGCAGGAAGTTGATCTCGCGGTACTTGATCGCGTAGGCGATCCGCCGCATCGCATCGAGCTGGACGCCGCCGGTGCCCTGGTAGGTGTAGGTGATCTGCCCCGTACCGTTCGGGTCGGGGTAGTCGAACTCCTTCTGCCACCGCCGACGATGGAGTACTCGGGCGAAGACTCGCCGAAGTAGATGCGCGGCTCGTACTTGCCGAGCTTGCCCTCGGTGCCGATCTGGGACTCGAAGAACGTCGGACGCCCATCGTCCTCACGGGTGTTGCCCTTGGCCGCGACGACGCCGTAGCCGTGGGTATAGACCGTGTGGTCGTTGAGCCAGTTGCGCTGTGCGTCGGGGACGCCGTTGAGGTCGAGCTCGCGGGCGGCGATGACTGTGTCGGTGGGCTTGTTGTCGATGGTGTACCGGTCGACATCGAGCACGTCGGCGAACTGGTAGTACCCCTTGCTCGCTTCGAGCTGCTTGAACGTGGGGCTGACGATGTTGGGGTCGATCAGGCGGATGCCGGGGATCGTGGCGGCGTCGCCACGGAGCTGTCCCTGGGTCGCGATCGTCTTGGTGTCATACGGCTTCACATCGATGTTGTTGAAGCCGTATGCCGCTCTGGTGGCGTCGATGTTGCGCTGGAGGTAAGGGATCTCGAGCGACTTCTCCGACGGCCTCACCTTGAGGGACTGGACCAGGGCCGGGTAGATGCCGCCGACCGCGACGACGATGACGGCCAGCACCGCGACGCCGACGAGCGGCAACCGCCACGAGCGGGTCCAGATCACGGTGAGGAACATCAGCGCGCACATGACCGCCGCGATCGCAAGGATCCCCTTGGTCGGGATGACGGCGTGCGCCTCGGTGTACTGGATGCCGGTGATCTTCGTGGACTCGGCCGTGGCGAGGTTGTAGCGGTCGACCCAGAAGGCGACGGCGCGGATCAGCACGAGGGCCGCCGCGATGATCGACAGGTGGACCCGTGCGGCGTGGGTCGAGCGCATCCGCTGCCCGATGACGATGCCGCCGTAGAGGTAGTGGGTGAAGGCCGCGGTGATGAACCCGATGACGAGGATCATCGTCAGGAAGGCGACGACGAAGTTGATCCACGGCAGGACGAAGACGAAGAAGCTGATGTCCAGGCCGAACTCGGGGTCGGTCGTGCCGAACGAGTTGCTGTTGCGCCAGAGCAGGAACGTGTCCCACTGCGTGGCCGCGGAGAGCCCGGCGAACAGCCCGATGGCCAGCGGCGCCGCGATCGTCGCGGTGCGGCGCATCGGCTCGACGAGCTGGCGGTAGTGCTCCATCGCCTGTGTGTCCGGCGAGGGAGCGTAAATGGGTCGGCTGCGGAAGGCGAAGTGGATGCTCGACCACACCATGGCGGCGGTGAGCAGTCCGCCGACCACGCCGAGGAGCACCTTGGTGACGATCTGGGTCGTGAACACGCCGGTGAAGTCGACCGACTGGTACCACAGCACCTCGGTCCAGAACTGCGCCAGGATCGCGATGACGACGATGAGCGCGCCCGCGATGACGAGGGAGGTGACAAGGGGCCGTCGCGTGGGCGGCAGCGCCGCCGTGTCGCCGCGCCCGGGCGTGCCGGAGTCGTCGCCGTTGAAGTTGCCCGGCGGGGGGCCGAAGTTGCTGTCGCTCACGTGGAGTGCCTTGCGTGCGGGGGCGGAAGAGGTTCAGGCGAAGCCGTCACGGCCGCCGGCGGCCGTTGCCGCAACCATAACCCGGCGTCCGCACGGACTGAGCACGGCGATACCGCACCGTGACCCGGGGTGTGAACGCTCGGCCCCGCACGCCGGGTTCCGCAGGTCCACGGTTACACCACCCCCCAGTCCCCCACCTCGGCACCGCGGCCCCCAAAACGCGGCCACACCACCCCGATACCCACCACCTCGGCGCCGCGGCCCCCAAAACGCGGCCACACCACCCCGATACCCACCACCTCGGCGCCGCGGCCCCCAAAACGCGGCCAGACCACCCCGATACCCACCACCTCGGCGCCGCGGCCCCCAAACCGTGGCCAGACCACCCCAATACCCACCACCTCGGCGCCGCGGCCCCCAAAACGCGGCCAGACCACCCCGATAGCCACCACCTCGGCGCCGCGGCCCCCAAACCGTGGCGTCCCCCCGCGGCGGGTGGGTCGGTCAGCGGCGTCGAGGCAGGTAGCGATGCTCGGGGCG
>NZ_JBSGGK010000019.1:0-106080 GCF_053603855.1 Monashia sp. NPDC004114 | reverse complement strand
GCCGCGGGTGTCGGCCTCGGCGGCCAGGACCGCGGTCAGGGTGTCGGCCAGCGCGCGCAGCTGTTGGGCCTGGCCCAGGGCCTGGCCGATGTCGGCCTCGGACAGCGACCAGGGCGAGACCCCCAACGCGTGCTGCATCGTGGCCAGCAGCGACCCGAGGGTCCCGACCAGCCCGGGCGCGCCACCCCCGACACCCCCGACACCCCCGACACCCCCGTTGGGACCGGGCGCCTGCCAGCGGCGGCTGGCTGGGTCGGGCCCACCCGAGTCGCCAGACCCCCTCGCACCGGTCCCGCGCGCGCCGGTCGCGGGGGCACCGGTGACGGGCGCGCCGTGGGGTGGCGTGTCGCGTTGGGTCGGGGTGCCGGTGTGCATGTCTCAAGGATAGAAGTGACCACTGACAACCGAACGCAAACGTGCTTCACACTAGGTAAATGATGTGGACAACCCGGCGCGCCCGGATGCCCCGGCGGCGGTAGGCGCGCAGATGAGAGTCGACGCGGGACTGGGGCGGGACCCGAGCCCGCTGCCAACGGTATGCACGGGCGAAGGGGCGCCCGGTGCATCAGGCCGAGCCGAACGGGCGCGGGCACCCACTGAGGACTGTGACCTGCCGTGGCCCATACGCGTCTTCGCCCGGTGTATCAGCCCATCCGGACTCGGCCCGAAAGCTGGCGGACCAGGACGTCGGGGTCGGTCGTCGGCAGGTCGCAGACCATACCGCGGCAGACGTAGGCCGCAGGCCGCCCGGCCACGAGGGTCCGGTCCGCGAGCAGCGGCACGTCGGGAGCGTCGGGCTCTCCTCGGACCACCACGAGGCCGGGGCTGGCCGACTCCCGCGCCACCCTCTCGAGGGCGTCCGCTGTCGGTCCGTCTCCGACGACTGCGACCTGGAGCGGCCCGCTGACGACGGCCTCGGCCACCGCCAGGGACCACCCGCCGAACCTCGGCTCGTGGACAGCGAGCCCGAGGCCGGCCGCGGTCGCGGCCATCCCGGCATCCAGCGCTGCCGGGTCCCCGGTGAGCGCGCCCAGGGTCACGAGCGCACCCGCGAGCGCCGACTGGCCGGACGGCTCGGCGTTGTCGGCGGCGCTTCGTGGGCGCAGGTAGAGCGACTCGGCGTTGTCGGCGGTGTCGTGGAAGCCGCCGTCGCCGGCGGCGAAGTCACGGGTGGCGGCGCCGAGGATGGATCGGGCGACGTCGAGCCACTGGGTCTCGGCCGTTGCCTGGTGCAGCGCGAGCAGTCCCTCCGCGAGGTTCCCGTGGTCGTCGGCGACGGCGCGCGCGGTGCCGACGAGGCCGCCGCGGGACGCACGGTAGAGCACCCCGTCCACCAGATGCGTGTCGACCACGAAGCCGGCGCATCGGCGGGCGGCTGCTACCCACTCGTCGACACCCAGGGCCGCGCCGGCCTGGGCGAGGGCGCCGATGGCCAGGCCGTTCCAGGAGCAGACGACCTTGTCGTCCCGCCCCGGCTGGGGGCGTGCTGAGCGCGCGGCCGCCAGGCGCTCGCGCACGTCGGCGAACCAGGCGGGGTCGGCGGGGTCGGCTGGGAGCTGGAGCGTCGAGCTGCCGTGCTCGAACGTGCCGGTGGCTGTCACCGCGAAGAGCCGGGCGGCGGCGTCCGCATCCGCACCGAGGGCGTCGCGCAGCTGGCCCGGCGTCCAGACGTAGGTGAGCCCCTCCTGGCCGTCGGTGTCGGCGTCGAGCGACGACGCAAAAGCACCTTCGGGCGTGCCGAGCTCGTCGATGACGAATGTGGCAGTCTCACGAACGACCCTCTCCGCCAGCGGGTTTCGGCTCACCTTCCACCATGACGTGTAGGCGCGAAGCAGCAGGGCGTTGTCGTAGAGCATCTTCTCGAAGTGCGGCACCACCCAGTCCGCGTCTACGGCATACCGGGCGAACCCGCCACCCACCTGGTCGTACATGCCGCTGCGCGCCATCTTCTCCAGGGTCCGCTCGGCCATCTCCAGCGCCAGTTGGTCCCCAGTGCGGTGGTGGTGCCGTAGCAGGAACTCGAGCACCATCGACGGCGGGAACTTGGGGGCGCCACCGAAACCGCCTGCGCGAGCGTCGAACTGGCGGGACAGCACGGTGACAGCGCGGGACAAGGCGTCCGGCTCGACGGCATACGGCTCGGGTGGCCGCAACGCCCCGGCCAGGGTGGACGCGATGTGGGTGGCGGAGGCGCGCACCTCCTGCTCCCTCGTGCGCCACGCGTCGTCGAGCGCCGCGAGGATGCGCATGAACTGGGTGCGGTTGAAGTAGGTCCCGCCGAAGAAGGGCTCGCCCTCGGGTGTGAGGAAGACCGTCATCGGCCAGCCTCCCTGACCGGTCGTGGCCTGCACGGCTGACATGTATGCCGCGTCGATGTCAGGACGCTCCTCGCGGTCCACCTTCACGGCGACGAAGCGTTCGTTGACGGCCGCTGCGACTGTCTCGTCCTCGAACGACTCGTGCGCCATGACGTGGCACCAGTGGCACGCGGCATACCCGACCGACAGCAGCACCGGCACGTTGCGCTGCCGCGCCTCGGCGAACGCCTCCTGGCCCCACTCCTGCCAGTGGACGGGGTTGTCCTTGTGCTGCAGCAGGTACGGGCTGGTGGCCTCGCCGAGGCGGTTGCTCATCCCCTCACGCTAGGCGACGCACGGGGATCAGGCAGCGGTGGCGACGAGCTGCTCCCACTTGATCCGGCGGGCGCGGTAGCTGAAGATCGCCAGCTTGACGAGCTCCTCGACGATGCGGGCGGCGATGATCCCCACGAAGCCGAGCGGCGTGTGCAGGCCTAGCAGGACCGCGAGGGGCAGGCCGACCCCGAACGCGCCGACGACGTCGCCGAGGATGACGCCGCGCACGTCGTTCCCGCTGGGCAGCACCCCGGCACCGACGATCATGTTGCGGACCTTGACGACCTGGAAGGCGGCGTTGAGCAGGATGCCGACCCCGGCCATGAGCCGCACGTTCGGGCCGGCCTCGCCGTACAGCGGGTCGAGCAGCAGCACCGACACGGCGAAGAGCAGGCCGAAGGCGATCGCTGTGCCGACGCCCGCCTTCTTGACCCGCCGCACCCACGCCACGGCATCGGTGATGTCACCGCGACCGACCGATCGGCCGACCAGTGCCGTCGTCGCCGCCATGAGGCCGATGCTGCCGACGACGAAGATGCCTTCGAGGGTGGTGACGATCTGCGCCGCCGCGAGCGCCTCGTCGCCGAGCTGCTGGAAGACGACGTTGTAGAGGAATGTCCCGACGGTCCAGAAGAGCTCGGTGACACCGAGGGGCAGGGCGAGCACGAAGAGGGGCACGATGACCGTGCGCCATCCGCGCAGGTCGTCCGGAAGGCTCCAGCGCACGACACGTCGCGGGCCGAACGCCATCCAAGCGAGGATGAGCGCTTTCGCGGTCGCCGTGACGAGGGTCGCCCAGCCGGCTCCGGCGACGCCGAGCGCGGGCAGCGGGCCGACTCCGGTGACGAGGGAGTAGGCGATGACCGAGTTCGCGACGACGGTGATCATCGTGGCGATCATCGGGCTCGTGGCGCGGCCGACCGAGCGCAGCACCCCCGACATGACCGCGCTGAGCACGACGGGCAGCGTGGCCAGCACCGTCAGCCGGAAGTAGTCGGTGCCGGCGGCCGCGACCGACGGAGACGCTCCCACGAGCCCGAGCAGGTGGTCCGAGACCAGCCACGGCACGAACGACACGACGGCACCGAGGACGAGCGCGGCAACGACGGCCGCGGTGACGGTGTGGTCGAGCGTCTCGTGCCGGCCACCGCCGTGAGCGCGCGCCACGAGGATGGCCACCGACGTCCCGAGCGCGCCGAGGGTGACTCCGAGGATGAAGGTGAGGCTGTTGGAGAAGCCGACGGCGGCGATCGCGGTCGCGCCGAGGCCGCCCACGACGATCTGGTTGACGAAGTTGAGCACCAGCATGAGGACGAACTCCATGCTCACCGGCACGGCGATGCGTGCGATCTCGCGAGCCGGCGACGGCATGGCCGAGCGCGGTTCACGGAAGGTGGGCATGGCAAGGCGAGGCATGCGAGTGCCTTTCGACATCGAAGTGTTGGGGGTGCCGGACAAGGTTAAGGGTTCAAGCGTTCGATATCGAAACGATTTGATCCCGCGTCCCACGAGGTGGTCGGAGCAGCCTCAGTCGTTCATCGCCTTGATGATCATGACCGCGAGGCTGACCCTCTCCCGCGCCCACGCCTGGGTGTCCCGGTCGGCGCCGGACCGTGCCGACATCGCCGCGTCGAGGCCGTTGTCGGCCTCACGCACGATCGTCCAGGCGCGCGCACGTCCCTCGTCGATGCCGGCGCGCTCGCAGATGATCTCCAGCCGGCGGCGCAGCGACCACCGGATCTGCGAGCCGGTCCCGAGCTCGTCGGAGCGGTTCCACAGCGCCGGCGCCACCTCGAACGCCGGGTCGCCGGCCATCGGCTTGGGGTCGATGGCCAGCCACGGGGTGCGGTATCCCGCAAGGACGTTCGCGAAGTGCAGGTCGGTGTGCAGCAGCCGGTCCTCGGCCGGCGGCCGCGCGACGAGCTCGCCGGCCAAGGCGGCCGCCTGGTCGAGATAGCGCCGGGGGAGCAGCGCCGGTGCGTCGCGCAGCTCACGCGCCTGTCGCTGCGCGTATGCCGTGAGCGCCGGCACGCGTGGGTGGGGAGGCCGGCGCAGGGTGTGCAGGAGGTCGCCGATGACGCCGCACGCCTCGTCGATCTCGACCCTGGTCAGGTCGCGTGGGTTGAGCCGCTCGAGCAGCAGCGCGAAGCGGGTCGGGTCGGCCCGCACGAGCCGCACCGAGCCGTGGCCGTTCCAGCTCTGCAGCGCGATGCTCTCGGTCGCCGCCTCGGGGTGCGGCCAGGTCACCTTGAGCACTCCCTCGCCACTCGCGCCCACGACCTCGCGTCCGCCACCCATCAGCCGCACCGGCACGACCACAGAGCAGGCGCCGCTCATGCTCCGGCCGACGGGCTCGAGCTCCCACTCGTCGAGCAGGTCGACGAGCAGGGCCGGCAGTGAGGCGAGCCAGTCCTCGCCCGAGATGTAGCCGTCGGCGGCGTACCCGCTCACTGCGTGTGCGAAGTGGGCGGGGACCAGGTCGATGCTCACGCCGAGGCCCCGGGGAAGGGCGTGAGGGGCACGTCCCACCTCGTTGCCAGGGCCTGCACGTGTGCGGTCCAGCGACCGACGTCCTCGAGCGCCGCACCGGTCGGGTTCGACCCGGCTGCGTCGGTGGCCGCGTCGACGGCCGTGCGCAGCACGTCCGTGGCCAGGCGGGCGGCGTCCTCGGGCGTGGTGACGGGAAAGGGCAGGGCCCAGCCGCTCGGCTCCGAGCCGGTGGCGCTGGAGAGGCTGACCCCGAGGCGGCCCAGCGAGGTGAGCGTGTCGGCGGCTCGTGACTGCTCGTCGCCGCGGCTCTGTGCCGCCGCCACCTCGAACGCGTACACGAGCGGCTGGGTGCGGTCGATGATCTCGGTCCGTGCGGGGCTGGCCGGGCCGGGCTCGACATCGCGCCCGAGCAGGACCGCTCCCGCGAGACGGACGCCGTATGCCGCCGCCACCAGCTCTCGGGTCTGCGGTGTCGCCTTGGCGACCTGGTCCCAGTCGGAGGCCGTGAGGGAGTCGAGGGCGGCGGCGAGCTGGGCGCGCGTGCGGATGGTCCGTGGGGCCGCGTGGTTCGTGGTCGTGGTGCTCGGCGTGCCGGCGGGGGTGGGTGTGCCGGTCGCTGTCGTCGGAGCCGTCGAGGCCGCCTTCCCGGCGCGCGCCCTCGCCACCGCGGCGTTGATGACGGCGGTCGGCACCCCGGCGTTGGTGAGCCGTCCCTTGAGGACTCGGAGCTGCTCTGTCTGCACGGCGCGCAGCCGTCGCACGGTTGCGCTCGCACCGGACCCCGCCAGCACGGCGGTCTCGCCGTCGACGAGCACCTGCAGGTCGCCGACGACGTCGAGCAGGAGCGCCTCGTCGGGCGCTTTCTTGCGGGTCGGCGGTGGTGGCGTCGGCTGGGGCAGGTCGAGCCGCAGACCGCCGTCGACGAGGACGGCAAGGACTGCGGCGGCCCCACCGACGACGAAGAGACGGCGGGGCGGGTTGCCGAGGTGGTTCAGCACCCGTGACCCGAGTCCACGGGTGTCGCCGTCCATGCGGTGATCTTCGCACGGGCTGGGCGGTCTGCGAGGACACCCCACCGCCGATAGAGTGGAGGGCACCGCGGGGTTCCGCGCTTCCGGCACCCGGCGGCGCGTCGTCGCGGCATTCGAGAAAAAGGGAGGCGTCGGGCATGACCACGGCCCAGCAGATCAAGGCGGCGCTCGAGCCGGTGCTCGCGCCCCTCGGGCTGGTCGTCGAGGAGGTCTCGGTGTCTCCGGCCGGCAAGCGCCGGGTGGTCCGCGTGCTCGTGGACACGGACATCAGCAACCTCGACGCGGCCGACACGACGAGCGCCGTCCCGCCCATGAGCCTCGACACGGTGGCCGACGCGACGCGGGCGGTCAGCGACGAGCTCGACGCCGGAGACGTCATGGGCCAGAGTCCGTACGTCCTCGAGGTGTCGTCTCCCGGCGTGGGCCGGCCGCTGACCTCGCGCGACCAGCTCCGTCGGCAGGTCGGCCGCCTCGTCGAGGTCGTTCACACCGACGGCACGGACACCGGTCGCCTCGTCGATGTCGGCGCCGACCGCCTCACGCTGTCGGTCGAGGCGACCCGCAAGACGCCCGCGCGCGAGGTGACGCTCGACCTCGACACGGTCCAGCGCGGCGTGGTGCAGGTGGAGTTCAAGCGCGCCGAGCCGGCCGGGGCGAGCAGCGACGTGACCGACGACGTCACTGACGTGACTGACGATGACGCGGACGTGGCGTCCGCCGTGGAAGGGGACCTCTGATGGACATCGACCTGGCCGCCCTGCGAGCCCTGGAGAGGGAACGCGACATCAGTCTGGACGTGCTGATCCCGGCCATCGAGCAGGCCATGCTCGTCGCCTACCACCGCACCGAGGGAAGCTACAAGATCGCCCGGGTCGAGCTCGACCGCAAGACGGGCCACGTCGTGGTCTGGGCACGTGAGGAGGGTGAGCTGCTCGATTCGGACGACGGTGAGCGGCCGGTGCGAGCCGAGCCCGGTCCCGAGTTCGACGACACGCCTGAAGGTTTCGGGCGGATCGCCGCCTCGACCGCCCGGCAGGTCATCGTCCAGCGGCTGCGCGACCTCGAGGACGAGGCCATCCTCGGCGACTTCAAGGGCCGCGAGGGCGATGTCATCTCGGGCATCATCCAGCAGAGCCAGGACCCCCGGAACGTGCTGGTCGACTTCGGCACGGTCGAGGGGATCCTGCCGCTCGCGGAGCAGGTGCCGGGGGAGCGCTATGTCCACGGGGAGCGCCTGCGCTGCTACGTCGTCAGTGTCAAGCGTGGCCCCAAGGGCCCTCAGGTCGGCCTCAGCCGCACCCACCCCAACCTGGTGCGCACGCTCTTCAAGTTCGAGGTCCCCGAGATCGCCGACGGCACCGTCGAGATCGCCGCGCTCGCCCGCGAAGCCGGGCACCGCACCAAGATCGCCGTCCACAGCAAGGTGCCCGGCGTCAACGCCAAGGGTGCCTGCATCGGGCCGATGGGCGCCCGCGTCCGGGCCGTCATGACCGAGCTGCGCGGCGAGAAGATCGACATCGTCGACTACTCCGAGGACCCCGCGGTCTTCGTGGCCGCGGCCCTGTCGCCTGCCCGGGTGCAGTCCGTGGAGATCGTCGACAGCTCGGCCCGCGCCGCCCGCGTCGTCGTGCCGGACTACCAGCTCAGCCTCGCCATCGGCAAGGAGGGGCAGAACGCCCGCCTGGCCGCGAAGCTGACCGGCTGGCGCATCGACATCCGGCCCGACACCGAGCCGGCCAACGCGCCGGGCGGCGGTGTCCAGGCCGCCCCCGACGACGAGTGAGCATCGACTCCGCAGCCCACGCCGACCGACTCTTCGCCCCCTCACGTGGCGGGCGGCATACCCAGAGGTGTCCAGCTGTTGAACCCTTGACGGCGCCACACCCCGTGGAGCGGGGAGCGTCGTGCACGCGGTAGACTTGTCTGTGGCCGACCGGACTGGACTCCGTGCCGAGCCATCCCGCACGTGTGTGGGATGTCGAGGGACGGATAGCTGGTCGGCACTGCTGCGAGTCGTCGCGGCGACGGACAGAGATGCCGGGATCACCCCCGTTCCTCTCCATCCTGACCCGAGACACCGGATGCCGGGACGTGGTGCATGGCTGCACCCGACGCCCGAGTGTTTCGAGCTGGCAGTGCGCCGCAAGGCGTTCGGACGTGCCCTGTGCCTGCAGGCTGCGGTCGACGTGAGCGCGGTCGCACAACACCTCGGCATCCAGCGCCCGTAGCACGACGTGTGGCCGCAGCCAGATGCGGTGGCCACGCGAGTTGGATCAGTCAATAGATCAGTCAAAAGAACCAAGGCGGGTTGAAACGCTATGAGCACCCGATGAGTACTCAGCGATGAGCAAGCCCCAGCAATAACCACGGTTCGGCCACTCCTGTCAGGTCGGACCGAGACAGGAGAGATGTGGCTAAGGTCCGGGTCTACGAGCTCGCGAAGGAGCTCGGAGTCGAGAGCAAGACCCTGCTCGCACATTTGAAGAGCCAGGGGGAGTTCGTCCGGTCGGCATCGTCGACGATCGAGCCCCCCGTCGTCCGCAAGATCAAGGAGACGTTCCCCGCTGAGCTGCGCGCCGGCGGCAACGACAAGAAGGACGACACCAAGCCCGCAGCCGTGAAGGTTGCGACCCCCAGCGCGGCGCCCGCCGCGCCGAAGCAGGCTGCCCCGGCGCCTGCCGCGGCAGCTCCTGCCGCGCCAGCTGCCGCCCGGGCGGCGGCACCGGCGGCTGCTGCACCTGCAGCGCCCGCGCCGGCGGCTCGCGCCGCTGCACCGGCACCGGCCGCCAAGGCCGCACCGGCACCCGCAGCACCCCCCGCTCCGGCGCCGAAGGCACCGGCGGCTGCTGCGCCGTCCGCTCCGGCGCCGTCGGTGCCTGCTGCACCCGCAGCCCGCGCGGCGACGCCCACCCCCGCCCCGGCGCAGCCGCGCCGTGACGGTGGCCAGGGCGGCTCCGGCTCGTCGGGGCCGCGTCCGGCTCCCCGTCCGGGGCAGCCGCGACCCGGCAACAACCCGTTCGCCTCCAGCCAGGGCATGGGCCAGAGCCGTGGCCCGCGTCCCAGCGACGCCGGCCCGCGCCCGGGCAACAACCCGTTCAGCTCGAGCCAGGGTATGCCGCGTCCGCAGCAGCGCCCGGGCGGCCCGCGTCCCGCGGGTCCCGGCGGCGCTCCGCGACCCGGTGGCCCCGGTGCCGGTCGGCCCGGTGCACCCGGTGGTGCGCCGCGTCCCGGCGGTCCTCGTCCGAGCCCCGGCATGATGCCGGAGCGCAGCACGGTCGGCCGTCCCGGCCAGCGTCCTGCTCCGGGCCGTGGTGGTCCCGGCGGCGGCGCTGGCGGCCGCGGCGGTTTCGGCGGCGGCCCTGGTGGCGGTCCCGGCGGCGGCGGTGGCCGTGGCGGTTTCGGTGGCGGCCCGCGTGGTGGCGGTCCCGGTGGCCGTGGCGGCACGCAGGGTGCCTTCGGCCGCGGTGGCGGCCGTCCCGTGCGTGGACGCAAGTCCAAGCGCGCGAAGCGCCAGGAGTTCGAGCAGATGCAGGCGCCGTCGATCGGTGGCGTCACCGTCCCGCGCGGCGACGGCTCGACGGTCATCCGCGTGCGTCGCGGGTCGTCGCTGACCGACTTCGCGGACAAGATCAACGCCAACCCGGCATCGCTGGTCACCGTGCTGTTCCACCTCGGTGAGATGGCCACGGCGACGCAGTCGCTCGACGAGGACACCTTCAAGCTCCTCGGCGCCGAGCTCGGCTACGACGTCCAGGTCGTCTCGCCCGAGGAGGAGGAGCGCGAGCTCTTCGAGTCGTTCAACATCGACCTCGACGCGAGCATCGAGTCCGAGGACGAAGAGGACCTCGAGGCACGTCCGCCGGTCGTGACCGTCATGGGCCACGTCGACCACGGCAAGACGCGACTGCTGGATGCGATCCGCAACGCCGACGTGGCTGCGGGCGAGGCGGGTGGCATCACCCAGCACATCGGTGCCTACCAGGTCCGCAAGGAGCACGAGGGCATCGAGCGCGCGATCACCTTCATCGACACCCCGGGCCACGAGGCGTTCACCGCCATGCGTGCCCGTGGTGCCAAGGTGACCGACATCGCGATCCTCGTCATCGCCGCCGACGACGGCGTCATGCCGCAGACCATCGAGGCGCTCAACCACGCCCAGGCCGCGGATGTGCCGATCGTCGTCGCCGTCAACAAGATCGACGTCGAGGGCGCCAACCCCGCCAAGATCCGCCAGCAGCTCACCGAGTACAACCTGGTGGCCGAGGAGTACGGCGGCGACACGATGTTCGTCGACGTCTCGGCCAAGCAGGGCATCAACATCGACGGCCTGCTCGAGGCGGTCCTGCTGACGGCCGACGCGGCGCTCGACCTGCGCGCCAACCCCGACCGTGACGCCAAGGGTGTCGCCATCGAGGCCAACCTCGACCGCGGCCGCGGTGCCACCGCGACCGTGCTCGTGCAGACGGGCACGCTCCAGGTGGGCGACGCGATCGTCACCGGCTCGGCCTACGGCCGCGTCCGGGCGATGCTCGACGAGCACGGCCAGCACGTCGACGAGGCGGGCCCGTCCCGTCCCGTCCAGGTGCTCGGCCTGTCGTCCGTGCCCCGCGCCGGCGACACGTTCGTGGTCGCGCCCGATGACCGCACGGCTCGCCAGATCGCCGAGAAGCGTGAGGCGGCCGACCGTCAGGCCTCGCTGGCCAAGGCCCGCAAGCGGATCTCCCTGGAGGACCTCAACGAGGCGCTCGCGGCCGGCAAGGTCGAGACCCTCAACCTCATCCTCAAGGGTGACGTGTCGGGTTCGGTCGAGGCCCTCGAGGATGCGCTGCTCAAGATCGACGTCGGCGACGAGGTCGACCTGCGCATCATCGACCGCGGTGTCGGTGCCATCACGATGAACAACATCAACCTCGCGATGGCCTCCAACGCGATCATCATCGGCTACAACGTGCGAGCCGAGGGTCAGAACGCCGACTACGCCGAGCGCGAGGGTGTCGAGATCCGCTACTACTCGGTGATCTACCAGGCCATCGAGGAGGTCGAGGCGGCTCTCAAGGGCATGCTCAAGCCCGAGTACGAAGAGGTCGAGCTCGGCACGGCCGAGATCCGCGAGATCTTCCGCTCGAGCAAGTTCGGCAACATCGCCGGGTCGATCGTCCGCAGCGGCGAGATCAAGCGTGGCTCGAAGGCTCGGATCACCCGCAACGGTGTGGTCATCTCCGAGAACGTCGAGATCGCCGGCCTGCGCCGGTTCAAGGACGACGTCACCGAGGTCCGCGAGGGCTACGAGTGTGGTATCAACCTCGGGTCGTTCAACGACCTGCAGCTCGGTGACCTCATCGCCACCTACGAGATGCGCGAGAAGCCGCGGGCCTGAGGCCCCGACGTACAGCGCGTCCCAACAGACGGCGCCGTCTCCCGGTCAGGGAGCCGGCGCCGTCCGCCCGTTAGGGTTGAAGAGCTCGAGCTGCCCGCCCGTGGCACGCCGGGCGCCCGTCACCATCAGGAAGAGGTAGCCATGGCCGACCCCGCCCGCGCCCGCAAGATCGCCGACCGGATCAAGGTCATCGTCGCCGAGTACCTCGAGTTCCGGCTCAAGGACGAGCGTCTCGGGTTCGTCACCATCACCGACTGCCGCGTCACCGGTGACCTCCAGCACGCCACCGTGTTCTACACCGTGTTCGGCTCCGACGAGGAGCGGCAGGCCACCGCCGACGTGCTGGAGCTGAACAAGGGCCGGATCCGCTCCGCGGTCGGCAAGGGCATCGGTATCCGGCTCACGCCGTCGCTGGAGTTCATCGCCGACGCGATCCCCGAGGGCGCGGCGCACCTCGAGGACGTCATGGCCCGGGCTCGGGCCCGGGACGCGGAGCTCGCCCGAGCCTCCGCGGGCGCGACCCATGCCGGCGATGCCGATCCGTACCGCAAGCCGGCCGACCATGCCGAGTCCGACCTGCTCGACGGGGACCCCGACGACCTCGACATGCTATGAGCGACGAGCTCGGGGGCCTGCTCGTCGTCGACAAGCCAGCAGGGTGGACCAGCCACGACGTCGTCGCCCGCGCACGCCGGCTGTGTGGCACGCGCCGCGTCGGCCACGCCGGCACGCTCGACCCGATGGCGACCGGGGTGCTCGTCCTCGGCGTCGGCCGCGGCACCAAGCTGCTCACCTTCCTCGTCGGCTGTGACAAGTCGTATGCAGCGACCATTCGACTCGGCATGGCGACCCTCACCGACGACGCGGAGGGCGAGACCGTCGAGGCGCTCGGCGTCGACGACATCCCCGCACTCGAGGCGGCCCTGCCGGCGGCCGTGGCCCGCCTCACCGGCGAGATCCAGCAGGTGCCGAGCGCCGTGAGTGCCATCAAGATCGACGGTGTGCGCAGCTACGCGCGGGTGCGCCAGGGCGACGCCGTCGAGCTGGCCGCGCGGCCGGTGACCGTCAGCCGCTTCGCCGTCCTGTCCGTGCGTCCGCGCCAGGCCACCGTCGAGGTCGGTCCGGAGCTCGACGTCGTCGACGTCGATGTCGAGGTGGACGTCTCGTCCGGCACGTACGTCCGGGCGCTCGCCCGCGACCTCGGTGCGGCGCTCGGCGTCGGAGGCCATCTCACGGCACTGCGGCGCACCCGCGTCGGGACGTTCGGCCTCGACTCGGCGGTGTCCCTCGACGCGCTCGCGGCCACGGTCGAGCGGGACGGTCGGGACGGCATACCGCTCATCCCCATCGCAGCTGCTGCTCGCGCTCAGCTGCCCGTCCACGAGGTCTCCGTCGAGGAGGCCGTGCGGCTCGGGCACGGACAGCGCATCGCGAGCACCATCGGCGGGGCCGCGGCGGTCGCCGCGATCGACCCGGGCGGTCGCCTCGTCGCGGTGCTCGACGAGACCACCGCGATGGCCCGTTCCAAGGTGGTCTTCGCCACCTCCGCCGGCTCGCGCTGACGGGCGTGCGCGGCGGTTCCGGAGCGGCCACTACAGTGGTCGCCGTGCACCGCTGGTACGGACTCGACGACATCCCGGGCGACCTCGGGACCACCGTCGTCACCCTCGGAAACTTCGACGGGGTCCACCGGGGCCATCGCGAGGTGCTCACCCGCGTCGTCCGCGAGGCCGCGGACCGGGGCGCGACGCCCGTGGCGGTGACCTTCGAGCCGCACCCCATCGCCGTGCTCTACCCGGACCGCGCGCCGGCCGCCGTCATGTCGCTCCAGCAACGGCTCGACGCGCTCGAGATCGTCGGCCTCGGGGCCGTGCTCGTGCTGGAGTTCACGCACGAGTTCGCCCAGCAGACGCCGGAGGAGTTCGTCAAAGCGACCTTCGTCGACGCCCTCGGCGCCGTGGCCGTCGTCGTGGGCAAGGACACGCGGTTCGGCGTGCGCAACTCCGGTGACGTCGAGACCCTTCGTGACCTCGGCACCGTCCACGGCTTCGATGTCGTCGCCCTCGACGACATCGGGGAAGGCGAGGCGCACGGCGCCCGCTGGAGCTCGACCCAGCTGCGAGCCGAGCTGCTCGCGGGCAATGTCACGCACGCCTCGCAGATCCTCGGGCGCCCACACCGTGTCACCGGCACCGTCGTGCACGGCGACCACCGCGGGCGCGAGCTCGGCTTCCCGACCGCGAACCTCTCCCAGGACCACGAGGGCCTCGTGCCCGCTGACGGGGTGTATGCCGGCTGGCTCGTCCGTCTCGACCTCGACCCGGGTGCCCACGACCGGACGCTGCCCGCAGCGGTCTCCGTCGGCACGAACCCGACCTTCGACGGGCACCAGCGGCGCGTGGAGGCCTACGTCCTCGACCGCACCGACCTCGAGCTCTACGGCGAGCGCGTCGCCATCGAGTTCGTCTCGCACCTGCGTCCGACCCTGAGGTTCGACTCGGTCGACGCGCTCATCGGCCAGATGACGCAGGACGTGGACCGGTGCCGGGCGATCCTGTCCGCGATCGTCCCGTCGTAGCCGCGAGCCGGCCCCGCGGCTGGCTTCGGGTCGACCTCGGTCTGTTCATCGGTGCCGCCGGGCTGTCGCTCGTCGGCGTGGTCCTCGTCTGGTCGGCCACCCGCGGCGCTCACGGCAGCAGCATGGCGCTCAAGCAGCTCGTCGCCGTGCTGGCCGGGATGGCGTGCGCTGTCGGCGTGACGCGTCTGGACGTGCGCACGACCAGGGCACTCGCCCCGGTCGTGTACATCGTCGCCGTGACCGGCCTCGTGCTCGTGCTCACCCCGCTCGGGGCTACCGTCAACGGGTCCCGGTCGTGGATCCGTCTGCCCGGCGGCCTCACGCTGCAGCCGTCGGAGCTCATGAAGGTGGCGCTCGCGGTCGGGCTCGCGATGCTGCTCGCCGACCGGGCGGAGCGGGACCTGCGGCAGCGGCACCGCGACGTGGCCCTCGCCTGGGTCGTGGCCGGGCTTCCCATCGTCCTGGTGCTGGCCCAGCCTGACCTCGGCTCGGCCCTGGTCCTCGTCGCGATGTCGGTCGTGGTCATCGCGGCAGCCGGCGCCCCGCTCGTGTGGACCGTAGGGGTGGTGCTCGCCGGCGTCGGCGTGGTCGCCTGCGCCTTCTCGACGTCCGTGCTCAGCGTCTACCAGAGAGACCGGCTGCGGGCCTTCCTCGACCCGACCCTGGACCCGGAAGGAATCGGCTACCAGACCCGTCAGGTGCGGATCGCGATCGGCTCGGGTGGCCTCACGGGGCAGGGCCTCTTCCAGGGACACCAGACGCAGGGCGGCCTGGTGCCTTTCCAGGCCTCCGACTTCATCTTCTCGGTGGCGGGGGAGGAGCTCGGGTTCCTCGGGGCGGCGGGCGTCATCCTGCTCATCGGTTTCATCGTCGTGCGTGCCGCTGTCGTGGCCCGGCGCGCGGACGCGTTCGGTCGGCTCGTCGCCATCGGGGTCGCCGCGTGGTTCGGCGTGCAGGCCTTCGAGAACATCGGCATGAACCTCGGGCTGGCACCGGTGACCGGGCTGCCACTGCCGTTCGTCTCCAACGGCGGCTCGTCGATGGTCGCGTCATGGATCGCCGTCGGGCTCGTCGGAGCCGTGGCGTCGAGCACGCCCCGCGCCGCCGGCTGACGGCAGTGACACCGCAACACGCCCGGAAACCCGACAGCGCGCCATGGTTGCAACGGGTCTGACTCACTGTCCGGCGCAGAGCGCCGGTCCGGCGCAGAGCGCCGGCTCCACCATCCGGGTGTGTTGCGGTGTCACCCAGACGTCTCGCACGTCACGGTGCGGTGTCGAACGCCTCCCAACGCGTGACTGGACCGCGCTAACTTGACATCATCCCGCCATGGCGGGTGCCCGCAGACGCCGATGACGGGCTCCGCAGCGACGAAGGAGTCCCCATGCCCCTGCAGTCTCTTGCCGACCAGGACGTCAGGCAGGACATCCTCGACCACCGGGCCTCGAGCGTGGGTGCGCTCTTCCGGTCCCGGGTCGAGGCGACCCCCGACCAGCCGGCATACCTCTACTTCAAGGACGGCGGCACTGAGCTGACGACGCTGACGTGGCGGCAGACGTACGACATCGTCACGGAGTGGGCTGCCGGGCTCGTCGGCCTCGGCGTCGGGCTGGAGGACCGCGTCGCGATCGCGTCGACCACCAGGGTCGAGTGGATCCTGGCCGACCTCGCCATCATCTGCGCGGGCGGCGCGACCACGACGGTGTACCCGACGACCATCGCCGAGGACGTGGCGTACATCCTGTCCGACTCCGGCAGCGGGATCGTCTTCGCCGAGGACGACGAGCAGGTCGCCAAGCTGGAGCACATCCGCTCTGAGGTCCCGGGGGTGCGCCACGTCATCACGATGACCGGGTCCGGCAGCGAGGACGGCTGGGTCATCACGACCGACGAGCTCGCGGCCAAGGGTCGCGAGCTGCTGGCGCAGACCCCGGACGCCGTCGACAGCCGCATCGACCAGCTCCGGCCCGAGCACCTCGCGGTCGTCATCTACACCTCCGGCACGACCGGCCGGCCCAAGGGTGTGCGCCTCGTCCAGGACAGCGTCGTCTACGAGGGCGCCGTCATCGACGCGATCGGAACGCTGACCAACGACGACCTGCAGTTCCTCTGGCTGCCGCTGTCCCATGTCTTCGGCAAGATGCTCGTCGCGACCGGCCTCCAGATCGGCTTCCCCACCGCCGTGGACGGCCGGGTCGACAAGATCGTCGAGAACATGGCGGTCATCCGGCCGACCTTCATGGCCGGACCACCGCGCATCTTCGAGAAGGCGCACGGCCGGATCATGCTGATGTTCGCGGGCGAGCAGGGCGTGAAGAAGAAGCTCATCGACTGGGCGCTCGGCGTCGGCGGTCAGATGCGCGACGTCCGGACCCGTGGCGAGCAGCCGTCGACGGTGCTGTCGGTGCAGCACCAGCTCGCGACGAGGCTCGTGCTGTCCAAGGTGCAGGAGCGGTTCGGCGGGAGGGTCCGGTTCATGATCAGCGGCTCGGCACCGCTCAACGCCGACGTCGCGCGCTGGTTCGGCGCCGTGGGCCTGCTCGTCCTCGAGGGCTACGGCCTCACCGAGAGCTCGTCGGGCACGACGGTGAACAAGCCCGAGTCGGGGGCGTACCTCTACGGCTCCGTCGGCTGGCCGCTGCCCGGCACGGAGGTGAAGATCGCGCAGGAGGACGGCGAGATCCTCATCAAGGGACCGGGCGTGATGCGCGGCTACCACAACAACGCCGAAGCCACGGCGCAGGTGCTCACCGACGACGGGTGGTTCCACACCGGCGACATCGGCCGCGTCGACGAGCGGGGCTTCCTTTACGTCACGGACCGCAAGAAGGACGTCTTCAAGACCTCGGGCGGCAAGTTCATCGCGCCGGCCGAGATCGAGGCGAAGTTCAAGGGCCTGTGCCCCTTCGTGAGCCAGTTCCTCGTGCACGGCGCCGGCCACAACTACGCCACAGCCCTGGTCACCCTCGACCCCGACGCGATCACCGCCTGGGCCGCGAAGGCGGGTCTTGCGGGCACGTCGTACGCCGAGATCGTGACCTCCGACCAGGCCCGGGCGCTCGTGCAGGGCTACGTCGACCAGCTCAACGACGGGCTCAACCGCTGGGAGACGATCAAGAAGTTCACCATCCTCGACAAGGACCTGACGATCGAGGAGGGTGACCTGACGCCGAGCATGAAGCTGCGGCGCAAGGCGGTCACCGAGAAGCACCAGGTGGAGCTCGACGCGATGTACTCCGACTGAGGTCATTACGTGGGCTCGCTGCGCTCGCTTCGCTCGTCGGTCCAGGCGTGACGCGCGCCGAACAATGACATGGGCTCGCTCCGCTCGCCGTGTTCGGCGCGCCTTGACGTCACGCCTTCCCTCCTCGGCTCGCTCGCTGCGCTCGCTTCGCTCGTCGGTCCAGGCGTGACGCGCGCCGAACTCGGGGACCCTTATCATGGTCCGATGCCCGGAGAGTCCCTGTTCAACGCCCTCGAGCCCCTGCTGGAGCGGGTCAACAAGCCCATCCAGTACGTCGGTGGTGAGCTCAACTCCACGGTCAAGGACTGGCACGTCGGCGGCTTCGGCCCCGACGGGGAGGAGCTGACCACCCGCTGGGCGCTCATGTACCCCGACGCCTACGAGGTCGGCGTGCCCAACCAGGGCGTCATGATCCTCTACGAGGTCATCAACGAGCGGCCCGACGCCCTCGCCGAGCGGACGTATGCCGTGTGGCCCGACATGGAGGCGCAGCTGAGGTCGGCGGCCCTCCCGCAGTTCACCGTGGACGGTCATCGCTCGGTGCGCGACTTCGACGTCTTCGGCGTCTCGTTCTCGACCGAGCTGGGCTACACCAACCTGCTGACCGCGCTCGACCTGGCCGGCATCCCCCTGCACGCCGCCGACCGCGGCGAGGATGACCCGCTCGTCATGGCGGGTGGCCACGCCGCGTTCAATCCCGAGCCGATCGCGCAGTTCATCGACTGCGCGGTGGTCGGCGACGGTGAGCAGGCGGTGCTCGCGGTGACGGACATCGTGGGGGAGTGGAAGGCGGCGGGCCGTCCCGGTGGGCGGCGCGAGCTGCTGCTGCGCCTGGCTCGCACCGGTGGCGTGTACGTCCCCGCGTTCTACGACGTGTCCTACCTGCCCGACGGCCGCATCAAGCGCGTCGCTCCGGCACCGAACGCGCACGGCGTGCCCTGGCGCGTCTCGAAGCACACGGTCATGGACCTCGACGCCTGGCCTTACCCGAAGCAGCCGCTCGTGCCTCTGGCGGAGTCGGTGCACGAGCGGATGTCGGTCGAGATCTTCCGTGGCTGTACCCGAGGGTGCCGGTTCTGCCAGGCGGGCATGATCACCCGTCCCGTGCGCGAGCGGTCGATCACCGGCATCGGCGAGATGGTCGAGCGCGGCTTGGCCGCGACCGGGTTCGAGGAGGTCGGCCTCCTCTCGCTCAGCTCCGCCGACCACAGCGAGATCGCGGACATCACCAAGGGCCTCGCGGACCGCTACGAGGGCACCCAGACCGGGCTGTCCCTGCCGTCCACCCGCGTCGACGCCTTCAACATCGACCTCGCCAACGAGCTGACCCGCAACGGCCGACGGTCGGGGCTCACGTTCGCCCCGGAGGGCGGCTCGGAGCGGATCCGCAAGGTCATCAACAAGATGGTCAGCGAGGACGACCTCATCAAGACTGTCGCCGCGGCATACGGCGCCGGCTGGCGGCAGGTCAAGCTCTACTTCATGTGCGGCCTGCCCACCGAGACCGACGATGACGTGCTGCAGATAGCCGAGCTCGCCAAGAAGGTCATCGAGACCGGGCGCCAGGTGTCCGGCCGCCGCGACATTCGCTGCACTGTGTCGATCGGCGGGTTCGTCCCCAAGCCGCACACGCCCTTCCAGTGGGCGGCTCAGCTCGGCGCCGAGGACACCGACGCGCGGCTCCTCAAGCTGCGCGAGGCGATCCGCGCCGACCGGCGCTACGGCTCGTCGATCGGGTTCCGCTACCACGACGGCCAGCCCGGCATCGTCGAGGGGCTGCTCTCCCGTGGCGACCGGCGGGTGGGACGCGTCATCGAGCAGGTCTGGCGCGACGGCGGCCGCTTCGACGGCTGGTCGGAGCACTTCTCCTACGACCGCTGGATGCGGGCCGCCGAGACCGCCCTTGCCGACGAGCCGGTCGACGTGGCGTGGTACACCACGCGGGAGCGGGCCCAGTCCGAGGTGCTGCCCTGGGACCACCTCGACTCGGGCCTGGACAAGGACTGGCTGTGGGAGGACTGGCAGGACGCCATCGACGAGACCGAGGTCGACGACTGCCGGTGGACGCCGTGCTTCGACTGTGGCGTGTGCCCCCAGATGGGCACGGAGATCGAGATCGGACCGACGGGCAAGAAGCTGCTCCCGCTCACCGTGCTGGGCTCAGGGCGCCAGGAGCTGCTCGAGCACGCGCACTGAGCCGTCGCTCGTCCACCCGTTGCCCATCCGTTGCCCATCCGTCGCCCGGACATACGTATGCCGCCCGGCCGGGTAGGAGGGCCGAGCGGCATACGGGTATGGGCGTCGCTCAGCAGGCGCTGCCTGCGGCTGGGCCGGTGCTGCTGTAGTTGCGGCAGAGGACCAGCTGGCCGTCCTGCGTGACGACGAGCTGTGCGCCGGTCGCCTCGAGGCTGCGGAGCACGACGGTCCACTGGGTGTTACCGACGCCGCCACACCCGACCTGCTGGGCGGTCGGGGTCGGAGGAGCGGTGATGGTCGCGGTGATCGGCGGCACCGTCGCGCGGCCGTTCTTGTCCGTCGCGAGCTGGACGAGCGGCGAGACGCCGGCCTGAGCTTGGACCGGGTTCTGGCCCGGGACGACCTTGCCCGAGGGGTTCTCGCAGTCGTAGTTGGCCTGGCCGGTCGCGGTGACCTGCCCGAAGGCCGGGATGTTGCCGAGTCCGCTGAAGTTGCCGCCGGAGACGGTCACGGACGCGCCGCTGAAGACGGCGGTGGGCTGTGACTTGACGTTGACGGCCGCGGATGCGGAGTTGGCGCCGAGAACGATCGCAGCGATACACGCGACGATCGCGATGAGGAGGGACCTGGTGCCCTTCATGTGCTTCCTACTTTCCTGGATGGTGCTGTCCCGAACCCCGACTCGGGCCTGCGTGCGTGGTCGGATCGACCACGTCGACGGGTCAGAGGCGTAACGCGTCCCCTCGATACGCGCGGCGCGAAGGTGGTGGCATATGTCGGGAAGGTCCGTGGACCAACCTGGATCAACCCGACCTTGTAGGGACGAACTCGCCAATACGACCGGTCCGGCGATCCCGACACATCCACTAAAGAGCGTAGGTCGGCCTCAGGAATGGCGAGGCGAAATGCAGAACCTGCGCCAATGGGCGGTGCGGCTGCGTAGGTGCGGGATGGCAGACGCCCAGGCCGTGCGCAAACCCACTGCAAGGCAACTGATCCGGATAATCGTTCCCTATGGCGACAAGTGCTGATGAATCCCGAAAGAAGGCCATTAACTAACGTCGCGCCGTGGGGACTGTGGCCCCATGAGAGGGAAATTTTGAAGGAAGTCCGTGACTATTCCGCATTTGCCTGTGCGGCGCAATAGGGCTCCATAGCATCTTTACTGGATGTCGTCGGGGATGGGCGGCCACGTGCTTGCATGTCGGGCGCGGAGCGGCCCCAGCACGTACATCTACGGCGCTCGGGGGCGCCGAGGAGACACGCCGGGGCGGGGGACCGGCGCACTGCATCAGTCTTCGGGGGGCTGGTACGCGACCGCAGTGCGGCGAGGGGTCCGCGCGGTCGCAGAACATCGGGCTCAGTTCCCCGAAGGGGCAGGCAGATATGGGTACTCCCAAGAAGAGTCCGCGCAGGCGGACGCTCAAGGCCGTCACCGCCGCTATAGCGGTCGGTGCGGCCATGTTCCTCGCCGGCAACGTGCCGCCGGCTTTCGCAGTCCACGACAACACGTTCCAGCTCGACGGCGACGTCCTCGCGTCCACGACGACCACCGTCGGGGGCACCACGCAGACGGTCGACTGGGACAGCATCTTCACCGCTGCCGGAGCGAAGAAGAACCCGCTCCCGGCCGGCTTCACGGCCGCGGTCTTCGACAACGACTTCACCACAAACGCGAATGGGACGTTCAACACGAGCGATGCCACGACGTTCACCACAGGTAGCAAGGACACTCTGCCCATCAGCGGGTGGCAGTGCACCTTCTCCTCGAACGTCAACAGCAAGATCGACGTGATGAACTCCTACGCGACGGCCTACACCGCGCCGAACGGCGACCAGATCCTCTACTTCGCCCTCGAGCGCAACGCGAACACCGGTGACGCCAACGTCGCGTTCTGGTTCCTGCAGGACCCGAACGTCGGCTGTACCGACAACGGTGGCACGGCAACGTTCACCGGCCAGCACACCGATGGCGACCTGCTCGTCGTCTCTGCCTTCACCAACGGCGGTGTCGTGAGCAACATCGACGCCTACCGATGGAATGGCGGCGCCAACGGCACTCTGGGCACGACCCCGATCGCCTCGGCCCACGGCGCCGACTGCAAGAACACCGCTGCCAATGACAACGCGTGTGCAACGGTCAACACGGCGACGATCACCACACCGTGGAGCACCTCGAACAAGCAGGACGGCGTCGGGCACTCGCTGCGCTCCACTGAGTTCTTCGAGGGTGGTCTGAACCTCACCCAGACGGGTCTCGGCGGCAAGTGCTTCAACACGTTCATGGCTGACACGCGGTCCTCGCAGTCGCTGACCGCGACGCTGTTCGACTTCTCGCTCGGCACGCTTGGCGAGTGCACGTCGACGACGGTCACGACGCCGAGCTTCACCACGGCTCAGATCCCGGCCTCCGGGGGGACCGCCCTGACGAACACCGACAGTGCGGTCATCACGGTGACGGGCATCAGCGCCTTCAGTGGGACGCTGAAGTTCTTCATCTGTGGTCCCAGCGTCCCGGCCGGCACCGGCTGCGCGTCTGGCGGCGACCAGATCGGCAGCACGCAGACGATCATCGCCAACGGCACGTACGCATCCAGCGCTGCGACGATCACCGAGGTCGGACGGTACTGCTGGAGGGCGGAGTTCAGTGGCGACTCGACTGCCGGTGTCCCGCCGTCGAGTGACGCCACCACGGGTGAGTGCTTCACCGTCACACCGCGCCAGTCTGCGCTTGTCACGCAGGCAGGCTCGAGCCCGGTCGACTTCGGCAACCCGGTCACCGACACGGCGACCCTGACCAACACGGCCGACCACCAGGGCAGCGGCGGCAAGGGCACTGACGGCTCGATCAACCCGACCACGCCTGGTGGCAAGGCGGGCGGCACGATCACCTTCACGCTGTACAAGGCGGACTGCACCACGGTCGCGACCGGCACCGGCACCAACCCGCAGACGGTGTCTGTCAGTGGCGACAACACGTACGGACCGGTCAGCTTCACCCCTGACGCTCCCGGCACGTACCACTGGGTCGCCTCGTACGGCGGCGACTCGCCCAACACCTTGGGTACGACGCACAACGCGGCCTGCGACGACACCAACGAGGACGTCGTCGTCCGCCAGATCCCGACCACGATCTCCACCGCTCAGAAGGCGTTCCCGAACGACTCGGCGACCATCTCGTCGTCCGTCGCGGGTGACAACCTTCCGTCCGGCGGCACCGTGGTGTTCAGCCTGTACAACAACCTGGCCAACTGCCAGGCGGGCGGCACCACCGGCCGGCTCTACACGGAGACGAAGTCCAACGTCGGCGGCCAGAACTCGGTGACTGTCGGTACGGCCAACACCTCGGTGGCGGTCGACACCAACACGACCGTGTACTGGAAGGTCACGTACGCGACCGGCGACCAGGCCCACACCGGCCGCCAGAGCAACTGCACCGAGAACACGGTGTTCACGTTCAACAACGACAGCGGGCCGGGGACGCTGTTCCCGTGATCCGTGTCGCTTGACGACTGACGCTCAAGGAGGGGCCCCGGTCACCGACCGGGGCCCACTCCTGCCTCGGAGTACCGATCAGACGGGATAGCCGACATGGGCCAGCGCCTGGCGCACCAGAACGCCATGCGACCCGGACATCTCGCCTGTGCGCGAGATGACGGCGGCTTCTTCGGGCGTCACCCAGGAAAGGTCTAGGGCATCCTGCTGCGGGCGGCAGTCGCCCATCACCGCGACGACGAAGGCGAGCGAAACTGCGTGCTGCCGGGGGTCATGGAAGGGCGTCACGCCCGGGGTCGGGAAGAACTCTGCGACGGTGAACGGCTGTGGTGACAAGGGGATTCGCGGTAGCGCCACGGGTCCGAGGTCGTTCTCGATGTGCCGGGCCAGGGCGTCGCGGATCTTCTCGGTGTAGAGGACTCGGCCGCCGACGACCTCCTGGCCGATGCCGCCGTCGCTGTCGGCCCGAAGGAGCAGCCCGATGTGCGTCACGACGCCCTTGTCGTCGACCCGGACCGGGATCGCGTGCACGTAGAGGATGGGCAGCCGGTCGCGTGCGCTCTCGAGGTCGTCGCGGCTCAGCCAGGCACTCGCCGTCTCCGTTTCGCTCATGGCCCTCATCCTGCCAAACCCGGCGTCATCCGACGGCGCCCTGGGGTGCGGTCCGGGTCCGGGCGGGGCAACGTGTGGACCGGAGGGTCCCAGAGTCAGGGTCGCGCCGACTGCAGCCACGACCAGAGCACCGCGCCGGTGCGTTCCAGCTGTCCGCGGTCGACGACCGAGGGCACGTCCCGCGAGGAGTGGTACGCGGCATACGGCACGCTCCCGAGCCGGGCCGCCGGGATGCCGACGGCCTCGAAGGACACGTGGTCGCTGGCTCGGTTCGTGCACGAGCGGGTCCTGACGGGACCGGCTGCGCCGCGGACGGCCTGTGCCAGAGCGGGAGTGCCCCGCCCACCGGAGCACACTGGCACCCGACTGGTGCGCACCCCGACCCGGTCGAGCGCCACCATGCCGCGCGTCGCGCGACGCTCTTCCGGGTCGAGGGCCGAGACGTAGTGGCGGGAGCCGAAGGCATAGAGCGTGCCGGTTCCGCCTCGGGCCTCCTCGGCGCCGAAGGCGACGAACCGCACCGGAAGTGCAGCTGGCTGCTGTCGAGCCATGCGGGCCACCTCGGCCATGACCATGAGCCCCGATGCGTTGTCCTCGGCGCCGGGCGACTGGGGCACCGTGTCGAGATGGGCACCCACCACCAGGTGCGGTCGTCTGGAGTCGAACCCCGGCGGGTCGGCGAGGACGTTGACCGCAGTGCCGGCGGGCACGCGCACGCCCCATGACACGCCCGCAGGCACCCGGAACTGCTGGAGCGTCACGTGGTAGCCGGCAGCCCGCAGCCGCGCCGCCACGTATGCCGCTGCCTCGTCGTGGGTGCGGCTCGCCGCGTCGCGAGGCCCGATGCTCGCCAGGTCCCGTATGCCGGCGACGACGTGGTCCGCGTCGAACGGTGCCGCGACCTGCGCCGTGCGCGACGGCGCCGGGTGTGACGGACCCGCGAGCGGTGTAGGTGGCGCGGTCGCTCTCGGGAGTGGCAACGAGGACGGGCCGGCGTTGCTCGTCGCCGGCGACGGTGATGCGGCCTGGGCCGAGGTCCGCGCCTGCGCTGCGTCGAGCGACGGCGTGCAGCCCGCGACCGCGGCGACCATGGCCCACGCGGCAGACAGCGCGATCACAAAGCCACCCGTCCGAGCCCTCCGAGCCATCACCCACGCTAACCCGACCGACCCAGCCCCTTCAGTCGAGTGGGCGCTCTGTCACACCCGTCACGGTGATCCCGACCGGCCCTGCCCCTTCAGTCGAGTGAGCGCCCTGCCAACCGCGCCACTGGGGGCGGTGGGCCTGGTGAGACCAGTGGGACGGTGCATTCAAATCGACCGGAGGGTCGTGCGGGGCCAGTGGGGCCGGTGGGACGGGGCGCCCACTCGACCACCGGGGTCATTCGGGGGCGGGTGGGGCTGGTGGGACGGGGCGCCCACTCGACGACGGGGTGCGGGGGTTGGGTGGGGCGGGTGGAGCCGGTGGGACGGGGCGCCCACTCGACGACGGGGTGCGGGGGTTGGGTGGGGTGGGTGGGGCCGGTGGGACGGGGCGCCCACTCGACGACGGGGTGCGGGGCTTGGGTGGGCTGGTGGGGCCGGTGGGACGGGGCGCCCACTCGACCACGGGGTGCGGGGCTTGGGTGGGGCTGGTGATGCTGGTGGGGCTGGGCGCTCACTCGACGGGGGGGTGCGGTGCGGCGAAGACCTTGCCGGGGTTCATGACGCCGAGCGGGTCGAAGACCGCCTTGAGGCGGCGCTGGCGGGCCACCTCGGCGCTTCCGAGCTCGAGCTCGAGCCAGGGCACCTTGACGGTGCCGATGCCGTGCTCGCCGGTGATCGTCCCGCCGAGCGAGAGGCCGAGCCGGATGACGTCGTCGAACGCCGCCCATGCGCGCGCCGAGGCGTCAGGGTCGTCTCGCGGGTAGACGATCGACGGGTGCAGGTTGCCGTCACCGCCGTGACCACTAACGGGGATGAGCACGGAGCGATGCTCAGCCACGGACTCCACGCCGCGGACGAACTCCGCCAGCCTTGCGATCGGCACGCACACGTCCTCGGCCAGCCGGGCGCCCATCGCCTCGAAGGCGGTGCTCATGACGCGCCGCCCGGCCAGCAGCGCGTCGGACTCCTGCGCGTCGTCCGCGACCGCGACCTCGACGGCCCCGGCAGCCTCGAGGAGAGCCGCATACCGGGCGACGTCCTCGGCCACATGTTCAGGGCGGTCCGACTGGACGAGCAGCACGGCCTCGCAGTCAGCGGGAAAGCCGAAGTCGCCGAAGGACTGGATCGCGTGCACGCTCGTGCGGTCGATGATCTCGAGGAGGCACGGCCGATGGCGGTCGCTCCGCAGTGCCACGATGCCGGCCACCGCGCCGTCGAGCGAGTCGAACACGGCAAGTGCCGTCAGCGCGGGGTCGGGTGCGGGCTCGAGCCGGACCATCACCTCGGTGACCACCCCGAGCGTGCCCTCCGAGCCGACGAACAGCCCAGTCAGGTCATAGCCGGCCACACCCTTGACGGTGCGATGGCCGGTGCGCATCACCTCCCCGCCGGGCAGCACGACCTGAAGCGCGTTGACCCAGTCGGAGGTCACGCCGTACTTCACGCAGCACAGGCCGCCTGCGTTCGTCGCGACGTTGCCACCGATCGTGCACGTCTCGGACGAGGCCGGATCGGGCCCGTAGAAGAGGCCCAGGTCGGCGGCCGCACGCTTGAGGTCGGCGTTGACGACGCCGGGGCCGACAACGGCATACCCCTCGAGCGGGTCGATGTCGTGGATCGCGTCGAGGGCCTCGACGTTGAGCACGATGCAGCCCTCTGAGGCGGCCGCCCCGCCGGCGCGGGAGGTGCGGGCACCCTGGGGAACGACAGGGCTGCGCGTGCGCTGCGCGTGCTCGAGGACGTCGACGACGTCGCCCAGGTCGCGTGCCCGCACGACGGCGAAGTCCGTCGGCGGAGGCGTCACCGCCGCGGTCGCGTCGACGGCATAGGTCCGCTTGACGTCGGCATCGACCACCTCGCGTCGCGCGGCGCGCTCGGGCAGGTGGGGCACACCGTCAGGCTAGACTGGACGCACAGGCGTTCGAGCCGTCATCAGCGGCGAGCCTCCGGAAGAACGGCACCCACGCCTCCGCTGGGTGGGTGCTCACTAGAACCGGACGGGTGGGCCCGTCACAGCCTTCGGCAAGAGTGGTCGTATGCCGGCCGGCGGGCTTCCGTCGACAGGGTGCGGCAAGCGGGGTGGCACCGCGGCGGAGCTCAGGGGCGACGTCGTCCTCGTGACAACGGAACACATCCACGTCCCGCCAGCTGCCAGGAGACCACGACCCATGGCCTACCCGAAGGTCACCACCGACCCGTCCGCCACCGGTGCAGGTGCCGGCGTCCCGTCGAACCCTCGCTTCCCCGAGATCGAGGAGCGGGTCCTGGCGTACTGGGACCAGGACGGCACCTTCATGGCGTCCGTCGAGGGCCGCGACCCCGGCGTCGACGGCGACAACGAGTTCGTCTTCTACGACGGGCCGCCCTTTGCCAACGGCCTGCCGCACTACGGCCACCTGCTCACCGGCTACGTCAAGGACATCGTCCCCCGCTACCAGACGATGCGCGGCCGCCGCGTCGAGCGCCGGTTCGGCTGGGACACCCACGGGCTGCCAGCCGAGCTCGAAGCGCAGCGCCAGCTCGGCCTCAAGACCAAGCAGGACATCATCGACCTCGGCATCGACACCTTCAACGAGGCCTGCCGCAGCTCGGTGCTGAAGTACACCGGGGAGTGGCGCGAGTACGTCACCAGGCAGGCCCGCTGGGTCGACTTCGACAACGACTACAAGACCCTCGAGCCGGGATACATGGAGTCGGTGATCTGGGCCTTCAAGACCCTGTACGACAAGGGCCTGGTCTACGAGGGCTTCCGCGTGCTGCCCTACTGCTGGAACGACCAGACGCCGCTGTCCAACCACGAGCTGCGCATGGACGACGACGTCTACAAGATGCGGCAGGACCCCGCCGTCACGGTGGGGCTGCGACTCGAGACCGGTGAGCTGGCGCTCGTCTGGACGACCACACCGTGGACCCTGCCCGCCAACCTCGCGATCATGGTCCACCCCGACATCGACTACGTCGTCGTCGAGTCGGACCACACCGGCACGCTCGAGCGGTACATCGTGGCCGACGCCCGCCTGGCGGCCTACCAGCGAGAGTTCGGCCAGGACGCGCGCGACCGGATCGTCCAGCGGCTCAAGGGATCCGAGCTCATCGGGCGCTCCTACACGCCGCCCTTCTCGTACTACGAAGGTCACGAGCACGCCCACCGCGTGGTCGAGGCCGACTTCGTCACGACGACCGACGGCACGGGCCTCGTGCACAGCGCCGGCGCCTTCGGTGAGGAGGACAAGCTCGTCACCGACCGCGAGGGCATCGCGCCCGTCGTGCCGGTCAACGCCGAGGGCCGCTTCACCTTCCCGGTCGTCGACTACGAAGGCATGCACGTCTTCGACGCCAACCTCCACATCATCGACCACCTCAAGGCCGCCACCCGGGGCGAAGGCGACCAGGGCTCGGTCACGACCGGCACCGTGCTGCTGCGCCGGGAGACCTACGACCACAGCTATCCGCACTGCTGGCGCTGCCGGCAGCCGCTGATCTACATGGCGGTGTCGAGCTGGTTCGTCGAGGTCACCAAGATCAAGGAGCGGATGCTCGAGCTCAACCAGGAGATCGAGTGGACGCCGGCGCACATCAAGGACGGACAGTTCGGCAAGTGGCTGGCCAACGCGCGTGACTGGTCGATCTCGCGAAACCGCTTCTGGGGCAGCCCGATCCCGGTGTGGAGGTCGGACAATCCCGAGTTCCCGCGGATCGACGTGTACGGCTCGTTCGAGGAGCTCGAGCGCGACTTCGGCGTCCCCGTGACCGACCTGCACCGGCCGTTCATCGACTCGCTGACGCGCCCGAACCCTGACGACCCGAGCGGCCGCTCGACCATGCGCCGCGTCGAGGACGTGCTCGACGTGTGGTTCGACTCCGGCTCGATGAGCTTCGCCCAGGTGCACTACCCGTTCGACAACGCCGCCTGGTTCGAGCACCACTTCCCGGGCGACTTCATCGTCGAGTACATCGGGCAGACCCGCGGCTGGTTCTACACCATGCACATCCTCGCGACCGCTCTGTTCGACCGGCCGGCGTTCAAGAGCTGCGTCAGCCACGGCATCGTCCTCGGGTCCGACGGCCAGAAGATGAGCAAGTCGCTGCGCAACTACCCCGACGTCACCGAGGTCTTCGACCGTGATGGTGCCGACGCGATGCGCTGGTTCCTCATGAGCAGCCCGATCCTGCGCGGTGGCAACCTCATCGTCACCGAGCAAGGCATCCGGGACGGCGTGCGCCAGGTGATGATCCCGCTGTGGAACGCCTGGTCCTTCTTCGCGCTCTACGCCAACACCGCGCGCGGCGGCCAGGGATACGACGCCAAGCACTCGACCTCCTCGTCCGACGTTCTCGACCGCTACCTGCTCGCCAAGCTCGGCGAGTTCGTCGCGGACATGCAGGAGCAGCTGGACAGCTATGAGATCGCCGCCGCCTGCGACACGATGCGCAGCTTCCTCGACGTCCTGACCAACTGGTACATCCGGCGCTCACGCGACCGCTTCTGGGGCGGCGAGAGCAAGGAGTCGCTCGCGGCATACGACACGCTGTGGACGGCCCTGGAGACCGTGACCCGCGCGATCGCGCCGCTGCTCCCGCTCGTCACGGAGGAGATCTGGCGAGGGCTCACCGGCGAGCGGTCGGTGCACCTGACCGACTACCCCCGGGCCGAGGACCTGCCGGCCGACCACGGGCTGGTCGCGGCGATGGACCGCGCCCGCGAGGTCTGCTCGGTCGCATCCAGCCTGCGCAAGGCCCGTGCCCTGCGCGCCCGGCTGCCTCTCGCCCAGCTCACCGTCGTCGTCCGTGACGCGGAGGCGCTCGAGCAGTTCCGGTCGATCATCCAGGACGAGCTCAACGTCAAGACCCTGACGCTCGTCGACCTCGCGACCGCGAGCGAGGCTGACTTCGGCGTGGCCCAGCGCCTCACCGTCAACGCCCGGGCGGCCGGTCCGCGCCTCGGCAAGGACGTCCAGCAGGCGATCAAGGGGAGCAAGTCGGGCGACTGGTCGGTCGGTCCGGACGGCATCGTCACCGCCGGCGGGCTCGAGCTCGTCGAGGGCGAGTACGTCGTCGAGACGGTAGTCGCGGGTGACGCCGACGGGTCGGTTGCCACGGCGATGCTGCCCTCCGGTGGCTTCGTCGTGCTCGACACGCACGTGACCCCGGAGCTCTCGACCGAGGGCGTCGCCCGCGACCTGGTCCGCGCCGTCCAGCAGGCCCGGCGCGACACCGGCCTGCACGTGAGCGACCGGATCAGCCTCACCATCTCCGGCGACCCGCAGGTCTTCGAGGCGACCGTCACACACCGCGAGCTCATCGTCGCCGAGACCCTCGCCTCCCAGTTCGCGTCGGCCGGCCCGGACCACCCGCTGCCGGACGGCTCGGGCACCGACGTGGTCGTCGGCGACAACCACGCGGCGCGCATCGTGGTGGTGAAGCGATGAGTGACGCTCTCGTGGTCCGCCTCGCCACGGGCAACGACCTCGCCGGAGTGCTGTCGGTGGGGCATCGCACCTGGCTGGCCACCTACGAGCCGATCACCGGTCCGGAGTACGTCGCGATGGGCCTGGCCAAGTGGTGGACCAGCGACGTCGTCACGGACTCGATCCGCAAGGGACGCACCCTCGTCGCGGTGGCCGACGACGAGGTCGTCGGCGTCGCGACGTTCGGCACCCAGGGCGGCGACTTCGTCCTGTGGAAGCTCTATGTCCTCCCCGGCCACCACGGCCACGGCATCGGGTCCCGGCTCATGGACGCCGTCGCCGACCGCGCCCGCGAGGCCGGGCACTCACGGATCGTCCTGTCGCACATCGAGGGAAACAAGCAGGCTGCTGGGTTCTACGCCCGTCACGGCTTCGTGGAGACCCACCGGGAGTCCGGGGGATCCGGGCTGCCGGTGAGCGTGTGGATGAGCCGTGACCTCGACAGCGAGGCGGATGCTGCCGACCCTCGCGAGCTGGCCGGCGCGGAGCAGGTCGAGGACCCCGCATGAGCGGCCGGCCCGACGCCGCGCAGCAGGAGGCGGCTCGCAACCTCGAGGAGCTCAAGCGGATGCGCGAGATCGAGGAGGAGATCCTCGCCCGCGCCCCGGAGAACGACATCGGCCCTTCGCTCGAACGCATCCAGTCCGTCATGGACCTCGCCGGTGACCCCCAGCGCGCCTACCCCGTGATCCACCTCACCGGCACCAACGGCAAGACCTCGACGAGCCGGATGATCGACGCGATCCTGCGCGAGATGGGTCTGTCCACGGGCCGATTCACCTCGCCGCACCTGCACGACATCCGCGAGCGGATCACGTTGTCCGGCAAGCCGATCCCGCGCGAGAAGTTCATCGCGGCCTACGACGACGTCGCACCACTCGTAGAGATCGTCGACGCGCGGTCGCTCGAGACCGGTGGGCGTCGGATGAACTTCTTCGAGGTCCTCGTCGCTGTCGCGTATGCCGCCTTCGCAGACGCGCCGGTCGACGTGGCCATCGTCGAGGTGGGGCTGGGCGGCTCGTGGGACGCGACGAACGTCGTCGACGCCCAGGTCGCGGTCGTCACCCCGGTCGACCTCGACCACACCCACCTGCTCGGCGATGACGTCGTGTCGATCGCGGAGGAGAAGAGCGGCATCATCAAGCCGGGCTCCGTGACCGTCTCCGGAGTCCAGGACGAGGATGTCGCCCGCGTCCTCATCGAGCGCGTTGAAGAGGTCGGCGGTCGAATCGTCTTCGAGGGCAACGACTTCGGCGTGCTCGCCCGGGAGGTCGCCGTCGGCGGCCAGCAGGTTGCTCTTCGTGGGCTCGCCGGGGAGTATGCCGGCCTCTTCCTCCCGCTGCACGGTGCCCACCAGGCCAGCAACCTCGCGACGGCGGTGGCCGCGGTCGAGTCCTTCGTCGGGGGAGGTGAGCAGGCCATCGACGCCGACGTGCTCGCCGCCGCCTGCGCGTCGATGACCTCACCGGGCCGGCTCGAGATCGTCCGGCGGTCGCCGACAGTTCTCGTCGACGCGGCGCACAACCCGCACGGGGCCCGCTCGCTCGTGGCCGCGCTGGAAGAGGCCTTCACCTTCACCAGGCTCGTCGGCCTGGTCGGGATCGTCGCCGACAAGGACGCCGCCGGGATGCTGGAGGTGCTCGAGCCCGCTCTCGACCACGTCGTCGTCTCCCGCAGCTCGTCCCCGCGGGCCATGAAGCCTGAGGAGCTCGGCCGTCTCGCGGTCGACATCTTCGGGGAGTCCCGGGTGACCGTCGTGCCCAACCTGCCTGACGCGCTCGAGCAGGCCGTGACGCTGGCCGAGTCGGAAGGCATGGGCGGTGGCGTCATCGCCACGGGCTCGGTCATCACCGCGGGCGAGGTGCGCATGCTGCTCGGCGTCACCGACGTCTGACCCTGTCCGGATCGCCTCTAGGCTGAGACCCATGCACCCGCTGGTGAAACTCGTCCTCATCCTCGCGGTCATCCTCGTCATCGTGGTGATCTGGGGACGCGTCGTCGGACGTCGCGACCCCGAGCGGACCCTCGTCGGGCTCACCGACGAGGTCCGCGCCAAGGTCAGCCGAGAGATCAGTGCGGGCCACAAGATCAACGCGATCAAGATCTACCGCGAGGCGACGGGCGCGCCGCTCGCCGACGCGAAGAAGGCCGTCGACGCGTGGTTCGTGCCCGGGCGCGGGCCGGGTGTGCGCGACGCGGCGGCCTCCTTCTCCGCGGGGCGCCTCACCGACGAGGGCCGGGCACGGATCTCCGAGCTGATCCTCGCGGGTCGCCGTGAGGACGCCATGTCGCTCTATGCCGAGGCCACCGGCGCCAGCAGCTCCGAGGCGCAGGCCATCATCCGCACCTGGGACACCTCCCAGCACTACTGAGCAGCAAGGGACACGACAGACTCATGCGCCGCATCAGGTTCTACGGCCAGACCGGCAAGTTCACGTGGCGGATGCTCGCCACGGTGCTTGCCGGCGAGTCGATCTGCGTCCTGCTCGGGGCGCTCGTCGCCCGGGGCATCACGGCGGCGGGCGACGACGCGGGCCGGAGCACGGCATACCTCAGCGTGGGCTTCGGCCTCGCGCTCCTCGCGATCATCGCCGCCGGAATGATGCGGCGCCCCTGGGGGCTCACGCTGGGCTGGGTCGTCCAGGCCCTTGTGCTCCTCAGCGCCTTCATCGTGCCGATGATGCTCGTGGTCGGCCTGTTCTTCCTCGCCCTGTGGGTGACCTGCCTGCTCCAGGGCGGCAAGATCGACGCCGAGGTCGCCCGGCGCGAGGCCGCGCAGAGCGCCCCGGAAGCCTGATCGGCCGGAGCGCGCCAGGCCGGTCAGCCGGTCGCCGGCAGGCCGATAGGGTGACCGCGTGACCACCGAACGCTCACTCGTCCTCGTCAAGCCCGACGGATTCCAGCGCGGCCTCACCGGAGAGGTGCTGCGCCGCATCGAGGCCAAGGGGTACGTCCTCGTGAGCCTCTCCGTGCTCACGCCGGACCGCGACATGCTCGCGGCGCACTACGCGGAGCACGAGGGCAAGCCCTTCTACAGCCCGCTCGTCGACTTCATGAGCTCGGGTCCGGTCACTGCTGTGGTCATCGAGGGCCACGACTGCGTCAAGGGGTTCCGGGCGCTCGCGGGAGCGACGAACCCCACCGAGGCGCTCCCGGGAACGATCCGCGGCGACTTCGGGCGTGACTGGGGTCTCGCGGTGCAACAGAACATCGTGCACGGCTCCGACTCGCCGGGGTCCGCGGCACGCGAGATCGCCATCTGGTTCCCCGATCTGCAGGGCTAGCGGGGGCACAATCTCCGCATGAGCCCCGGCCCGCGACTGCGACCTCCGGGCCGTGACCTCGCGATCGACCTCGGGACCGCGAACACCCTGATCCATGCCAGGGGCCGCGGTGTGGTGCTCGCGGAGCCGTCGCTCGTCGCGGTGGAGGTGGCGACCGGCCGGCTCGTGGCGGCGGGGTCGCGGGCCAAGGAGATGCTCGGACGGGCGCCGGGCACGATCCGAGCCGTGCGTCCCCTGCGCGACGGCGTCGTGTCGGACGCCGACGAGGCGGAGCGGATGCTCCGCTGGTTCATCGACCAGGTCCGCCCGTCGCGCCTGGTGCGCCCACGCATGGTCCTGTGCATACCGAGCGAGGTCACCGGGGTCGAGCGCCGCGCTCTCGAGGACGCGGCGACCCGAAGCGGCGCCCGCCGGGTCTATCTCATCGAGGAGCCCATGGCCGCGGCCGTCGGCGCCGGCCTGCCCGTCCACGAGACGGCGGCGAGCATGGTCGTCGATATCGGCGGCGGCACGACGGACGTCGCCGTCATCAGCCTGGGCGGCATCGTCACGTCGAAGACGCTGCGCGTCGCGGGCGACGAGATCGACGACGCGCTCGTCAGCCACGTGAAGCGGGAGTACTCGCTCCTGCTCGGCGAGCGGTCGGCTGAGGACATCAAGGTCGCGGTCGGCTCGGTCTTTCCGCTCCGCGAGGAGCTGACGACCCGCGTCCGGGGCCGCGACCTTGCGACCGGCCTGCCGAAGACGGTGCACGTCGGCTCCGCCGAGGTGCGGCGCGCCATCGAGGGACCGGTCCTGCAGATCATCGAGCTGGTGCGCGCCACCTTGGACGTGTGCCCGCCCGAGCTCGCCGGAGACGTGATCGACCGCGGGATCACGCTGACCGGCGGAGGGGCGCTGCTGCGTGGGCTCGACGAGCGGATGAGGCACGAGCTCGGTGTCCCGGTCCAGGTCGCTGACGACCCGTTGCGCGCGGTCGCCCGCGGCGCGGGCCGGTGCGTCGACGACTTCGCGAGTCTCGAGCAGGTCCTCGTCCGCGACCACCGACAGCCGCGATGAACGCCACCGCGCAGCGCCGGCTCCTCGTGGTCCTCGTCTGCGCGACCGTCGCCCTGCTGGCCGCGGACCTCGCCGGCTCGGGCGTGGCGCGCGGCGTGCGGGAAGCCGCGGGCGTCGTCCTCGGGCCGGTCCAGAGGGCGCTCTCGGGCGCCCCGCCGGACGACCTCGCCGGGCTGGAAGCCGAGAACGTCCGGCTCCGAGCCGTGCTCGCCGACCAGGCCAACCGGCTCGACGAGCTCGCCGGGATGTCGGAGCTGCTCGACGCGTCGACGACGTCTGGCCACTCGGTCGTCGCCGCACGCGTCGTCGCCACCTCGGTCAGCGTTCTCGGCGGCCGCGGAGTCACGATCGACGCCGGCTCGCGAGACGGCATCCAGGTCGACTCCACCGTCGTCAGCAGTGAGGGGCTCGTGGGCCGCGTCGTGTCCGCGGCGCCGTGGACGAGTGACGTCCAGGTCCTCGGCAGCGGTGGGTCGGTGGTCGGGGTGCGGACCGGTCCGGCCGGCACCCTCGGCACGGTCTCGACCCCCCGCCCGGGCGACCGGGACCCGAGGCCGCGCGGCACCCTGACGCTGACGTTCGTCCAGCCCGGGACACCCGTCGTCGGCGACGACGTACGCACGCTCGGCAGCACGAACGGCTCACCGTATGCCGCAGGCATCCTCGTCGGGACCGTCACCGCGGTCGACCCGGACCGCGGGCAGCTGACCCGGACGGCGACGGTCAGGCCGGCGATCGACGCCGACGCCATCGACCTCGTCGCCGTGCTCGTCCCAGGACCGCGCACCCAGCCGCGCTCGCCCTCCACAGCTCCGAGCGACGGGGCTATGCCGTGAGGCCGACGCTGCTGGGACTCACGCGGACGGCATACGTGCTGGTCGCAGCGCTCGCGTCTGCCACGCTGCTGCCGCGCCTGGGCGTACCCGCTCGGTGGGTGCCTGACCTCGTCCTCGTGGGCGTCGTGGCCACCGCCGTGCTGCGCGGACCGGTGCACGGGGCGCTCGTGGGGCTGGTGGCCGGCTGGGTCGTCGAGCTCGTGCCACCCGTCGGCAGCCCCCTTGGGCTCACGCCGCTCGTCCTGATGGCCGGGGGAGCGGTCGCCGGCCTCTTCCGCCAGGTCTCGTCGCGCTCGACATCTCGCCCGGTGATCGCGCTTCTCGCGGCGGGGGTCGTCGTGCTGGCGGTCCGGCTTGCCTCAGCCATCATCGCCGGGGGGAGCGTCGACCTCGCGGACGGGCTCGGGCGTCTCGGCTCGACCATCGCCGTGGGCCTGCTCGCGATCCCCGCGTTTCTCGCGGTCGACCGCGCCCTGGTGCGTCGGAGGCTCGGATGATGCCGCGCCGCGGTGGGGTGATCGGCATCGTCGTCCTCCTTCTCGTGACGCTGTTCGGGCTGCTGGTCGGGCGCCTCGGCCAGCTTCAGGTCATCGAGGGTCCGCAGCTCGCGGAGGCTGCTCGGGCACTCGACACGCGCACCATCACCGAGCACGCGCTGCGCGGCCGGATCCTCGACCGGTTCGGCACGCCACTCGTCGACAACGCCGCCACCACGGTCGTCACCGTCGAGCGTCGGGTCCTGGCCGACGCCGACGACGGCGGCCAGGCGTTGATCAGGTCGGTCGCATCCGCCCTCGACCTGCCGTTCGACTGGGTCTGGGCGAAAACCACGCTCTGCGGCACGGCGGGAGCAGCCCCGTCGCCGGCCTGCTTCAACGGGTCACCGTACGTCCCGATCCCCGTCGCGAGCGGCGTCGACCCACAGCATGCTCTGACCCTCGTGGAGCAGCCCGAGAAGTTCCCGGGCGTCGGCGTGTCGCCGGAGCCTGTGCGCAGCTACCCGGCGCCCGACGGCGTGCGAATGCCTCACGTGCTCGGCTGGGTCGCCCGAGCCAACGCCGACGAGGTCGCATCGAGCGGCGGGCGAGTCGACGCAGAGGACAGCGTCGGGCGCTCCGGACTCGAGGCGCAGTACGACAGCGTCCTGCGCGGCACCAACGGCCGAACGGTCGTGGCGGTCGACCCGCGCGGGATCGTCACCCGCACCGTGTCGACGACACCGCCGGTCCCGGGCCGCGACGTGGTGACCCACATCGACGCCCGGCTCCAGGCTCGCACCGAGGCGGCACTCGCGGACGCGGTGGAGCGCGCCCGCGCGCAGCACGAGCCCGCCGACGCCGGCGCCGCGGTCGTCGTCGATGTCACCAACGGCGCGGTCGTAGCGGCGGCGAGCTACCCGGCATACGACCCAGGGGTGTTCAGCGGGGGCATCAGCAGCGCCGAGCTGGCGCACCTCAGCGACCCGGCTGCCGGCACGCCCCTGCGGTCGCGCCTCACCGCGGAGACGTTTCCACCGGCCTCGACCTTCAAGGTCGTCTCGGTGCCGGCGGCGGTCGACGCCGGAGCCCGCCTCGACGGCCGCTACGAGTGCTCGCCCAGCCTGATCATCGGCGGGCGGGTGTTCCACAACTTCGAGTCGCGCGGCTATGGCCTCATCGACCTCCACAAGACGCTGGTCGTCTCGTGCGACACCGTCTTCTACCGACTCGCGTATGCCGCGTGGCTGGCGCAGGGCGGCCTGGCCGCACCCGCCGGCGCGAGGGACCCGTTCGCCGCCATGGCGAAGGCGTTCGGACTGGGGCGCCGCACCGGTGTCGACCTCCCGGGCGAGGCGGCGGGGCGGGTGCCGGACCGGGCCTGGAAGGAGCAGTACTGGCTCGCCACGAAGGACCAGAGCTGCCGTCGGGCCCAGACCGGCTATCCCGAGGTGGCGCGCACCGACCCGGACCGAGCGGCATACCTGAGCCAGCTCGCCCGGGATAGCTGCACGTCCGGCTACCAGTACCGCGCCGGCGACGCGGTGAACTTCGCCATCGGCCAGGGCGACACCGCTGTGACGCCGCTTCAGATGGCGACCGTCTACGCGGCCATCGCCAACGGCGGCACCCTCTGGCAGCCCCAGGTCGCCGCGGCATACCGCGCCGCGGACGGCACCACCACGCCGATCGCACCGACCAAGACCGGGAGCGTCCCGCTGCGCCACGACGTGCTCGCCTACGTCCGTGCGGCTCTCGGCGATGTCACGCGTCCTGGCGGATCGGCGGGAAGCGCCTTCGCGGGCTTCCCGCAGGACCGCTACCCAGTCGCGGGGAAGACCGGCACGGGTGAGGTGTTCGGCAAGGCAGCCACGGCGTGGTTCGTCGGCTACGGACCGACGACGCGGCCGAAGTATGCCGTGGTCGTCGTCGTGAGCCAGGGTGGCAGTGGATCGAAGGTGGCAGCGCCTGCAGTCCGCCGGATCTTCGATGCCATCCTGGCTCTGGGCCTCTGAGGGATCCGAGGCATTGACGGCATTGACGGCGCTGGGGGCTCTGAGGCACTGAGGCACTGAGGCTTCGAGGGTTTGCGGCTGAGAGCGGTCCGACTGGGAGAGGGCACGACGCGTGGACGACTACCTGAGGAGTGACGCGCCCGTTGTGGACGCGCTCGACCGCGCCTGGGACCGAAGCAGGCTCAGCGTCCGGACCCGGTTCCAGCGGCTCTGGTCGCGCAACTTCCAGCTCGCCCAGTGTGCGGTGGCAGCCGGTGTGGCCTGGTGGCTGGCCGCCGACGTCATCGGCCACAAGACGCCGTTCTTCGCCCCGATCGTGGCTGTCGTCTGCCTCGGGATGTCGTATGGCCAACGGCTGCGAAGGGTCTTCGAGGTGGCCGTCGGAGTGGCGGTCGGTGTCTTCACCGCCGACCTCTTCGTCCACGTCGCCGGGACCGGCCCCTGGCAGATCGCCCTGGTCGTTCTCGTCTCCATGGGGCTGGCAACCCTCCTCGACGGCGGTCCGGTGCTCGTCACGCAGGCGGCCGTGCAGAGCATCGTCATCGCGGCGCTGGCACCCACCCCTGGCCAGGCATTCACCCGGTGGACCGACGCACTGCTGGGCGGCGCCGTGGCGCTGGTCGCAGCGACCGTCGTGCCGCAGGCGCCGCTGCGCCGCCCGCGCGTCGTGGCCTCGGAGGTGACCCGCAAGATCAGCGAGCTGCTGCGCCGAGCCGCAGCGAGCGCGCAGGACGGCGACGTCGAGGCCGCCGCGGAGGTGCTCGCGTCAGCCCGCGGCACGGAGTCCCTTCTGCGCGAGCTCCGTTCGGCCGCGGACGAGGGGCTCTCGGTCATCGCGTCGTCGCCGTTCTCGCGGCAGCACGCCGCTGGGGTGCGCCGGATGGTCGACCTCGTGGAGCCGCTCGACCGGGCGATGCGCAGCGTTCGGGTGCTGGTTCGCCGCGTCACCGTGGCGGTCGGGCGTGGGGAGGAGCTGCCCGAGGGGTACGACCGGCTCATCCTCGAGCTCGCGGACGCGACGGACGTCATGGGCCGGGCGCTCGCCGAGAATGCCTCACCCGAGGTCGGCCGGCCCGCGCTGCTGCGGGTGGCGACCGCGACGGGCGAGGTGCCGCGGACCGACAGTCTGGCTACGGAGACCGTTCTGGCACAGATCCGCTCGGCGGTCGTCGACCTGCTCCAGGTGGCGGGCATGGACGTCGACGCCGCGGTCGCCGCGCTGCCACGCGAGCGACCACGAGGCTGAGGTCGCACTGGCAAACCTGCCTCGCGCGCACATCTCGGGGATCGTCCTGGCATGACCGGAGGGCCAGGTCCACGCTGACCCGGCCCTCCGGCATACCTGGAGTGGTGCTCGACAGCCCGTCAGGCGGAGGGCGTCGTCTCGTGCACCATGACCGGCATCTTCTGCACGCGGGGGTCCCCCGCATCGGCGAAGTAGTCGGCCGGGATCGTCTCGTCCTTGCCGGCAGGCGCCTTGACCGCACGGAGGATGAGCGTGAGGACGGCCGCGACGACGATGTTGATGACGAACGCGGTGACGGCGATGTAGCCCATCTGGTCGATGCCCGGGATGTTGGCCGTCGATCCTGCGAAATGCGCTGTCGTCAGGTTCGATACGTTGTAGGCCGCGACCGTGCCGTAGACCATGCCGACAGCCCAGCCGACGAGCAGGGCCCAGCGGTGGAACCACTTGGTGTAGAGGTAGAAGACCACCGACGGGAACGTCTGGAGAATCCAGATGCCACCGAGAAGCTGGAAGTTGATCGCGTTCTGCTTGTCGAGGACGAGGACGAACAGCAGCGCGAACGCCTTGACCACGAGCGAGGTCACCTTGCTGACCTTGGCCTCCTGCTCGACGGTCGCCTGCGGTTTCAGCCAGGCCTTGTAGATGTTGCGCGTGAAGGTGTTCGCCGCGGCGATGGACATGATGGCGGCGGGCACGAGGGCGCCGATCGCGATGGCCGCGTAGGCGACTCCCGCGAACCACGACGGGAAGAAGTCCTCGAACAGCTGCGGCACGACCAGCTGCGGGTTCGGCTTGCCGTCGAGCCCGATCGGCTTGGTTCCTGCGGCGATGGCGACCCATCCGAGCAGGGCCAGCAGGCCGAGCAGGAAGGAGTATGCCGGCAGGATCGAAGCGTTCTTGCGGATCGTGTTGCGGCTCTTGGCGGACAGGCTCGCCGTCACCGAGTGCGGGTACATGAACAGTGCCATCGCGGAGCCGAGGGCCAGCGTCGCGTACGCCCAGTACTGCCCGCTGGCCGGGATGAAGACGCCGGGCTTGCCGGTAGCGGCGGTCGGCTTGGCCATCTTCTCCTGCGCGGCGTCGAAGACGTGGGTCCACCCGCCGACCTTGCTGGGCAGGTAGATGATCGCCACGAGGATGACGATGTAGATGAGGATGTCCTTGACGAACGCGATGATCGCCGGCGCGCGCAGGCCCGAGGTGTACGTGTAGAGAGCGAGCACGAGGAACGCGACGAAGAGCGGAAGGTCCTTGGCGAACCAGTTGCCGCCGCTGCCCACACCGACGACCTCGAGGACCGCCTGGATGCCGACGAGCTGGAGCGCGATGTAGGGCATCGTCGCGATGAACCCGGTGATCGCAACGGCCAGCGACAGGCCACGCGAGCCCGAACGGCCGTGCACGAAGTCGGCCGGCGTGACGTAGCCATGGCGGTGCGAGACCGACCACAGCCGCGACATGAAGATGAAGATGATCGGGTAGAGGATGATCGTGTAGGGCACGGCGAAAAAGCCGCTCACGGCGCCGGCGGAGAACATCGCGGCGGGCACCGCGATGAACGTGTATGCCGTGTAGAGGTCGCCTCCGAGCAGGAACCATGTGATCCAGGTGCCGAACGAGCGGCCGCCGAGACCCCACTCCTCGAGACTCTCCATGCTGGCCGGGCGTCGCCATCGGGCCGCCCAGAAGCCGGCACACGCGACGACGACGAAGAAGAAGACGAGGACGGTGAGGGCGACCCAGTCGATGCCGGTGTTCATCGGTCCTCACCTCCCGGCCCGGTCGGGTAGTCGTCGAGGTACGTGTCGCCCTCGGGGTTCATCGGCCGGTGTGGCCGGGCCTTGAGCACCACGCGGTACGCGCTGTAGGTGAACGCCGCGGTGATGAAGACCCACAGGAACTGGTACCAGATGAAGAAGGGGAACCCCCCGAGGCGCGGCTCGTCCTTGGCGTACGTGCTGACGAGCAGGAGCGCGATGATCGGGATGGCCAGGAGCACGCCGGCGAAGGCCAGGAGGCCCTTGTTCGCTGGTGGTGCGTCGTGGCGATGCGGAGCTGTACTCACGCAATGACCTCCATTGGTCGGGCTGGACTGATCCAGCCGTGCGTCGCGGAAACTTACTCTCGCAAAGCGGGAAATTGGGGCGAGTGGGCCAGCGACTTCGACGCCGGTCCGCACCGTGAGACATACCCGTTCTGCACGCGTGTCACCCGTGCGTGGGCGTGGTCTCGGCGGCCGCTCGCGCCCAGATAGGCTGTCGCCCATGGCTGATTTCGATGTCGTTGTGCTCGGTGCCGGTCCCGGTGGCTACGTCGCGGCGATCCGCGCGGCGCAGCTCGGCAAGAAGGTCGCCGTGGTCGAGAAGCAGTACTGGGGCGGCGTGTGCCTGAACATCGGATGCATCCCGAGCAAGGCGCTGCTGCGCAACGCCGAGATCGCCCACATCATCACGCAGGAGAAGAAGACCTTCGGCATCGAGGGCGACGCGACGATGTCGTACGCCACGACTCACTCGCGCAGCCGCAGCGTCGCCGACGCCAGCGCCAAGGGCGTCCACTACCTCATGAAGAAAAACAAAATCGAGGAGATTGACGGGTGGGGCACGATCACCTCGCCGACCGCCCTCCGCGTGGCTCTCAACGACGGCTCGACGCGTGACGTCTCGTTCGACAACCTCATCATCGCGACCGGCTCTGTGACGCGGATGCTGCCCGGCGTGAAGGTGAGCACCAACGTCGTGACCTACGAGGAGCAGATCCTCGACCCGAACCTCCCGGGCTCGGTCATCATCGCCGGGTCGGGTGCGATCGGCGTCGAGTTCGCTTATGTCATGAAGAACTTCGGGGTCGACGTGACCATCGTCGAGTTCCTCGACCGCATGGTTCCGACCGAGGACGCCGACGTGTCCAAGGAGCTCTTCCGGCAGTACCGCAAGCTCGGCGTCAACGTCCTGCTCAGCACCAAGGTCGAGGGTGTGGAGGACACCGGCTCCGGCGTGCGTGTGACCGTCAGCCCCGCCGCCGGTGGCGACCAGCAGGTGCTCGAGGCCGACCGGCTGCTGTCCGCCATCGGCTTTGCCCCGCGCGTCGACGGCTTCGGGCTGGAGAACAGCGGCGTCGGCGTCACCGAGCGCGGTGCGATCGCGGTCGACGCCCGTGGACGCACCAACGTGCCGGGCATCTACGCCATCGGAGACGTCACCGGCAAGCTCATGCTCGCGCACACGGCCGAGGCGATGGGCGTGGTCGCCGCCGAGACCATCGCGGACGCCGAGACGATGGAGATCAACTTCGACATGATCCCGCGGGCGACCTTCTGCCAGCCGCAGATCGCGTCGTTCGGGTACTCCGAGGAGCAGGCCAAGGAGCTGGGCTACGACGTCAAGACCGCGAGCTTCCCCTTCTCCGCCAACGGAAAGGCACGCGGCATGGCCGAGGGCGTCGGCTTCGTCAAGATCGTCGCGGACGCGACGCACAACGAGCTCCTCGGTGCGCACATGATCGGCCCCGAGGTGACCGAGCTGCTGCCCGCGCTGACGCTCGCCCAGCAGTGGGACCTCACCGCCGACGAGGTAGCACGCAACATCTTCGCCCACCCCACGCTCAGCGAGGCGATGAAGGAAGCCATCGAAGGCATCGCCGGCCACATGATCAACCTCTGACCGAGCGGACCACCGGTCCCGCCCAGGTCGCCGGTCAGGTTCGCCCCTCAGGTCGCCGGGCGGCCCCGGACACGAGCAAGCCCCTCGCGCGTCGCGCGAGGGGCTTGCTCGTCAGGCGAGGATCGAGCCCTGACCGGAGCGCATCAGTACCAGTGCTTCCGGCCGCCGACGGCACGCCCGGTGGCGCCGAGGAGGAACAGGACCGCGCCGATCACCACGAGGATGATGCCGATGGTGGTGAGGATGCCGATGTTGGCCAGCCATCCGATCAGCAGCAGGATGATGCCGAGAATGATCATGGTGTTGTTTGGCTCCTTCGATGGAATTTCCCTGAGCACAGGGGGCATACCCCGCCGAACCCATGAGTTAACGGGCGACGGGGACCGAGTGCACCGGCATACGCGTGGGGCTGTTGGACATTCCGGACGTCCGCGCGGGCTGCGATGCGACCGCAGGGTGGGGTGACGGGAGCCAGCGACGCACGGACCCCGTGCTCGTCGATTAGGGCGGCAGACACGCCGCTGTTAGTCTTGGGGGTGCCGTCGATCGGCCGCGGACCATACAGCGCCCAGGTGGACATGCCCTGGAGCACCGCGCAACGATTCAAGAAGGAGTCGGTCATCCATGCCGTTGGAAACTGACGTGAAGAAGCAGATCATCGCCGAGTACGCCACGACCGAGGGCGACACCGGCTCCCCGGAGGTCCAGATCGCCCTGCTCACGCAGCGCATCCGTGACCTCACCGAGCACGCTCGGGCCCACAAGCACGACCACCACAGCCGGCGGGGCCTGCTGCTGCTGGTCGGTCGCCGCAAGCGCATGCTGCGCTACCTCGAGGCGACGGACATCGAGCGCTACCGCTCGCTGATCAAGCGACTCGGCCTGCGTCGATGAACACGTGACGAAAGGCGGTCCCCGCGAGACGCGGCGACCGCCTTTTTTCCGTCGAGTGGCCGCTCCGTCACAGCACTCGCAGCGCAGTGGTCATGACCTTCGGGATGCTGTGACGGAGCGGCCACTCGACGGGCAGAAGAGAAACCACGCACACAACGACGATGTGTGTGGGCACAAGAGAGAAAAGAAAGCGAGGGCCCACATGGAGGGTCCAGACATCACCTTCGCCGAAGCCGTCATCGACAACGGCAGCTACGGCACCCGAACGGTCCGCTTCGAGACCGGACGCCTGGCCAGGCAGGCCGGCGGCGCCGTCACGGCCTACCTCGACGACGACACGATGCTGCTGTCGACCACGTCGGCCGGCAAGACGCCGAAGGACCAGTTCGACTTCTTCCCCCTCACGGTCGACGTCGAGGAGCGGATGTACGCCATCGGCAAGATCCCCGGCTCGTTCTTCCGCCGCGAGGGGCGGCCGTCGACCGAGGCCATCCTCACCTGCCGCCTCATCGACCGCCCGCTGCGCCCGACCTTCAAGAAGGGCCTGCGCAACGAGGTGCAGGTCATCATCTCGGTGTTCTCGCTGAACCCCGACCACCAGTACGACGTGCTCGCCATCAACGCCGCGAGCGCCTCGACGCAGATCTCGGGCCTGCCGTTCTCCGGCCCCATCGGCGGCGTGCGCGTCTCGCTCATCGACGGCCAGTGGGTCGCCTTCCCGAACTTCTCCGACATCGAGAAGTCCGTCTTCGACATGGTGGTGGCCGGCCGCGTGGTCGGTGACGACGTCGCGATCATGATGGTCGAGGCGGAGTCCACCGAGTCGACGTGGGACCTCGTGAAGAGCCAGGGCAAGCAGGCGCCGACCGAGGAGGTCGTCGCCGAGGGCCTCGAGGCGAGCAAGAAGTTCATCCGCGTCCTCTGCGAGGCGCAGGCCGAGCTCGCCGCGAAGGCGGCCAAGCCCGTCGAGGAGTTCCCGATCTTCCTCGACTACGAGGACGACGCGTATGCCGCCGTCGAGGGCGCCGTCTCGCAGGAGACCGCAGCGGCCCTGACGATCGCGGGCAAGCAGGAGCGCGAGGACCGCCTCGACGCGATCAAGGAGTCCATGAAGGCTCAGCTCGCCGAGCAGTTCGAGGGACGCGAGAAGGAGCTGTCGGCCGCGTTCCGGTCGGTTCAGAAGAAGCTCGTGCGCCAGCGCATCCTGCGCGACAAGGTCCGCATCGACGGCCGTGGCCTGGCCGACATCCGCGCCCTGGGTGCCGAGGTCGAGGTGCTGCCGCGCGTGCACGGCTCGGCGATCTTCGAGCGCGGCGAGACCCAGATCATGGGTGTGACGACGCTGAACATGCTCAAGATGGAGCAGCAGCTCGACACGCTGTCCCCGGTGACGCGCAAGCGCTACATGCACAACTACAACTTCCCGCCCTACAGCACCGGTGAGACCGGTCGCGTCGGGTCGCCGAAGCGTCGCGAGATCGGCCACGGTGCGCTCGCCGAGCGTGCCCTGATGCCGGTGCTGCCGACGCGCGAGGAGTTCCCCTACGCGATCCGCCAGGTGTCCGAGGCTCTCGGCTCCAACGGCTCGACCTCGATGGGCTCGGTCTGCGCCTCGACCCTGTCGCTGCTGAACGCCGGTGTGCCGCTGCGCGCCCCGGTCGCCGGCATCGCCATGGGTCTGGTCTCCGACGAGGTCGACGGCCAGACGCAGTACGCCGCGCTGACCGACATCCTGGGCGCCGAGGACGCATTCGGCGACATGGACTTCAAGGTCGCCGGCACCCGCGAGTTCGTCACGGCGATCCAGCTGGACACCAAGCTCGACGGCATCCCGGCGTCGGTCCTGGCCGGTGCGCTGACCCAGGCCCGCGACGCTCGTCTGCACATCCTCGACGTCATGGCTGAGGCCATCGACGTCCCGGACGAGATGAGCCCGTACGCTCCGCGCATCATCACGGTCAAGGTCCCCGTCGACAAGATCGGTGAGGTCATCGGCCCGAAGGGCAAGATGATCAACCAGATCCAGGACGACACGGGCGCCGAGATCTCGATCGAGGACGACGGCACCGTGTTCATCGGCGCGACCGACGGTCCGTCGGCCGAGGCGGCCCGCGCCGCGATCAACGCCATCGCGAACCCGCAGATGCCCGAGGTCGGCGAGCGCTTCCTCGGCACTGTCGTCAAGACGACGACGTTCGGTGCGTTCGTCTCGCTCCTGCCGGGCAAGGACGGCCTGCTGCACATCTCCGAGGTGCGCAAGCTCGTCGGCGGCAAGCGGATCGACAGCGTCGACGACGTCGTCAAGGTCGGCCAGAAGGTTCAGGTCGAGCTCAAGGAGATCGACCCGCGCGGCAAGCTCAGCCTCGCGGCGGTCCTCCCGGAGGGTGACGCGGCCGGCACCGACGGCGCGTCCGGTGAGAAGTCCGAGGCGCCGGTCGAGGCCTGACCGACGCACTCAGGTCGAGTGGTCACTTCGCAACGAAGTGACCACTCGACCTTTTTGTCGACTCATTCGTGACGTGGACCGTACCGACCTGCGAAGCGCGGGTCCGTCTCCCACCACAGGCCGCTCGCCTCGGCCCCTGCCTCGGCCCGAGCCTCGGCGCCGGCCCCGGCGCCGGTGCCGGCCTCGGGCGCTGCGGTCCTGGTCGTGGGGGTGGTCTGCGCGGCCGTTCGTCGGGCCGCCTCGATGTCGAGCAGGGCGTCGACCTCACGCGCCTCTCGGTCGTCGCTGCGGGTCCACTGCACGAACGTCACGGCGATGACCGGAAGCCCGACCGACTCGGCGACGGCAAGGAGCGCGCCCCCGCCGAGATGGGTGTCCTGGAGCGGGTCGGACGCGCCGGCGAATCCGGCATACCCCTTGGCCACCACGACACCCGAGGTCATGATGAGGATTCCCGGGATGGCGTCGAACAGGCCGTCGGCAAAGGCCAGGAACGTTCGGACCCCGGGGCCGGCCCAGGCAGGTAGCAGCTCGTCGGTCATGAGCGGCAGCACGAAGAGCAGCCCGGTGACGAGCAGGGCCACGTCGAGACCCGCCTCGACGAGCCGGGACCGGGTCGAGTCGACGAAGACCGGCGTGTAGAAGACGGCGAGCAGGGTCCCGACGGCAAGGACCGTGCTGACGACCGGGAACATCAGCACGCGAGCGACGCCGCCCTCGAGGGCGCGTACGAGCCAGTGCGGATGGTCCGGGTGCAGGCGGCGCAGCAGCGTGACCGGGTCGCCGAGCGCGAGACCGACGGGCGTCAGGGCTGCGAGCGTGGCCACCTGAAGGGCGCCGACCCAGAAGAGGTCGCCCCGGTACACGGCCAGGGGGCCGCACACGGCATACGCCAGCGTGCCGACCCCGAAGCCGAGGTACAGCGCGACGCGCCACGCGGGCCAGCGCAGGCCGCTCCGGTGCGCGCGCCAGACCTGCCAGAGGTACCAGCCGGCGGCCAGGCCGACGAGTGCCAGGCCCAGCGGGTCGGCCGTCCACGATGTGAGGAGGTCCGTCGGCTCGAACGGCATGGGGCCGATCGTGCCGCCGCTGCCTGGATGTCCGATGAGAGTGCGCCGAACGCGTCGGCCCGGCGGTAGGACCCAGCCGTATGCCGCTCAGCGGGTGTTGCCGGTGTGTCCGAGCGAGAACCGCCCCGGCTGGGGCCACACGAGCAGGCCGTGCGGCCCGGCCGCGGTGCGGATCCGGTGCAGAAGGCGGCCGGTCCTTGTGTCGATGACGTAGACCTCGGAGCTGTACCGCCCGCTCAGCCACAGCTGCGACCCGTCGGCCGTGACGCCGCCCATGTCGGGCGTGGCGTGGCCCGGGAGGCGCCAGAGGGCGACGGGCCGGTTGGACGTCGCGTCGAAGACGGTGATCGTCCCCGCGTCCCGGTTGCTGACGAAGACCCGTCTGGCGTCGCGGCTGGGGTAGATCCCGTGCGCCCCGAGGCCGGTGTGCACGAAGTGGTCGACGGTGAAGGTCGACGCGTCGATGAACCACACGCCGTTGCGCAGCATGTCCGCCACCATGAACCAGCGACCGTCAGGCGTGAGCCGGACGTCCTGGGGCATGGAGGACGCGCCGCGGACGAGTCCGGCTCGAGGGCCGCTCATCGAGCCCATCCCCGGTGTCGTCGCGCCCGGGGTCTTCACGGCGTTGAGATCGATGACCTTCTGGACGTGCGTCGCCTGGGCGTCGACGACGAGGAGGCGTCCGCTGAACTCGCAGCTGGCGACGAACGTGGTCAGGTCGGCGGTGAAGTCCGCATGGTTGACGCCGGCGCACATCGGCACCTCGAGCGAGCGGACGCGCTTCATCGTGCGCGGGTCGAGGGCGTTGATGGCCCGGTCGCGTGAGGCCATCGCGAGGGCGTACCTGCCGTCCGGGGTGTAGTAGAGGTTGTAGGGGTCGGCGACGGCCACCGGGCGCCCGACCCGGCCGGTGCGCGGGTCGATGGGCGTCAGGGCGTTGCCTTTGTCGGAGTTGACCCACAGCCGGGTGAAGTCCCACGACGGCACGACGTGCTCGGGAGAGGCCGGGACGCGATAGGTCGCCACGACCCGGTAGCTCCGGGGGTCGATGACCTGCACAGTGCCGGACACCTGGTTCGGCACGTAGACGAGGTGGCGGGCGTGCACGGCTGCACCGGTGAGGTCGTTCACGCCGTCGTGCGCGTAGGGCAGCGTGCCCGGTGTGGGGCTGTATGCCGTCCCGGGGCCTGTCGTGGTCGGCGTGCCCGTGGCGGCGGAGGGCGTCGCGGTCGGCCGTGCCATCGGACCGGCGACCGGAGCGCTCGGCGTGCAGGCCGCGAGGGCCGTGCTGGTCACGAGCACGGCAGCCATCACCCCGAGCCGGACCAAGGTCCTCACAGTCGGATCCTGCCCGGTCGCACTGGGAGTGCGCTACGTGAAGGCTGGTGATCTCGCGGGAGAGTGCACGCAGATCGGAGCGCGAGGCATTGTCAGAAGATCGCGTTGACGATGTTCCAGCCGGTGCTGACGCGCGAGCGGGCGGACCAGCCGCCGGTCGCCGTCCGCGGGTAGAGCCAGAGGTTGCCGGCCCCATCACGCGCCAGGATGTCGGGCACGCGGTCGCCGGTGAAGTCGCCGGGGGCCATGATCGCCGTCATCCCGTTCCAGCCCGATCCGATCGCAGTCGACGTCGCGATCCGGCCCGCGCCGTTGCCGGTATGCAGCCAGAGCCGTCCGGTCGACCGCTCCCGGGCGACCAGGTCCGACCGCCCGTCGCCGTTGACGTCGCCGGCGCCGAGCACGATGTCGTAGCGGTTCCAGCCGGTCGCGATCCGCACCCGCGGAAGGAAGCCACCGGTGCCGTTGCCCGCGTAGAGGTAGAGGTCGCCGTTCGAGGCGACGCGCGCGACGGTGTCAGCCCGGCCGTCGCCGTCGAAGTCGCCCACGCCGACGATGGCGTTCATGACCTGCCAGCCGGTGCCGGCCCGCACCCGCGGCAGGATCCAGCCGCCCTTGCCGTTGCCGCGGTACAGCCACAGGTCCCCGGTCGAGGCCTCTCGGGCCAGCAGGTCGAGCGCCCCGTCGCCGCTGAAGTCGCCGACCGTGTCGATCGCGCTGAAGCCACCCCACCCGGTGCCGATCTGGGTGCCGAGCGAGAGACTGCCTGCGCCGTTCCCGGCATACAGCTTGAGCACGCCGGAGGAGGTCCACCGCGCGAGGACGTCGTTCTTCCAGTCCCCGTTGAAGTCGCCGGTCGACCCGGACAGCGACGATGGCGGCATCGCCAGCGAGGTGAAGGCGTACGTCCCGCACGTACGGTCGTAGTCCCGGCTGCTGTCCCACCACTGCGAGAGGTAGACGCGGCCGCCGGAGAAGCTGGCCTGGGTGCACTTGTCCAGCGCCTCGTTCGGGTAGTCGAGCGTCCCCGCCGTTGCCCACACGGGCACGCCGGGCAGCCGCCAGCTTCCCGTGATCGCCTGCCATCCGGACGCATTCGAGTAGAGGCCATAGGAGTATCCCGAGTCGCGCAGACCGCGCATGAGCCCCTCGATGACATAGCGGTTCTCGACCTGCTGCGCCCACGTGGACGACGGCCACGGCTGCGCGGGACGGGGCTCCACGTCGACCCACACGACCGGAGGCTTCCAGCCGATCCGGCTCAGGGTCGAGGCGGCATACGTGGCCTCGGCGTAGCCGACGTTCGACAGGCGGCCAGCGCGCGTCGACGACGACCAGGGCCCCTTGCTCCCGTAGGTGTTGAGCTGGGCGCTCGTCGGGAAGCCGGCCATCGTGTAGGCCTGTGCCGGCTTGGACCGGTCACGGACCCACGTCACCTGACCGGCGACGCACGGGTTCTCGGTGAAGGGGAGGCCGTTGGTCAGGCCGATGACCACGAACTGCGTGTCGGCGGGTGGCATCGGCGGGCCTGAACGCCCGGCGAGCGCGTCGCACTGGGGCCACGAGATGTCGTGACCGAACATCACCGCCGCGCGCGCCGTGGGCGCCGTCACCACCCCGAGCGATAGCAGGAACGCAGACACCACTGCGAGCACGACCAGCCGGACTCGGCTCCGGTCGGCGACACCGCGAACGAGTGCGGACATGTCGATCACCCCTTGGCTCCAGTGTGCGTCCGGCGGGCCCGGGGCGCAGTTCCTCCCGTCACATTGACGCCCCACGCCCGTATGCCGTTGACGACAGCCGCCGAGGAGACGCGCTGGCTACGCTGTGGCGGGTGACTGAGACGAGCGGTGCCGCGACGCGAGCGACGAAGGTGGCCGTCATCGGCGCGAACGGCCGGATGGGGTCGGAGGCGGTCAAGGCCGTTGAGGCGGCCGACGGGCTCCGGCTCGTCGCGGCGTTCGGGTCGAGTGACGACCTCGGCGACCTCGGTGGCGCCGACGTCGCTGTCGAGCTCACCGTCCCCGCCGCCTCGCCGGGGAACGTCGCCCACTGCGTCGAGCGGGGGGTGCATGTCGTGGTCGGGACGACCGGATGGGACGAGACCAGGCTCGAAGCCCTGCGCGGTCAGCTCGCCGCTGCGCCGCCTGCCAGCGCGGGCACCGGAGTCGGCGTCCTCATCGCCCCGAACTTCGCGATCGGTGCCCTGCTCATGATGTCGTTCGCGGCCAAGGCTGCCCCGTTCTTCGAGTCGGTCGAGGTCATCGAGCTCCATCACCCCGCCAAGGTCGACGCGCCGTCCGGCACGGCAGCACGCACAGCCGCCATGATGGCAGCCGCCCGGTCCACCGCCGGGTCGGCACCGCTCCCGGACGCCACCACTCACGACCCGACGGGGGCGCGCGGAGCGAAGGTGGACGGCATACCCGTGCACTCGGTGCGGCTGCGCGGGCTCACCGCCCACCAGGAGGTGCTGCTCGGCAACCCGGGGGAGCAGCTGACGATCAGGCACGACTCGTTCGACCGGGCGTCCTTCATGCCCGGAGTCGTTGCGGCTGTCCGAGCCGTGGCCGACCACCCCGGCCTCACCGTCGGGCTCGAGCACTACCTCGGCATCGCCTGAGCACACTGCGTTCGATGTATCTGCGCGGCGCGTCCGACGCGTCCGGCGCGGAAATACATCGACCCGGGTCTGTGACGACGTGAGGTCAGGCCCAGCCGAGCGCCCGCAACGCGGCCGCGGTCAGCGCGCCGAGCACGACGACCACGATGAACGGCGCACGCAGCAGCAGCGCGACGACGGCCACGAGCACCGCCGCAGCCCGAGCGTCGAGGACGAACGACCCGTCGGGCGAGGTGAAGGCCTGGGTCGCGACGAGGGCGGCGAGCAGGGCGATCGGCAGCGCCGCTGTCACCCGCTTGATGCGTGGCTCGGCGAGAACATGCGCCGGCACGAGATGGCCGGCCAGCTTGATGCCGAAGGCGATCGCGGCCGCGACGAGGATCGCGACCCACAAGGTCATGACGCACCACCGGCCGCCGGGCGCGGCTCGCGGGGCGTGCGCAGGGCGAGCAGCGCGGCCCCGGCCGCAGCCACCACGGGTATGCCGGGCGGCACCGACGGCGCCAGCAGCACCGCGACGACGGCGCCCACCGCCGCGATCGCGACCGCGTCGCGGTCCTTCAGCCGTGGCCAGGGCAGTGCCGTGAATGCCGCGCACGCGGCGGCATCGAGGCCGTACGTGCGCGGGTCGCCGATCGCGTTGCCGATCAGGGCGCCCGAGAGCGTGGTGAGGTTCCACAGCAGGAAGACCGTCAGGCCGGTGAGCCAGAAGCCGAGCCGCGAGGCGCGCGTGTCGTCCTGGGACACGGCGACAGCGGTCGACTCGTCGATGGTCAGGTGCGCCGCAGCGACCTTGCCGGGCCCACGCGCGCGCAGCAGCTGCGTGAGCTCGAGGGCATAGAGGCCGTTGCGGATCCCGAGCATCGAGGAGGCGGCGATGGCGGCGGGCGCGGCGTGCAGGCCGTTCGCGACGATGCCGACGAAAGCGAACTGCGACCCGCCCGTGAACATCAGCAGGGACAAGGCCATCGCCTGCCACACGGACAGGCCCGCGGTGACGGCCAGGGCGCCGAAGCTGATGCCGTAGGCCCCGGTCGCGACGCCGACCGAGAGGCTCTGCCGCACGACCGAGCGACGCGCCTCCGGGTTGAGCGGTGGGTCGATGGTCTCGGCGGTCATCGTGCCTCCGGAGGCCCGACGGCGGCGCTGAGCCGCACCTCGAGGGCGGTTGCGCCGCCTTCGGACACGACCCGTTCGCGATGGGCTCCGTCGGCCTGGAGCCCGGCCGCGGTGAGGAACCGCCGGGTGTCGTGTGAGTCTGCGACGACCCACACCGTCAGCGTCTCGTGACCGCGCGCCCGAGCGGTGTCGACCACCGCGTTGAGCAGGCGCGAGCCGTGTCCCTGCCGGCGGGCCTCGGGATGGACCGCGAGGACGAGCAGCTCGGCCACCGCCTGCCCGTCGGGGTCGGAGGACGGGCCGACGGCAGCTAGTCCCACGACCTGCTCGCCCGCGCACGCGACGAGCAGCACGTGGTCGGGGGAGGGCGGGCTCGCGAGCGAGTCGCGCCAGGCGGTGGCGAAGGCGCGCGGCTCGAACTGCGCCACGACCTCCTCGGGGAGCAGCCCGGCATACGCCTCGCGCCACACGACCGCCTGCACGAGGCCCACCGCGGGAGCGTCCGAGACGCGAGCGACCCGGACGCTCGCGTCCGCCACCGGACCCCGCTCGCCGTGGTCGTGCCCGTGGTCGTGCCCGTGGTCGTGCCCGTGGTCGTGCCCGTGGTCGTGCCCGTGCGGGTCGGTGGGCGGCTGTCCCGTGTCGTCTGGTCCGGTCACCCCGGCATCCTCTCAGCCGCATCTCGGGGCACGGAGGGGCCACTTTGTGGGTGGTGGCGTCCTTCTCGCATACTGGACACATGTATGGCAACGACGTCATCGACCCCAACGAGCCGCTCAACGCTGCCGAGACGGACGCCTACGACGAGGCCCTGACGCAGGACGAACGGCGCGCCGAGGCCGAGGGAGACTTCGAGGCTCTCCTCGCAGCTGACCAGCGGATCGAGCCGCGCGACGTCATGCCCGACACGTACCGCGAGACCCTGATCCGCCAGATCGCCCAGCACGCTCACTCCGAGATCATCGGCATGCAGCCCGAGGGCAACTGGATCAGCCGCGCCCCCTCGCTGCGCCGCAAGGCCATCCTCATCGCGAAGGTGCAGGACGAGGCCGGCCACGGGCTCTACCTCTACTCGGCGGCCGAGACCCTCGGCATCGACCGGCAGGAGCTGCTCGACCGGTTGCACAGCGGCAAGCAGAAGTACTCCTCGATCTTCAACTACCCGACGCTGACCTGGGCCGACTGCGGCGCCATCGGCTGGCTCGTCGACGGCGCGGCGATCATGAACCAGGTCCCGCTCTGCCGGTGCTCCTACGGCCCGTACGCCCGCGCGATGATCCGGGTCTGCAAGGAGGAGTCGTTCCACCAGCGTCAGGGCTTCGAGATCCTCTGGACGCTCATGCGAGGCACGCCGGAGCAGCAGGCCATGGCCCAGGACGCCGCGAACCGCTGGTGGTGGCCGGCGCTGGCGATGTTCGGCCCGCCCGACACCGGTGAGGCGGCCAAGGGCGGCCACACCGAGCAGTCGATGGCCTGGGGCATCAAGCGGTTCAGCAACGACGACCTGCGCCAGAAGTTCGTCGACATGACCGTGCCCCAGGCGGAGAAGCTCGGCGTGACCCTGCCCGACCCCGACATCTGGTGGAACGAGGAGCGCGGCCACTACGACTTCGGCGAGATCGACTGGGACGAGTTCTGGCGGGTGCTGCGAGGCGACGGGCCGTGCAACGCCGAGCGGATCGCCCATCGCCGCAAGGCTCACGACGACGGCGCCTGGGTCCGCGAGGCCGCCAACGCGTATGCCGCGAAGCATGCTGTCAAGGTCAAGGAGAGTGCCGCGTGAGCGGAGACGTCAACGGAGCGGCCACCTCGCCGTCGAGCACCGAGCGCAGCTGGCCTCTCTGGGAGGTCTTCGTGCGAGGCAAGCGGGGCCTGTCCCACGTCCATGTGGGGTCGCTGCACGCCCCGGACGCCGCGCTGGCTCTGCGCAACGCGCGGGACGTCTACACCCGCCGGCAGGAGGGCGTGTCGATCTGGGTCGTCAAGGCCGACGACATCACGGCGAGCAGCCCGACCGAGAAGGACTCCTTCTTCGACCCGGCCGCCGACAAGGTCTACCGCCACCCGACCTTCTACGACGTGCCCGAGGACGTCGAGTACCTATGAGCGAGCTTGCGACACAAAGGGGCTCGGCGGCATACCTGCTCGGGCTCGCCGACGACGCCATGGTCTACGCCCAACGGCTCGCCGAGTGGCTGACCAACGCTCCCCAGATCGAGGAGGACATGGCCCTCGGCAACATCTCCCTCGACCTGCTGGGGCAGGCGCGCGCGCTCTACCCGTACATCGGGAGCATCGACGGCACCGGCCGCCACGAGGACGACTACGCGATGCAGCGCGACGAGCGCCAGTGGCGCAACGTCCACCTCGTCGAGCAGGAGCGTGGTGACTTCGCGCAGGAGATGGCTCGGCTGCTGTGGTTCTCCGCATGGCAGGTCGAGCTGCACTCGGCGCTGGCCGGCTCTGCGGACGAGATGGTCGTCGGAGTGGCGGGCAAGGCCCTCAAGGAGGTGCGCTACCACCTCGACCACGCCTCGCTCTGGGTGGTTCGCCTCGGCGACGGCACGGACGAGTCGCACCGTCGCATGCAGGCGGCGCTCGAATGGGTGCTGCCTTACCTCGCCGAGCTGTTCGAGGATGACCCGGCCTCCGCCGCGGCCGCCGAGGCCGGCGTCGGCGTCCTGCCCTCGGCTCTGCACGATGCTGCCGTCGCGCGGGTCGCGCAGGTCGTCGAGCAGGCGACGCTGACGCTGCCCACCGAGTCGAAGTGGCGCTCACGCGGCGGTCGAGACGGCGTCCACTCACGGCCGATGGGGTACCTTCTCGCCGAGATGCAGCACATCGCGCGCTCCCATCCCGGGGCCACCTGGTGAGCCCGGTGGCCACCAGCCCAGCGTCGGGTGCGCGGTCGAGCACGGCTGTGGCGGAAGCGATCTCGCGCATTCCGGACCCAGAGGTCCCGGTCGTCTCGATCGCCGACCTGGGCATCCTGCGGTCGGTCGAGGTCGACGACGACACGCGCACCGTCGTTGCGACGATCACCCCGACGTACAGCGGGTGCCCCGCCATGGAGGCGATCGCGTCGCGTGTCGTCTTCGAGGGCGAACAGCAGGGGTATGCCGTCCGCGTCGTCACGCAGCTCGCCCCCGCGTGGACGACCGACTGGATGACCGAGGAGGGCAAGCAGGCTCTGCACCGGTTCGGCATCGCGCCGCCTGGCCCCGTCGAGGCCGGGACGTCGCGCGGCCCGGTGCCGGTCACCCTCTCCACCCGCGTCGTGACCTGCCCGCACTGCGGCTCGGACGACACCACCGAGATCGCCCATTTCGGCTCGACGGCCTGCAAGGCGCTGCGGCGCTGTAACGCGTGTCTTGAGCCGTTCGACGAGTTCAAGGCCATCTGAATGACCGACGTGACCACCTCACCCGCCCCCGCGCGCCATCGAGCTCGCTTCCACCCGCTCAGGGTCGCCTCGGTCGAGCGGCTCACCGACGACGCGGTAGCGGTGACCTTCGAGGTGCCCGAAGACCTGCGTGACGAGTACGTCTTCCTGCCGGGCCAGCACCTGACGGTGCGAGCGACCATCGCGGGCGAGGACGTTCGCCAGTCGTACTCGATCTGCCAGTCCCGCAACGCCGTTGGCATGGACGGGCTGCGGCGGGTCGCGGTGGCTCGCGTGCCCGAGGGCCGCATGTCGACGTGGATGAACGACATCGTCGCGGCGGGCGACGTCGTCGAGGTGATGACCCCGCTCGGGTCGTTCACGTGCCCGACGCAACCGGACGGCATACGTCATCACGTGGCTGTCGCCGCCGGCTCAGGGATCACGCCCGTCCTGTCGCTCCTGACGACCGTCCTGGAGGAGGAGCCCGGCTCACGCGCGACGCTCCTGTTCGGCAACCGACGCACGAGCACGATCATGTTCCTGGAGGAGCTCGAGGACCTCAAGAACCGCTTCCCGGGCCGCTTCCACCTCATCAACGTCCTTTCCCGCGAGGCCCAGGACGTCGAGCTCTTCCACGGACGCCTCGATGCGGAGCGGCTCACCGAGCTCTTCGGCAGGCTCGTGCCGGTCGAGTCGGTCGACGAGTGGTATCTGTGCGGTCCCTTCGGCATGGTCACGGGCGCCGAGAGCCTGCTCAAGGACCACGGCGTCGACCCGCACCACATCCACCACGAGATCTTCCATGTCGACGACGGGACAGAGCCCAAGCGCAAGGTCGTCGTCGACGCGGGCGCGCCGGCGGCGGCGACCGTGACGGTCAACCTCGACGGACGCACCACGGTGATCCCGATGCCGTCGAAGGACGAGTCGATCCTCGACGCGACCCTGCGGATGCGGCCCGACGCGCCGTTCTCGTGCACCAACGGCGTGTGCGGCACCTGCCGGGCGCGCCTCGTCGCCGGGGAGGTCCGGATGGACCGCAACTACGCCTTGGAGCCCGACGAGGTCGCCGCGGGAGTGGTCCTCGCGTGCCAGAGCCACCCGGTGACCGACGAAGTGAGCCTCGACTACGACGCCTGACTGGCGCGCATCGGCGAGGAAGATCGCACGGTCGTTGCGCGTTCAACCGTCGTGGACAACGTCGAAGTGGTGGTGGTCGGAGCGGGCCAGGCCGGACTCTCGGTGGCGTATCACCTCGCCCGGCTCGGAGTCGGGCCGTTCGTCGTCCTCGACGCGAACGAGCGGCCGGGCGGTGCCTGGCAGCACCGCTGGGACAGCCTGACGATGCACGACGTGCACGGCGTCGCCGACCTCCCGGGTATGCCGTTCACCGACGTCGACCCCGCAGCGCGGGCCAGCGTCGCGGTGCCCGCCTACTTCGCCGCCTACGAGGAGCGCTTCGACCTGCCCGTCGTCCGCCCCGTGCGCGTGACGTCAGTCAGGGCGGTCGACGACGACCCGGACGGACTGCTGCGTGTCGAGACGACCGCCGGCACGTGGATCACCCGGTCGCTCGTCAACGCCTCGGGCACCTGGGAGACCCCGTTCGTGCCGTACTACCCGGGGGCCGAGACGTTCCGCGGGAGGCAGCTGCACACGGTCGACTACGCCGGGCCGGAGGGCCTCGCGGGCCAGCGCGTCATCGTCGTCGGCGGGGGTGCGTCCGCCGTGCAGATCCTCGGGGAGCTGGCACCGGTCGCGCATACAACTTGGGTCACTCGACGCGAACCCGTCTGGCGCACAGGGCAGTTCAACGAGAATGCCGGACGGGAGGCCGTTGCACTGGTCGAGGACCGCGTCGCCCGTGGCCTTCCGCCGCGGAGCGTCGTCAGCGTCACCGGACTGATGCTGCGACCCCAGGAGCAGCGCGCCGCGACGCTGGGCGCCTACGACCGGCGCCCGATGTTCTCGCGCATCGAGCCTGACGGCGTGCGCTGGGCCGATGGCTCGTTCGAGGCCGCGGACGCCATCGTCTGGGCGACCGGGTTCCGGGCGACGCTGGGGCACCTGGCTCCGCTGCGCCTGCGTAACCGGATGGGCGGCATACAGCTGCGCGCTCCGTTCGACCAGCACACCTTCACGAGCGCGGTCCGGGACCAAAGGGTCCACTTCGTGGGCTACGGTCCGTCGGCCTCGACCATCGGCGCCAACCGGGCCGGGCGCGTCGCCGCCCGAGCGGTGGCCCAGCAGCTCGCCGGCAACACCACCGCCGCCTGAGGCGTCACACGGCGCGCCCGTGTGCACTGATCGGGGCCATAGCGCCACGGACTGCACACATCAGGTTTGACGTGCGCGACTCACGCAGCAGGTCGAATCCGCACAGCGCAGTCTCGGCGACGGCACGGCTTGGGTGCTCCGGTCCAGCCACGCAGGCTCAGGAGCGTCGCGACCTCGACCGCGAACGCGCACGGCGTGACCGCAACGTCAGGCCAGTAGCCACGCACCGTGAGGCGCCCCCGCTGGGCAGAGGCCCGGTCTCGGAGGCCGTCACGAACCCGGCCCGACCACCCCTCGTGGCGCAGCCGTCCATCGATCTCGAGCAGGAGGTGCTGGGCCTCGTAGAGGTTGTCACACCGTCGAGAGCCGCCCAGGGGCTCCTGCCTTCGGGCGACCGGCAGGCCATGGGCTCGTTCGACATCGCGAACGTACCTGACCTCGGCCGCGCTCTCGGCGCCCGATCCGAGGTCTGCGAAGCACTCGAGCAAGACAGCCCGGTGTGTCTGATGCGGTCGCTGAGAAAGCGCAGCGACCGCCTGTCCTCGTCGGTGAGGCGCAGCTGGCAGGCGCGTGCTGCGAGGGACAGCACGCGGTCCAGGGGGCGGCGCAAGCCGAGGTCCAGGACGGTGTGCTCGACGGTCGTCCGGTGTGGCCAGGCTGTGGGGTGGACGCGTCGGCCGAACACACGGGACCGGGTGACGGCGATGCCTGGCCGTATGCTGGCGCGTCGTCCGGCGGGGACGATCACCTCGACGTCCTCGGGCTCTCGTCGTTCGAGGCCCCACGCGAGTGCAGCGCTGGTGCCTGCGAGGGCGACATCTCCGCCGATGTAGAGCAACGCGGCGACGGCGCGAACCTCCCAGTCGTCACGACCGGGAGCAGTCAGGTACACGCCCGGATGCGGGACGACCCACCGACGTGATGAGACGGCCCAGCGGATGGCCTCCGGACCGATTCCGGCCGCGACCGCCTGGGCCTTCGTGACAAGTCCAGCCTGTCCGGCCACCCGGGCGCGGAGGATCGGCGACTGTTCGATCGCTCGGTCGGCCCGCACCAGCCCATCGTCACCAGGAGAGCCCCAGCCTCGAGGGTGTCGTCCACAGGAGTGCTCGCGACGTCATGCGGAGTGTGCAGGAACTGGGGTCAGGGCACCGAGGAGTGCACACGGCAGGGCTTCGACGAGCTGTCCTCGCGCCGGGTTACGCTGCCTGGGTGCGGCAGTACCTCGACCTCCTCGACACCGTCCTGACCCACGGCCAGGAGAAGTCCGACCGGACCGGCACGGGCACGCTCAGCGTCTTCGGCCACCAGATGCGCTTCGACCTCGCAGACGGCTTCCCGGCACTGACCACGAAGAAGCTCCACCTGCGGTCGATCATCGGCGAGCTGCTGTGGTTCCTCCGCGGCGACACCAACGTGCGGTGGCTGCAGGAGCGAGGCATCACCATCTGGGACGAGTGGGCCGACCAGGACGGTGAGCTCGGCCCGATCTACGGCTACCAGTGGCGCTCCTGGCCGACGCCCGATGGGCGCCGGGTCGACCAGATCGCCAAGGTCATCGAGCAGATCCGCACCAACCCCGACAGCCGGCGGCTCATCGTCTCGGCGTGGAACGTCGCGGATGTCGACGACATGGCCCTGCCGCCGTGCCACACCCTGTTCCAGTTCTACGTCTCGCCGGCCGGCAGCGACGGGCGGCGACGACTGTCCTGCCAGCTCTACCAGCGCAGCGCCGACATCTTCCTCGGCGTGCCCTTCAACATCGCGTCGTACGCCCTGCTCACCCAGATGGTCGCCCACCTGACCGACCTCGAGCCGGGCGAGTTCGTGCACACCCTCGGTGACGCGCACCTCTACCTCAACCACCTCGACCAGGCGCGGCTCCAGCTCACCCGCACGCCGCACTCGCTGCCGACCATGCACATCAACCCGGAGCGTCGCAGCATCGACGAGTTCGACCTCGACGACTTCGAGCTCGTCGGCTACGTCGCCGAGCCGGGCATCAAGGCGCCGATCGCGGTCTGACCCGGCGCCGCGCCCGGGAGGGCCGTGCCACCCCGGCCCGGGCTGTGCCAGCCTGTGGACATGACCAATGTGACGATGATCGCCGCGGTCGCCAGCAACGGCGTCATCGGAGACGGGCTGACCATGCCGTGGCACATCTCCGAGGACCTCAAATACTTCAAGCGCACCACCATGGGCCATCCGATGGTCATGGGCCGGCGCACGTTCGATGCGATGGGAGTCCTCCCCGGCCGCCGCAGCATCGTCATCACCCGCCAGCCCGAGTGGCAGCACCCGGACGTCGAGACCGCGCACTCGCTCGCTGAGGCGCTCGCACTGGCCGGCCCCGCGGACGAGGTGTACGTCGTCGGCGGGGGTGAGATCTACCGGGAGGCCATGCCGTATGCCGCCCGGCTGCTCATCACCGAGGTCGCACAGTCGCCGGAGGGTTCGGTCACCTTCCCGGCGATCGACGCCGACGACTGGACGGAGACGTCCAGGCAGGAGCGCGACGGCTTCGCCTGGGTGACCTACGAGCGGCGCTGAGGTCGGCCGTGTAACGGCGCCGGAGGCGGGCCGATGTAGCCGATGGCAAGGCACTACTCGGACCCCCGAGCGAGTAGTGCCTTGCTTCGTCTCTGCCGTCGCATCCCGGCCGAACCGGACATCTCGTCACTCGGCGGGTGCACACGGTGCCCTCGGCCCTGGGCGCTAACCTTGGCCCCATGGCTGCCGCACCTGCGCTCGGACGTGTTCTCTCCGCGATGGTCACGCCGATGCGCCCCGACGGCAGCGTCGACCTGGACGCTGCGGCGCACGTGGCCACCCACCTGGTCGACGCCGGCCACGACGGGCTCGTCATCTCAGGCACGACCGGCGAGTCGCCGACGACCACCGCCGCTGAGAAGGACGAGCTGCTGCGGGTGGTCATCGACGCCGTCGGGGACCGAGCCGTCGTCATTGCCGGCGCCGGAAGCAACGACACCGCCAAGAGCGTCGAGTCGGTCCGGGCCGCCGAGAAGGCCGGGGCCGACGCCGTCCTCGCCGTGACGCCGTACTACAACAAGCCTCCGCAGGCGGGACTTGTCGCGCACTTCCTGGCCCTCGCCGACGCGAGCGACCTGCCGGTCATGATCTACGACATCCCCGGCCGGGCCGGCATCGCGATCGCGCGCGAGACGTATCTGCGGATCGCCGAGCACGACCGCATCCGTGCGGTCAAGGACGCCCGTGGGGACCTGTGGCTGGCGAGCGAGCTGATGCAGGCGACCGGGCTGGACTGGTACTCCGGCGACGACGCGATGAACCTCGCGCACTTCGGCAACGGAGCGGTCGGCTTCGTCGGCGTAACCTCCCAGGTGGCCCCAGCGGCATACCGCCGGATGGCCGACGCCGTGCTCGACGGGCGCTGGGACGACGCTCGCGCAGTCCACCGGCACCTCGCGCCGCTCGTCCACGCCATCATGAACGTCACGCAGGGGGCCATCATGGCCAAGGCGGGCCTGGCCCTGCAGGGCGTCATCGCATCGCCCACCGTGCGCCTTCCACTCGTGCCGGCCGACGACGAGCAGACCGCTCTCCTGCGCGACGCCCTCGGGACGGTCGCCGAATGACCTCGGTCGGCTCGCGCCGACGACACCACCGAACGACAGGACACCTGTGAGCCATCCTCACCCCGAGCTGAACTCGCCCCCCGCCCTTCCGGAGAACGGCCTGCGGGTCGTGGCCCTCGGGGGGCTCGGCGAGGTCGGCCGCAACATGGCCGTCCTCGAGACCAAGGGCCGCCTGCTCATCATCGACTGCGGCGTCCTCTTCCCGGAGGACCACCACCCCGGCGTCGACCTGATCCTCCCGGACTTCTCCTACATAGAGGACCGCCTCGACGACATCGAGGCGATCGTGCTCACGCACGGCCACGAGGACCACATCGGCGCCGTGCCGTACCTGCTCCGCCTCAAGCAGGACATCCCGCTCATCGGGTCGACACTGACCCTCGCCCTCGTCGAGGCCAAGCTCAAGGAGCACCGGATCCGGCCCTTCAGCATGGCCGTGCGAGAAGGGCAGCGGGAGCGGCTCGGGGTCTTCGACCTCGAGTTCGTCGCGGTGAACCACTCGATCCCCGACGCTCTCGCGGTCTTCGTCCGCACCGACGCCGGCTCGCTGCTGCACACCGGTGACTTCAAGATGGACCAGCTGCCCCTGGACGGGCGGCTCACCGACCTGCGCGCCTTCGCGCGGCTCGGCGAGGAGGGCGTCGACCTGTTCCTCACGGACTCCACCAACGCCGACGTGCCGGGTTTCACCACGCCTGAGCTCGAGATCGCACCAGCCATCGACAAGGTGTTCCGGCACGCGGAGCGGCGCATCATCGTGGCCTGCTTCAGCAGCCACGTCCACCGCGTCCAGCAGGTTCTCGACGCGGCGGAGAAGGCCGGGCGCAAGGTCGCCATGGTCGGTCGCTCGATGGTCCGCAACATGGGCATCGCAGCCGACCTCGGATACCTCCAGGTGCCCGAGGACATCCTCGTGGACCTCAAGCGGATCGACGCGCTGGACGACGACCAGGTGGTGCTCATCTGCACCGGCTCCCAGGGCGAGCCGATGGCGGCGCTGTCCCGGATGGCCAACCGCGACCACCGCATCAACGTCGGCCCCGGAGACACCGTGCTGCTCGCCAGCAGCCTGATCCCCGGCAACGAGAACGCCGTCTACCGCGTCATCAACGGCCTGATGCGCCTTGGAGCCAACGTCGTGCACAAGGGCAACGCCAAGGTGCACGTCTCGGGCCACGCGAGCGCCGGTGAGCTCCTCTACGCCTACAACATCGTCAAGCCCCGCAACGTGATGCCCGTCCACGGCGAGTGGCGCCACATGTTCGCCAACGCGCAGCTGGCCAGGAGCACCGGTGTCGCGGACGACCACGTGGTGCTCGCCGAGGACGGCGTCGTCGTCGACCTCGTCGACGGGCACGCCGCGGTCGTCGGCGTCGTCGACTGCGGCTACATCTACGTCGACGGCACCAACATCGGAGGCACCGACGAGGCCCTGCTCAAGGACCGCCGGATCCTGCGCGACGAGGGCTTCATCACCTGCATCGTCGTGCTCGATGCCGCAACCGGGAAGATCGCATCCGGCCCGGAGATCACGGCGCGCGGTTTTGTCGAGGACGAGGAGATCTTCCAGCAGGTCATCCCCAAGGTGGAGCGCGCCGTGGAGGAGGCGGTCGCCAACGGCGTCCGCGACGACCACCAGCTCCAGCAGGTCATCCGTCGAGCCGTCGGGTCCTGGGTCGGCGGCAAGATCCGCCGGCGCCCCATGATCATCCCGGTCGTGCTTCAGGCCTGAGATGACCGCCACGCACGTCGCTGCGGCACCCGTCGACGAGGCGGAGCCCGACGAGTCCGACGAGCCCGACGAGCGCGTTCGGCTGCCACGCTGGTGGCTGGACGTGGCCATCGGCGTCGCGCTCGTCATCCTCGTCGGGATGGGCGCGCTGCGCTGGCTGGACTCGACGGCATACCTCGTGGTGGTCATCCAGTCCGGCGCCCCGTTCGTGGTCGTCGGGCTCGTCCTGCTGACAGCGGCGACCCTGCTGCTACGGCGGTGGTGGATGGTGGTGCCGGTCGTCGCGGCGCTCACGGTCGCGATGGCGATGGTCGTGCCGACGTACCGGTCCCATGCGTCGCCCAAGGCGGACCGCGACCTCACGGTCATGGCAGCGAACCTGCGCTTCGGGCAGGCGAACCCGCTGCAGCTGATGGACGCCGTGCGCTACCACGGCGTCGACGTGCTCGTGCTCACGGAGGCCACGCCGGACGCCATCCAGGGTCTCGACGACGACGGCGCGACCGCGTACTTCACGCAGCGGGTCGGAACGCCCCGGGCGGACACGTACACCGGCACGATGATCCTGTCGCGCTACCCGCTGAGCCTGCGCAGCGCCGGGACCGACTCTGCCGCCGAGGCGACCCCCAACGCGCAGCCCGAGGTCGACGTGACCGTCGCCGAAGGCCGGGTGCGCCTCAAGGTGGCGCACCCGATGGCTCCGGTGCGCGGCGCGACGGACCAGTGGCACGCCGGCTTGCAGCGCCTCGACGTTTGGAAGGACGCGCAGCACGGCAGCGAGCCGGTGATCATCGCCGGTGACTTCAACGCGGCCTTCGGCCATCCGGTCTTCCGTGACCTCGCGACCGGGCTGATCGACGCCCAGCGTGAGGCTGGGCAGGGCTGGGTGCGCACCTGGCCCTACTCCGACAGCCGTATGCCGCCCTACGTCCAGATCGACCACGTGCTGAGCCGGGGGCTCACCCTCGTCGAGGCGGGTGAGATCGCGTACAACCGGGCCGACCACGCGGCAGTATGGGCGAGCTACGCCCTCCAGAAAGCCGGCTGACCGAACTGGTCGAGTGTGCACGCGTCCCACACGTCCCACGCGTCCCACGGTGCCGAGGATGCGCTGGGCAGCGCATCACCAGGGCCGGTCGACCTCGATGTCGCGCGGGTCGTCGCCGTCGAGCACCCAGCCCGCCTCGGTGTGCGACCAGGACGAGGCCGGGCCCTGCTCGACCAGCTGTCGGACCGCCGTGACGAGGCGCTCGACGCCCTCCGCAGTGCTGCCCAGCCCGATGCTGGCGCGGACGGCGGTAGCCGGCTGCTCCCCCCAGGGGTCGTCGAGGAGCTCATCGACAAGCAGGTGCGCGCAGAACTTGCCGTCGCGCACACCGATCCCGTGCTCGACGGAGAGCACCTGCGACACGAGGGAGGACTCGAAGCCGTCGACGGTGAAGGCCACGACGCCGACCCGGTCGTGCTCCTCGTCGAAGATGTGGAGCACCTCGACGCCAGGCACGTCCTCCAGGCCGTCCCGAAGCCGTGCGAGCAGCTGCTCCTCGTGAGCCTCGATCGCGGGTCGGTGTCGGCGGATCGTCGCGCACGCCGCGGCGAGGGCGATGGCACCGATGACGTTCGGGCTGCCGCCCTCGTGGCGGGCCGGCCCGACCGCCCACGTCGTGCCCTCGTCGGTGACGGCGCGGGTGGCGCCCCCGCCGAAGAGGTACGGCGTGCCGGCGTCGAGCCAGTCGGACCGGCCCGCGAGGACGCCGGCGCCGTAAGGGGCGTACGTCTTGTGGCCGGAGAACGCGACGTAGTCGGCGTCCCAGGCGGCGAGGTCGATGGTGCGGTGCGCGGACAGCTGCGCGGCATCGACGGCGATGCGTGCCCCGTGGTCGTGGGCGAGCCGCGCGAACCGCTCGACGGGCCAGACCTCGCCGGTCACGTTGGACGCGGCCGCGATGACGACGAGCCGGTGGCGCGACGGGTGCTCCGACAGCGCCTCGTCGAGCAGCGCGTGGGCGTCCTCGACCGACTCCGGGATCGGAAGCCGGACCGTGCGGAAGCGACCCCATGGAAGCAGCGTCGAGTGGTGCTCGGTCCCGAAGACGAACACGGTCGTGCGGCCCGGCAGGGCCTTGGAGAGCACCGACCAGGAGTCCGTGGTCGTGCGGGTGAAGACGACGATGTCGTCCGCTCGGGCCCCGACGAACTCGGCCACCTCGGAGCGTGCCTGCTCGTACCACGCGCTCGTCAGGCGGGACGCGAACCCAGCGCCGCGGTGGACGGAGGAGTACGTCTCCAGCGCCCGGTCGACCGCAGCCTTGACCTCGGTCAGGGCTGGGGTCGAGGCCGCGTGGTCGAGGTTGGCGTAGCGGACCTCGCCGTTCACGGTGGGGACGCGCAGGCCGGCGCCGACGACGGTCGGCAGCGTGCTCGCCTCCGGCACGACATGCAGGGCCCGCGTGCGCACGACCGGCGCCGGCGCGCCGCCACAGAGTGCGGTGGTGGGGAGGACGGACATGAGACTGCTCCTGGGTCTGAGGGACCCACCGGATGCAGGCCCGCGCTTGCCGGCCCTCGCATGTCACGAACACCGCGAGGAACGGCCAGGTCGTCACCCGGAGCACCCCACCGCGGAGGAGGGTTGCTGGCCAGCGAGCCGGGGCTTGTCGCTGACACTCTTGACCTGGCACGACGATAGGGGGCCCGCCTGAGGGCTGTCCACCCGTCGGTCGGGAGGTGTCGCCATCTGAGACACCGTGCCGCTCCGCGTCGCGCTCCACCGTCGCGCTCTCCGGGATGCGGCGGATGGGCCAGCGCGCTCTGCGGTCGCGTGGTCTCCCGCCCGGTTTTGGGTCACCCCCCGACGTATGCCGCGAGGTGCTCGCCCGTGAGCGTGCCCTGCGTCGCCACGAGCTCGGCGGGAGGACCCTCGAAGACGACCCGGCCGCCGTCGTGGCCGGCGCCCGGGCCGAGGTCGATGACCCAGTCGGCGTGTGCCATGACGGCCTGGTGGTGCTCGATGACGATGACGGACTTGCCGGAGTCGACCAGCCGGTCGAGGAGCCCGAGCAGCTGCTCGACGTCGGCCAGATGCAGACCGCTCGTCGGCTCGTCGAGCACGTAGACGTCGCCTTTCTCGGCCATCTGGGTCGCCAGCTTGAGCCGCTGACGCTCGCCGCCGGACAGCGTGGTGAGGGGCTGACCGAGGCTGAGGTAACCTAGCCCGACGTCGTCCAGCCGGCGCAGGATCTGGTGCGCCGCAGGGATCTTGGCCTCGCGGTCGGCGAAGAACTCGACGGCCTCGGCGACGGGCATGGCGAGGACCTCGCTGATGTCCTTGCCGCCGAAGGTGTACTCGAGCACCTGGGCTTGGAACCGCTTGCCTCCGCACTCCTCGCAGACGACGGCGACCCCGGCCATCATCGCCAGGTCGGTGTAGATCACCCCGGCGCCGTTGCACGTCGGGCACGCGCCCTCGGAGTTGGCGCTGAACAGCGCCGGCTTGACCCCGTTGGCCTTGGCGAAGGCCTTTCGGATCGGCTCGAGCAGCCCGGTGTACGTGGCGGGATTGCTGCGGCGAGAGCCGCGGATCGCTCCCTGGTCGACGACCACCACGCCGTCGCGGCCCGCAACCGAGCCGTGCACCAACGAGCTCTTGCCGGAGCCCGCCACTCCGGTGATGACGACAAGCACGCCGAGCGGGAGGTCGACGTCGACGTCCTGCAGGTTGTGCGTGCTCGCGCCGCGCACCTCGAGGGCTCCGGACGAGGTCCGGACGGACGGCTTGAGGCTGGCGCGGTCGTCGAGGTGCCGCCCGGTGATCGTGTCGCTTCCGCGAAGCCCGTCGACGGTCCCTTCGAAGACCACCTCTCCGCCGGCCGTGCCCGCACCGGGCCCGAGGTCGACGACGTGGTCGGCGATGGCGATGGCCTCGGGCTTGTGCTCCACGACGAGCACCGTGTTGCCCTTGTCGCGCAGCTGCAGCAGCAGGCCGTTCATGCGCTGGATGTCGTGGGGGTGCAGGCCGATCGTCGGCTCGTCGAAGACATACGTGACGTCGGTGAGCGAGGAACCCAGATGCCGGATCATCTTGGTGCGCTGGGCTTCTCCGCCGGACAGCGTGCCCGACGAACGATCGAGGCTGAGGTAGCCCAGGCCCATCTCGACGAACGAGTCGAGGGCGTCACGAAGCGCGGTCAGCAGCGGGGTCACTGACGGCTCGTGCAGTGCGCGCACCCAGTCGGCGAGGTCGCTGATCTGCATGGCGCACGCGTCGGCGATGCTGATGCCCGCGATCTTCGAGGACCGGGCCGCCTTGCTCAGACGGGTTCCTTCGCACTCGGGACAGGTCGTGAAGGTCACCGCCCGTTCGACGAAGGCGCGGATGTGCGGCTGGAGCGAGTCGACGTCCTTGGACAGCATCGACTTCTGGATCTTCGGGACGAGCCCCTCGTAGGTGAGGTTGATCCCGTCGACCTTGATCTTGGTCGGCTCCTTGTAGAGCAGGTCGTGCAGCTCCCTCTTGGTGTACTTGCGGATCGGCTTGTCCGGGTCGAAGAAGCCGCTGCCGCGGAAGATGCGGCCGTACCAGCCGTCCATGCTGTAGCCCGGGATCGTCAGGGCGCCCTCGTTGAGCGACCTCGAGTCGTCGTAGAGAGCGGTCAGGTCGAAGTCCGTCACGTTGCCCATGCCCTCGCAGCGGGGACACATGCCGCCGGTGATGCTGAAGCTGCGCCGCTCCTTCGTCGTCGAGCCGCCTCGCTCGATGGTGACCGCTCCGGCCCCGGAGATCGAGGCGACGTTGAAGGAGTAGGCCTGCGGCGACCCGATGTGGGGCTTTCCGAGACGGCTGAACAGGATTCGGAGCATGGCATTCGCGTCGGTGACAGTTCCAACGGTGGAGCGAGGGTTGGAGCCCATCCGTTCCTGGTCCACGAGGATCGCCGTCGTCAGCCCGTCGAGCACGTCGACGTCGGGCCGGGACAGGGTCGGCATGAACCCCTGGACGAAGGCGCTGTAGGTCTCGTTGATCATCCGCTGGGACTCAGCGGCGATCGTGTCGAAGACGAGCGAGCTCTTGCCGGAGCCGGAGACGCCCGTGAACACCGTCAGCCGCCGCTTGGGGATCTCGATGCTGATGTCCTTGAGGTTGTTCTCGCGGGCGCCGTGGACGCGGATCAGGTCATGGCTGTCGGCGACGTGTGCCGTCCCAGACCGCGCTGCGCCGTCAGCCGGAGAACCGTCGGCCGCCTTCGCGTCGTTCGCGGCCGCGCTCGCCTTCTTCCGTGTCGCCGAGGCGCCGGTCCTCGTGGCGGTGCTCATCGTGTCTCCCTCTCGTCGGCGGGCCCCCGTCGGGCGCGAACCGTCCTCCGTCCACCGGCCCCAGGCGGGGTCGGCGAAGGTCCGTGGTGCTGCGGACCCCACGCTACGTCCGTGCCGGCGCGCGGGCGGATGTCCTGACTGGATCACGCTAGCCGCACGCCCCGAGCACGGCTTCTCGATTCCTGACCGGTTGCTCGCGCCAGATGGTCCGTTCCGCCCGTGTTGCGCGTGTGACGCGTGAGTTCAGAGGGGCGCTGGCGTACCGTGCAACCATGGCGACACGTCCGTCCAGCAGCCAGCGACAGAGCTCGGGCGCCGCGACCCGCGCGAAGGGGTCGGGCGGCGGCGCGTCCTCGCGCCCGCCCGCTGCTCGGTCGGCGCGCCCCGCCCAGCGCAAGCCGGCCGCCCGCAAGCCGGCTGGCAAGGCGAAGGACGGCGGCCTGCCGTTCCCGTTCAACGCGGTCCGCAACACGTGGATGGGTGTCTCGCACCTCGCCGGTGGGGCCGTGCGGCGGGTCGGGCACAGCGCCGCCGAGCTCGAGCCGGAGCACCGTCGCGACGGCCTCGGCTTCGCGCTCATCGCGCTCGCCATCGTCGTCGCCGCGCGCGAGTGGTGGAACGTCTCGGGTGTCGTCGGGCAGGCCGTGCATGCAGTCTTCGCCGGCACCTTCGGCCGGGTCGCGTATGCCGTGCCCCTGGTCCTGCTCGCACTCGGGCTTCGCATGCTGCGCGCGCCGCAGGACGAGGCGACGACCAACCGCATCGTCGTCGGGACCATCGCCCTGACGTTCGCCGCGTGCGGCCTCTCACACATCGCCGACGACATCCCCAACCCGCCCGACGGCGCCGACGGGATGCGCGCCGCGGGCGGCATCATCGGCTTCCTGGCCTCGAGCCCGCTTGCCGCGGCTGTGTCCGTGTACGGCGCGGTCACCCTGCTGTGCCTCCTCGGCCTCTTCGGGCTGCTCGTCATCACCGCGACTCCCGTCAACCTGATCCCGACCCGGCTTCGCCAGCTCAGGGACCTGGTCATCCACCGCGGCGACGCGAAGGGTGAGTCGGAAGCCGCCGACGCGCCCGCCGAGTCGCTCAAGCGCGCCCGGCGCAAGGGGACCGACCTCGAGCGGCGCGAGGGTGACGAGGCGTTCCGCCAGGCGGCCCAGCTCGACGCCGACGCCGAGGCAACGATGCGACTGCGCCCGGGCGAGAAGCGTCCGACCGCCCCCGGCGTCCTGGCCCCGCGCCCGAGCGGGGTGGGCGTCGACGCGAGCGACCCCCGCACACACGGCGCGCCCGAGACCGGAAAGGTCGGCCCGAAGGCGGAGCTGGTGCCACCTCCGACCTCGGAGCTGCCGGCCCGGGCCGAGCAGCTCTCCCTCGGAGGCGACATCACCTACCGCCTGCCGGACAGCGAGATGCTCAGCCACGGGGCGCCGCACAAGACCCGCAGCGAGGCCAACGACCGCGTGCTCGAGTCCCTGACCAACGTCTTCGAGCAGTTCGACATCGACGCGGCCGTCACGGGGTTCACCCGCGGGCCGACGGTCACCCGCTACGAGGTCGAGCTCGGCGCGGGCACGAAGGTCGAGCGCGTCACCGCGCTGTCCAAGAACATCGCGTATGCCGTCGCGTCGGCCGACGTGCGCATCCTCAGCCCGATCCCGGGCAAGTCGGCCATCGGCATCGAGATCCCGAACGCCGACCGCGAGAACGTCGCCCTCGGCGATGTGCTGCGGAGCCACACCGCGAGGTCGAACTCGCACCCCATGGTCATGGGCGTCGGCAAGGACGTCGAGGGCGCCTACGTCATCGCGAACCTCGCCAAGATGCCGCACCTGCTCGTCGCCGGCGCGACGGGTTCGGGCAAGTCGAGCTTCGTCAACTCGATGATCACCTCGGTCCTCATGCGCTCGACGCCGGAGGAGGTGAGGCTGGTCCTCGTCGACCCGAAGCGCGTGGAGCTCACGGCCTACGAGGGCATCCCGCACCTGATCACCCCGATCATCACCAGCCCGAAGAAGGCCGCCGAGGCCCTTCAGTGGGTCGTGCGGGAGATGGACCAGCGCTACGACGACCTGGCGGCCTTCGGCTTCAAGCACGTCGACGACTTCAACAAGGCGGTGCGGGCGGGCAAGGTCAAGCCGCTTCCGGGGTCCGAGCGACAGATCACGACGTACCCATACCTGCTCGTCGTGGTCGACGAGCTTGCCGACCTCATGATGGTCGCCCCGCGCGACGTCGAGGAGTCGGTCGTCCGGATCACCCAGCTCGCCCGGGCGGCGGGCATCCATCTCGTGCTCGCGACGCAGCGTCCGTCGGTCGACGTCGTGACGGGCCTCATCAAGGCCAACGTCCCGTCGCGGATGGCGTTCGCCACATCGTCGCTCGCCGACTCGCGCGTGGTGCTCGACCAGCCCGGCGCGGAGAAGCTCATCGGCCAGGGTGACGCGCTCTTCCTCCCGATGGGGGCGAGCAAGCCGATGCGTGTGCAGGGAGCGTGGGTCAACGAGTCCGAGATCCACGAGGTCGTCAAGTTCGTCACGACCCAGCTCAAGCCCAGCTACGTCGAGAACGTCACCGTCGCCACGCCCAAGAAGCAGATCGACGACGACATCGGCGACGACCTCGACGTGCTCCTGCAGGCGACCGAGCTCGTCGTCACGACGCAGTTCGGGTCGACGTCGATGCTGCAGCGCAAGCTGCGCGTCGGCTTCGCCAAGGCCGGGCGACTCATGGACCTGCTGGAGTCGCGGGGCATCGTCGGCCCGAGCGAGGGGAGCAAGGCCCGCGATGTGCTCGTCCGCCCGGACGACCTGTCGCAGACGCTGGCCCTGCTGCGCGGCGAGGACGTGCCGCATCCCAACGACGCAGCCGACGACACCGACGACACCGACGACCTTGCGGACGGCTCGACGGACGACGGAGCCACCGGGTATGCCGCACACGACGTGGGCGATGCGGTGGCACCGGGTGGCGCAGCGGCATACGGCAGCCCAGACGAAGCGGACGAGCCGGACGTGCGCGACGACCCGGGCGAGGACGCCGCGCCGCGGCGCACGGCGTCGCTGGTGGCCGAACGCGGCGAGCGTCGGGACCAGGAGGCGACCGAGGCGGTGCCCACCTCGGCCACGTCGCCGGGGGCCTCGACCTGGACCCCGGCGGACATGACACCGCGGGTCGATGAGGACGACGAGGAGTCGGAGGACGCCTGGAACCTCACCGACCGAGGCGGCCGCGAGCGCTGGTAGGGCCTACCGGCCGGCCGTGGCGACGATCCCGCCGCCCTCGGTGGCGATCACCTTGGTGGGCCGGATGGTCATGACGACCCGCACGGGTGCGTCGTGGATCTCGTAGTCCATGCCGTAGCGGTGCTGGAGGCCCTTGTAGAACGACGCGGTCTCGTCGTCGTCCTCGATGCTCTCCACGACTCCACGCACCTCGATCGTCCGGTACCCGTCGTCGGGGTCGGCGATCGAGAGCGACAGGCGCGGGTCCTGGGCGAGGTTGGCGAACTTCTGCCGGCTCTTGGTGTGGGTGATGCGCAGGCGCGCGCCGTCCCACACGAACCACATGACGCTGCTCTGCGGGGCGCCGTCGGGGCGCACGGTGGCCAGATGCGCGAAGAGCGGACGCTCCAGCAGGTCGAGGTGGCTCTCGGGGAGGGCGAGCTCGGTGCCCACGGGGCTGGTCGTCGGGTTCGTGGTGTTCTGGGTCGTGTCTTCACTCATGGAGGCGACAACACGGGCCGGCTCCGGTGTCATCCAGGGCCACCCACGAGTCTCAGAGGTTGAACCGGTAGCCGAGGCCGGGCTCGGTGACGAGGTGCTGCGGGTGCGCGGGGTCGGGCTCGAGCTTGCGGCGCAGCTGGTTGGCGTAGACGCGAAGGTAGTTGGACTCCCGACCGTAGGACGGCCCCCACACTGATTGGAGCAGCTCCTGCTGCGACACGAGGTGTCCCGGCTCGCGGCAGAGCGTCTCGAGCATCCGCCACTCGGTCGGCGTGAGCCGCACCTCGACGCCCTCCACGGTCGCGCGGCGCTCGGCGAAGTCGAGGGTGAAGTGGTCGGTCGACACCGAGCCGAGCTGGCGGCCGACGTCACCGCCGCGGCGCACCGCGGCCCGCACGCGTGCGAGCAGCTCTTCGACGCCGAACGGCTTGGTCACGTAGTCGTCGGCGCCCAGGTCGAGAGCCTCGATCTTGTCGTCGGACTCGTGACGCGCGGAAAGGACGATGACCGGAACGGCCGACACCGCCCGCACACGCCGCAGCACGTCCGTGCCGTCGAGGTCCGGGAGTCCGAGGTCGAGGATCACCACGTCGGGGGCGTCCTCGCTGACCGACTGCATCGCGGTGCGGCCGTCGCTCGCGGTCACCACCTCGTTGCCGTGGGCGCGCAGCGCGATGGTCAGCGTCCGCTGGAGCCGGGGGTCGTCGTCGACGACGAGCACTCGCGTCATGCGTCCTCCTGGAGACGGGCAGCCTCGGGTACTGGTCGAGTGGGGCCGGCATCCTCGGTCGTCGAGACGTCGGCCGCGGGTGCCCGCCGTGACGGAGCTTCCACGGGCCGCGGAGGCTCCGGGCCCTCGGCGGGCGGCTCGTGCGCGATCGGGAGCTCGATGACCATGGTCAGCCCGCCGCCCGGCGTGTCCTCGGCGACGAGCGTGCCCCCCATCACCGTGGTCAGGCCCCGCGCCACCGCGAGCCCGAGACCGAGGCCGTCTCCGCGCGGTGCGTCGCCGACGCGCTGAAACGCCGCGAAGATGCGGTCCTTGTCCTCGTCGCCGACCCCCGGCCCCCGGTCGATGACCCGCAGCTGGACCGTGTGCCCGATCGGGCCGGCCGTGACCCGGATCTCGTCGCCGCTGTGGTGCAGCGCGTTCTCGACGACGTTCGCGAGGACACGGTCCAGCAGGCCCAGGTCCGCAGTCACCAGTGGCAGGTCGTCCTCGATGTCGACGTCGACGCGTGCCGGGTCCGAGGTGGTGCGGACGGTGCCCACGACAGCGTCGAGCAGGTCGATCGAGTGGGCGTGGGCGCGGACCGTCCCGGTCTCGAGACGGGACAGGTCGAGCAGGTTGCCGATCAGGGCGTCGAGCCGGTCCGCCGACTCCTCGATCGACTCCAGCAGCTCGGCCTCGTCGCCCGGCGCGAGCTCCACTCCGGCCTGCCGCAGGGTCGACACTCCTGCCTTGATGGCCGCGAGCGGGGTGCGCAGGTCGTGCGACACGGCGGCCAGCAGGGTGGTTCGCGCTGCGTTGTCGCGGGCGAGCCCCGCGGCCTGCTGGGCGGCGCGGACCAGCTGCTCTCGCCCGTGCAGGATGGCGGCGTGGGCGGCATATGCATTGACCACCCGCTGGTCGCCGGCAGCGACGGGAGGACCGTCCAGGAGCAGGTGCACGCCCTCGTCCACCGTGGAGTCGAGCGTCCACGACTGCCCGGTCGGCAGCGGCGCGCCGACGACGAGCTCCGGGTCGGTGGAGGCGACCACGACCGAGCCGCCGTCACCGGTGGTCTCGGTGAGCACCGCGCGACGCATGCCCAGCGCGCTGCGGGCTCGGTCGAGCAGCGCCGGCAGGGGGCGTGGCTCAGCCAGGAGGTCGCGGCTCAGGGCTGCCAGCGCCTGGGACTCTCGCTGGGCAGCCACGGCCTGCTCGGTCCGGCGAGCTGCGAGGTTGACGATCCAGGACACCGCCATGGCCACGAGGACGAACACGGCAAGGGCTACGGCGTTCGGCGCCTGGCTGATGGTCAGCGTGCCGGTCGGCTCGGTGAAGAACCAGTTGACGACGAGTGACCCTGCGACCGCGCAGAACAGTGCCGGCCAGATGCCTCCGACCAGCGCACACGCGACCGTCAGCGCGAGGTAGAGGAGCAGGTCGAGGGACAGGGTGTGTCCGTCCTGGGTGCTGACGAGCACGACGGTCAGCGGCACCATCGCGACCACAGCGAGCAGGAAGCCGGCCAGCACCCGCTGCCAGGGCAGCCCGCGCGCCCGTCGGGCCCGGTGGCCCACCTTGGAGTCCTCGTGCGACACGAGGTGCACGTCGATCTCGGCGCCGGAGCCGTCGGCGACCTCGGAGGCGATGCTCGGCCGGAGCAGCTGCTGCCATCGGCTGCGGCGGCTCACCCCGACCACGATCTGGGTGGCGTTCACGCCGCGGGCGTAGTCCAGGATCGCGGCAGCCGTGTCGTGGCCGGACACGTCGTGGAACTCCGCGCCGACATCGCGAGCGACCCGGCGCAGCCGGGCCAGGGTAGCCGGGTCGGCGCTGACCAGGCCCTCTGCCGACCGCACGTGGCAGGCGATCAGGTCACCGCCCGCGGCTCGGCTCGCGATCCGGGCACCGCGTCGCAGCAGCGTCTCGCTCTCCGGGCCACCGGTCACCGCGACGACGACCCGCTCGCGGGCCGGCCACGGCTCGCGGATGCCCTGAGCCTCCCGGTACCGCTCCAGGGCCTCGTCGACCCGGTCCGCCAGCCACAGCAGGGCGATCTCGCGCAGGGCCGCGAGGTTGCCGACCCGGAAGTAGTTGGCCAGGGCGGCGTTGACCTTCTCGGGCCCGTAGACGTTGCCATGGGCCAGCCGGCGCCGCAGCGCCTCGGGTGTCATGTCGACGAGCTCGACCTGCTCCGCCCGGCGCACCACCTCGTCCGGCACGGTCTCCTGCTGGCGGATCCCGGTGATCGACTCGACGACGTCGTTGAGCGACTCCAGGTGCTGGATGTTGACGGTCGAGAGCACGTCGATGCCGGCGTCCAGGATGTCCTCGACGTCCTGCCACCTCTTCTCGTGGACCGAGCCCGGCACGTTGGTGTGCGCCAGCTCGTCGACGAGCACCACCTGCGGCCGTCGGGCGATGACGGCCGCAGGGTCGAGCTCGGTCAGGTGCGACCCGCGGTACTCCAGGGCCAGGCGCGGCAGGATCTCCAGGCCCTCGAGCAGCTGCGCCGTGTGAACCCGTCCGTGCGTCTCGACGATGCCGACGACGACGTCCGTGCCGCGCTCGCGACGCCGGTGGGCCTCGTCGAGCATCGCGACGGTCTTGCCGACTCCGGGTGCGGCGCCCAGGTAGATGCGCAGCGAACCACGACCCATAGGTCGATCCTCGCAGGTCAGCCCTCGGTCTCGCCCGAGTCGGGCGGTCGTTGACGCGTTCTTGACGGACTGGCCACTAGGCTCGACCAGGTGAGCGCGTCGTTGGAGCTGTGGCCGTCAACGTCCCGCCGAGGCGGCCCGCCGACGCGGTGGTACCGCTTCCGTCGCAGCTTCAGGGAGCTGCCCTGTGCGGTCCTGCTCGTCGTCCAGCTCGTGGCGATCGTGGTCTACCCGTCGATGGAGAACGCGACGCTGGGGGAGTGGCGGTACTTCGGCAAGAGCCTGTTCGGCCTGGTCGGTCTCGTCGTGCTGTTCCTCGCTGTCCGCGCCGTCCGGGCGACCCCGGCGTTGACCTGGATCGCCGCGGGCATCGGCATCCCGGTCGTCCTGCTCACGGTCGCGGAGGCGGTCTGGCCCGACAACGACGCGGTGGCGTTCTGGTCGTCCATGCTGCACGCCGTCTTCTACTTCTACACCGGCTACGCGCTGCTCCGGTACATGTTCGCGGACAACTGGGTGACCAAGGACGAGCTCTTCGCGACCGGCGCCACGTTCACTGTCGTGGCCTGGGCTTTCGCCTATCTCTACTTCGCCATCCAGTTCATCTGGCCGAACTCCTTCACGATCTACGGCGAGGCGCTGCCAGGCACTCGGACCTGGTACGAGCTGCTCTACCTGTCGATCACGACGATGACCTCGACCGGCCTGTCGGACATCAGCGCTGTCACCCCTCACGCGCGGTCGTTCGTCATGCTCGAGATGATCTCCGGCATGCTCTACGTCGCGCTCGTGGTGGCCCGCCTGGTCGGGCTCACCATCGCCCGCTTCCGCCAGTAGGCCGGGCCGGGCGAGATGTCAGCTCCGCGCCGTCGTTCCGAGACGTCGCCGTATGCCGCTGCCCGGCCCGCCGCTCGCGTCAGCCGTCGAGCTCGCTCATGGTCTTGAGGCTCGGCGCGCGGGTGGTCTGCAGGTCGCGGGCGACCGACTCGACGTCGCGCATGACTCGAAGCGTGTTCCCGCGGACGAGCTTGTGCACGTCGCCGGTCGCCCAGCCTCGGTCGAGCAGCGCTGCCACGAGGCGCGGGTAGCCGCTGACGTCCTCGAGCCCGACCGGAAAGGTGTCGGTGCCGTCGTAGTCGCCGCCGATGCCGACATGGTCGATGCCCGCCGCGTCGCGGACGTGCTCGAGGTGCGCGACGACCTGGTCGATCGACGCGTCCGGCTTCGGGTGGTCGGCGCTCCACGATGCGGTGAAGACCCCGAACGCCTCCCAGTCCTTGGCGTCGACGCCGACCTGAGCCGCGGCGGCCGCCGCCTCCACTCGCCACTCGGCCGTGGCCGGGGAGACGAACTCGGGCACGAAGGTGACCATGCAGATCCCGCCGTTCGCAGGCAGCGCTTCGAGCACGTCGTCAGGCACGTTCCGCGGGGTGTCACACAGGGCCAGCGCGGACGAGTGGCTGAACACGACCGGCGCATCCGTGGCCTCGAGGGCATGCCGCATCGTCGTCGCGGCCACGTGGCTGAGGTCGACCATCATGCCGAGGCGGTTCATCTCGCGGACGACCTCGCGGCCGAACTCCGTCAGCCCGCCGACCAGCGGAGCGTCGGTCGCCGAGTCGGCCCACGGGGTGTTGTCGTTGTGGGTCAGGGTCATGTACCGCACGCCGAGCACATGCAGCAGGCGCAGTGTCGCGAGCGAGCTGCCGATGGAGTGGCCGCCCTCAGCGCCGAGCAGCGAGGCGATCCGGCCGGACGCATTGGCGCGCTCGACCTCGTCGGCCGTGCGTGCGAGCGCGAGCCGGTCGGCATACGTCCCGATCATCCGGTGTACGCCGTCGATCTGCTCGAGCGTGGCGATGACGGCGGAGTCACCCTGCAGGGTGCTCGGCACGAAGACCGACCAGAACTGTCCGCCGACGCCGCCCTCGGCCAGGCGCGGCAGGTCGGTCTGCGTCGTGGCGACCTTCCGCGTCAGGTCCAGAGCCTCGAAGTCGTAGCGAACCTGCTCACGGGCGGCCCAGGGGAGGTCGTTGTGCCCGTCGATGAGCGGGCTCGCGGCGAGCAGCTCGCGCGCCTCGGCGACCGGGTCGGGGTGGCTGCGGGGGTCGGTTCCGAGCATGTCGGCCATTGAACACCCCGCCATCTAGAGTGGACGCATGACCCCGCCCCCCGCGACCACCGAGAGGAGCGTTGCCCTCGTCACCCTCGGGTGCACGCGCAACGAGGTCGACTCGGAGGAGCTCGCCGGGCGGCTGCTCGCCGAAGGCTGGCGCCTCGTCGACGACGCCGGGGACGCGGATGTCGCGGTCGTCAACACCTGCGGGTTCGTCGAGCAGGCCAAGAAGGACTCGATCGACGCGCTGCTGGAGGCTTCGGACCTCAAGGCCGACGGGCGGACCCAGAAAGTCGTGGCCGTGGGGTGCCTCGCCGAGCGCTATGGCGAGCAGCTCGCCGAGCAGCTCCCGGAGGCCGACGCGGTTCTCGGGTTCGACTCGTACCGCGACCTGAGCCGGCACCTCCAGACCCTGCTGGCCGGTGGGCAGGTCGCAAGCCACACGCCGTCCGACCGCAGGACTCTGCTGCCGCTGTCGCCGGTGGACCGGCAGGCGGGTGCGGCCTCGGTGGCGCTGCCGGGTCACGGGGCCGGCGTCGCCGCCGATCTCGACGGCGCCGAGGTGCCCGTGCCCGCGAGCGGGCCGCGGGTCGTGCGCGCTCGGCTGGACGGCCGTCCGTGGGCGCCGCTGAAGATCGCCTCGGGCTGCGACCGTCGGTGCGCGTTCTGCGCCATCCCGATGTTCCGCGGCGCCTTCGTCTCGCGACGCCCGGCCGACATCGTCGCGGAGGCGAGGTGGCTTGCCGCCGACGGTGTCAAGGAGCTCTTCCTCGTCTCCGAGAACTCCACGTCCTACGGCAAGGACCTCGGTGACCTCGGCCTTCTCGAGAAGCTCCTTCCCGAGCTCACCGCTGTCGAGGGCATCGAGCGGGTCCGCGTGTCGTACCTCCAGCCGGCCGAGATCCGGCCCGGGCTGCTGCGCGCCATGGCCGACACGCCCGGGGTCGTGCCCTACTACGACATCTCCTTCCAGCACGCCTCGGAGCCACTGCTCCGGTCAATGCGCCGGTTCGGCTCGCGTGAGGCCTTCCTCGACCTGCTCGACCGCGTCCGCACGGACGCGCCGCAGGCGGGCATCCGGTGCAACGTCATCGTCGGCTTCCCGGGTGAGACCGAGGCCGACCTCGACGAGCTCGAGGCGTTCCTGTCCGAGGCGCGGCTCGACGTCGTCGGCGTGTTCGGTTACTCCGACGAGGACGGCACCGAGGCCGAGAGGTATGCCGGCAAGCTCGCACCCGAGGTCATCGCCGACCGAGTCGACCGGTTCACCCGGCTCGTCGAGGAGCTCACCGCTCAGCGCGCCGAGGACCGTGTCGGCGAGCTCGTCGAGGTGCTTGTCGAGGAGATCGACGAGGACGGCCGAGCCGTGGGGCGTGCCGCCTTCCAGGGGCCGGACGTGGACGGCGTGACGACCGTGCTGGCGGGCGACAGCGCCGGTGCGCCCCGGGTCGGGGACCTGGTGGCGGCCGTCGTGGTCGCCACCGAAGGGATCGACCTGGTGGCGGAGGCGCGATGACCCCTCCGACCACGTTCCACCGTGGGGAGGGACCGGCACCTCGACCCACCGACTGGAACCTGCCCAACGCTCTGACGGTGCTGCGCTTCCTGCTCGTCCCGGTCTACGGCGTCCTGCTCTTCCTCGACGGCGGCACGGACCCATGGTGGCGGTTCTGGGCCTGGGTGGTCTTCGCCCTCGCTGCGGTCACGGACGGGGTCGACGGCAAGCTGGCGCGCCGGCGTGGCGAGATCACGAACTTCGGCAAGGTGGCCGACCCGATCGCGGACAAGGCGCTCACCGGCACGGCGTTCATCGGTCTGTCGGTGCTGGGCGTGGTCTGGTGGTGGGTCACCGTCGTCATCCTCGTGCGCGAGGTGGGGATCACGGTGCTGCGGTTCGTCATCATCCGTCACGGCGTGATGCCTGCGGGACGCGGCGGCAAGCTCAAGACGATGCTCCAGACGCTCTCGCTCGGTGCGCTGACGTTCCCGCTCTGGGTGCTGCCCTTCGGTCAGGCGTGGACGTATGCGGCATACGTCATCCTCGGCGCGGCGCTCGTCATGACGGTGGTCAGCGGCGTCGACTACGTCTTCAAGGCCGCGCGCCTGCGCGAGACGAGCGACCGCACCCGCGAGCGTCGCGCGGCGCGGGCGGCAGAGCGGGCCGCGCACCGCGAGGCGCGCCGAGAAGCCCGCACCGGCACCACCGAGCACCCGGCGGCGGCGTCCGAGCACCCCGCCACGGTGTCCGAGCAGTCCGTCGGTGTGGCCGAGGCCGCCCAGGACGAGTCGCAGAACACGGACTCTCAGGGCACCGAGCCCAGCGCCCGGCGGGACTGACGGTGTCGGCGCGCGGCACCGACGGTGACCTGCTGGTCTCGCGGCTCACCGCCGTCGGCCAGACCATCGCCTGCGCCGAGTCCCTGACCGCCGGCCTCGTTGCGGCGACGATCGCCGACACGCCCGGGGCCTCGCTGGTCCTGCGAGGAGGCGTGGTGGCCTACGCCGCCGAGGTCAAGACCGACCTGCTCGGCGTGCCTGCCGAGCTCCTCGCGCAGGTCGGGACGGTCGACCCCGCCGTCGCCATCTCCATGGCCGAGGGATGCCGGGCCCGGCTGGGGGCCACGTGGGGCGTCGCCACCACAGGCGTCGCGGGTCCGGGTCCCTCCGAGGGCAAGCCCGCAGGCACCGTCCACATCGCCGTCGCCGGACCCTCGGGAACAGTGACGCGTGCGCTGGAGTTGAACGGAACCAGAGCCCAGATCCGCGCGGCCACCGTGGCTGCCGTGCTGGGTCTCGCACTCGAGCAGACCGACACCCTGGGTAGAACCGCTGCGCTGCTGGCGGACCCTCGGGGTACGGTAGGCCTATCGGGTTCCCAGCGCGGCGGGCCTGACGGCAGACGAGACACCAGCGACTGAAGGAGGGGCGGCATGACGACACTGTTGCGACGCGAGCTCGGTGACGTCCTCCGCGAGCGTCGGCGCGCGCAGGGCCGCACCCTTCGCGAGGTCTCGGCCACCGCCTCCGTCTCCCTCGGCTATCTCAGTGAGGTCGAGCGGGGCGAGAAGGAGGCGTCCTCCGAGCTGCTCGCCTCGATCTGTGGGGCGCTCGAGCTCCCGCTGTCACAGGTGCTCATCGACGTCTCGAGCCGGATGGCCGAGAGCGAGGGCTTGGCGAAGACCGTCTCGCTGCCCGTGCCCTCGGGTGACGTGGTGTCGGCCTCCGCTGCCTGATCGTCTACCGTTCGAGGGTGCCATCGCCCCTCGCCGTGCCCGTCCCCCCTGCCTTCGCCTCGCTCGAGGCCCGGCTCCGCTCGCTCACGCCGACCGGCGCCTCGGTCTCGGTCTGGCTCGGTGACCTCGACGGGGCGGCTCGGTTCGTCCACGCCGAGCTGGCTCCGCACTACGCGGCGTCGACGATGAAGCTGCCGCTCGTCATCGCCGTCTACCGGAGGGTGGTGCGTGGGGAGCTGGACCTCGACACCACCTATCCCGTCCACAACGACTTCACCTCGGTCCTGGACGGGTCCAGGTTCCACATCGACGACTCCGACGACCAGGATCCGGAGACGTGGGCGGCGATCGGGTCGAGCCGCACGCTGCTCGAGCTCGCCGAGCACGCCATCACCCACTCCAGCAACCTCGCCACCAACCTGCTCATCGAGATCGTCGGCCTCGACGAGGTGGCCGAGGTGCTGCGGATCGTCGGGTGCTCGCCGACCATGGTCGTGGCACGGGGGATCGAGGATGCCACCGCGCGCGAGGCCGGCATCACGAACAGTGTCACCGCAGCCGACCTCGGCCTGGTGATGGCCGCCGTCGGGCGGCGGGACCAGGCCCTCGGGGGCGCCGAGGTCCTCGATCCGGTCGAGCAGATCCTCTCCCGGCAGCTGCATGTCGACCAGATCCCGGCCGGGCTTCCCCAGGGCACGCCGACGGCGAGCAAGTCCGGCTGGATCCCCGGCGTGTCGCACGACGTCGCTCTGGTGCGCCCCGTGGGTGAGGCGCCGTTCGTCCTGGCTGTCTGCACGACCGTCGACCTTTCCGAGACCGAGGGCGCGGCATTCGTCGCGTCGATCGCCCATGACGTCTGGGCGGCCGACCACGCCGAGGACGCCTCGTCGTCGGCGACACGGGCATGACGCACGTCGAGCGGGTCGTCGCGACCGCGTCGTCGGTGCGGCTGCACACGCCGTTCGTCACTGCCCTGCGGCGCACCGAGACCACCGACACCGTCGTCGTCACGGTGACCGACAGCGATGGCCGGACCGGCTGGGGCGAGGCCCCACAGGTGTGGCAGGTGACCGGGGAGTCGCTCGCGGGGGCGACGGCGTGCATCGAGACGATGCTGGCCCCCCTCGTCGTCGGCCACCCACTCGAGGACCGCGAGGACCTCGCCCGCGTCGCCGGAGCCGTCGAGAAGGCGGTCGCCCGCAACTTCGGCGCCAAGGCCGCCGTCGACGCTGCCCTGCACGACCTCGTCGCCCAGGCCGAGGGGATCTCCGTGGCCGCGCTGCTGCGCGGCTCACCGGACGGCATACCCGGGGTGCTGACGACGGACGTGACGCTCTCGGCAGGGGAGGCGTCGGCACTTGCCGACACGGCGCGCGACCGCGTTGCCGGTGGTTTCCAGACCCTCAAGATGAAGGTCGGGACGGACGCCGCGACCGACGTGCAGCGCGTCGCATCCGTGCGGGACGCGGTGGGGCCGGACGTCGCGATCCGGCTGGATGCGAACCAGGGGTGGACGCGCGAGGAGGCCGTCCGGGTCATCCGGGCGCTGGAGGTGGCCGACCTCGGTGTCGAGCTCGTCGAGCAGCCCGTCGTCGCCGATGACGTCGAGGGACTGGCGTGGGTGCGCGAGCGGGTGGGGCTGCCGATCATGGCCGACGAGTCGTGCTACGGCAGGTTCGACCTGGAGCGGATCATCCGCCTCGGTGCTGCCGACCTCGTCAACGTCAAGCTGGCCAAGTGCGGGTCCTTGACCACCGGCCGGGACCTGCTGCGCCGAGCCCACGACGCCGGGCTGGGGACGATCGTGGGCTCGATGATGGAGACGCACGTCGGGCTGGGTGCGGCTGCCGCCCTCGTCGCGGCCGAGCCGACGACGCAGATCAGCGACCTCGACGCCGCCTGGTGGTCGGTGTCATCCCCGGTGGGCGGCGGAATCGCCTACTCCGGCAACGAGATCCGTATGCCGCAGGGGGCGGGACTGGGCATCGACGGCTGGGTCTCGCACGCCTGAGGCTCCCGCCTCCCGATCCGGCAACACACCGAGCAGCGGCGAACCTTGACGGAAATAACCGTCCAGGGTTGCCGACTGCTCGGTGTGTTGCTTGCGAACGGCGCTGCGGTCAGTTGCCGACGACTCGCAGCGAGAAGGACGCGTCGCCACTGCCGGTCGTCGTGGCGTTCAGCCCGACGGCGCGCAGGGACTCGACGAAGGCCTTCTCGTCGGCGTCGACGTCGCCGAGGTAGAGCTTCTCGAGCTTGTCGAGGTCGACGAACATGGCGACGTTGGAGGTGCTGACATCGCCGAGTGCTGCCTTGAACGCGTCGGACTCGCCCAGCTTGCCGCCTGCCTTCAGCTTGGCGGCGTAGTCGGGCTGGGTGGCGACGTAGATCTTGTTGCCGTCGGCCGAATGGGTCACGACACCGCCGCCCGCGAGCTGGTCGAGCTTGTCGAGGAGGTCCCCGGCCCGCTTCGGGTTGCTCGTGACGATCTTGCCGCCGACGACCGGAGCGTCCGTCCCGAAGTCCTGCTGCGGGACGGCGAGGGTGAACGAGCTGCCGAGCAGGACCTTGAGGTCGTCCGGAAGCGTGACGCCGAGTCCCTGCTCGATCTGGCCGAGGATGTCATCCTCGCCCTCGGCCTGGCCCAGGGTCTGAAGCTGCTGCTCGATCTGCGGCCACACGGTGTCGACGGTCTTGTCGGCTCCGGACACGTGCAGCGCAGCGGCTGTGTCGTCGGGGAGGTTGGCCAGCTCAGCGCCATTGCCGGGCACGGACGTCGCACCCGTCGCGCCCCGGACGATGCCCGCGAGCTCGACATAGTCGGGGTCGAACCTCAGCGCGGCGGCGAGACGTCCCTGGGCGTCCGCGGCCACGGGCGCACCAAGAGCGGACAGGTTCTTGATCTCCTTCAGCCCTGAGCCCAGGTCGAACCATGCCGACAGGACACCCTGCTCGCCAAGGGCGGCCATGTCGCTCTTGAACGTGGTGTTCTGCGCGAGCGTGCCCTTGGCGACGGCCGCCAGGGTGGCGTCGCCGGCACCAGCAGGGGTGACGATCGCGTAGCCGTCCTTCATCCGCAGCTCGGAGTCGCCGTTCTTGTCGCAGGCCAAGATCCGGGTCAGCGCGTCCTTGGCGCGGTCCTCGTCCGTGACCTGGATGGCCACCGCGACGTTCGGCTTGTCCTCAGAGCCGCCCGGGCGGATGGCAGCGCCGACGCGGTCGCCGAGCCATGGGGCGATGTCGGAGTCATACCTGAGCTTGGAGATGCAGTCGTCGCCCGAGTCCTTGGCCGCGAGCTCCCACAGCTTCTTGCGCGGGTCGTCGGCGCCGAGCGTGTCCTTGACCTGTGGGAGCTTGCTGAGGAACCGGACCGCGGCGATCTTCTGGCCCGCGGACGGGTCGATGTCCAGGCGGACGTAGCCGAATGCGTCACCCGGCAGGACGTCAGCCGGCTGCGAGCCGCCGCCGCTGAGCTGCTGGGCAGCGAAGACGCCCGCCCCGCCGAGCAGGAGCGCAGCAGCGAGACCGCCCACGAGCAGACCGGTTCGCTTGCGCCCACCGCCTCCGGCGCCTCCGCCGCCCTGAGGCTCGTCGGTCAGCTCGACGCCGGACGCGTAGGCCAAGGAGGTGCCTGCGGCAAACGGGGTGGGGCCCCCGGCAGCCGAGGCACCAGCCGCAGTGTCCGCGTCTTCGGCACTCGGCCCGGTGACGTTCTGCGGGTAGGAGTACTGCGGCATCGCCGTGGTCTCGGCGTTCGGGATCGCCTGGGTCTCGGCGCTCGCGATCGCCTGGGTCGCGTCGCTCGCGCCCGGATCGGTGTTGTCGGCGGTGCTGTCCGGGCTGCTGTCCGGGCTGCTGTCGGGCGAGGTGCCCGCTGGTTGCCCGTCTGTGGGTTCGGTCATGAGCTGCTCCCCTGCTTTCGTGGGTGGTGCGATGGCTGTCGTGCGTGTGGCCGCGCTGTAGGTGGCTCTATGGGCTGGGCACACCGGCATACTGTCGTGCCGGATGCGTCCCGTTGCGCCCTGGTTCGGCCATGGCGAGGCCTGCAGGACTGTACCGATGTGGCCGGCGCGAACGGCGACCGGCACGGTGACAATCCGACGACAAAGGCGCGACGGGCGGTTCCCTCCACGGTGACAGACTCATGCCGACCGGATGAGCCATTTGCCAATCCGGTCTGATCTGCAGAGTGAGTGCCTCGCCCGGCCCCGCGGGACGCGACACGAGGCATCGGGCGGGGCGAGGCTAGCCCTGTGTGGCCATGATCGCTGCGGTGATCATGACGACCATCGACCCGGCTGTGGCGAGCCAGGCGGCGCGGACCTGCCGGCGCAGCAGCAGTGCGTGGGTGGTCGCCCCCTTGTGCCCGTGCGCGTCACCGACACTCAGGGCGCGGTCGGCCTTGGACATGACGGCGACCCGCTCGCCGTGCGCGCGCATCGCGCCGTACCCGAGGACCAGGGTGACGGCGGCGAAGACCACAGTCGTCGCGGTCGCGGCAATTCTTCCGATCGTCACGCGCAGGTTCCTTCCGTGCGGGCCGTGGGGCTCGTTGTGCCCTCGTCCACGAGACGCACCATCGAGGTCGTCGTGTCACACCCCTCGTCGATCGGGCTGAGCATCGACGGGCGACGGGCCGCGGCGGCACCCTGATCGGGGGGCCGGGTCACGGACGTCGGTCTGGTTCGTCTCATGAGACAGACGGTCGGAGACCCCCAACCATCACCCGCCGGCCGTCGAGGGGATCCGGACGGCCCGTCCGCTGCACGCTCAGCGCCAGGAGGGCCCGTCCGGGTCCCCGAACCCTGGGACGGGTGCACCTCCCGCCGCGTACCAGTGCCTGTGACGTCGGTGCAGGGCCCGCGTCACGATCGCGCCATTCCCGCGTCCCAGTTCATGGGCCCCGGAGGGCGGGGTCGTGACAGGAGGGGTGCGCTTGTCCAGCGGGCGTTCGGCACCGGGATCCCGTCGTTCCCGCCGTCGCGTGATCATCGTCGTCCCGCTCGGCGCCGTCGTCCTCCTCGTTCTCGGGGTCCTGCTCTGGCCGCGCGGAAGCGACCTGAGGCGACTCCAGATCGAGACGTGGGTCTGGCTGTGGGCGCACACCGGCCGCCAACCGTGGTTCACCCCCGACCTGTGGAGCGTCCTCGTCAACGTTGCAGCATTCTTCGTGCCGGCTTGCCTGGCTGCACTGCTCACCCGGCGCCCGTGGTGGACCATCACACTCGTCGGCCTGCTCATCAGCGGCGGAGCCGAGGTTGTCCAGGCACTCGCCCTCCCGGGCCTGCGCGTCGCTTCGGTCGGCGACGTGCTCGCCAACGGGACCGGCGCGCTCGTCGGGTCTCTCGTCGGCTCCACCCGGCGCGGGCGCGGGTGGTCGTGACGCCGATTCGAGGCGGGGTTCGCTGCGCCGCCGGACAGCTGCCCAGCGCGGCAGAGCGGACGTGCGTCGCCTTGGGGGTCGCGGCCGATCGGCACACCGGCGTCACGAACGGCGGCCTCGGCCGTCTTTGTCACTGGAAGGTACGTCAGGTCTGTCCTTCCCGCTTGGGGGTTCGTCTCTCCTCACGCCTTCGTGGAGGAAAGGCTGGGGAGAGGCGAACCTCCGGCCCGGGGCATCGGGTGATGCCCGGGCTGACGTGAGTGGCTCCGGAGGCGGGTGCCTCTGCGGCCCACGGGCCGGCTCGCATCGTGGCCGAGATCGATGGCGCGTATGGTGATCGGGTCGATGGGCCGCTCGCTTGCGCGAGACGGACCGAGACTGACGAGCCCTCGTGTCTGCGCAGGTCAGGAGCATTCATAGTGCGCATGAGCCACTTCTGGACGCTGATGGACGACGAGTTCGGGCCGGCGTATGCCGGGTCGCTCGCGCGCGATCATGTGATCGGCGCGCTCGACAACCGGACCGTGGTGCAGGCACTCGCGGACGGGGTACCACCGCGTCAGGTGTGGGAGGCCCTCTGCGACGACATGGACGTCCCGCCGGAGCGTCGGCTCGGCCGCGACGACCGCGTCGCGCCCGGGGCTCAAGGCGGACAGCAGGGACCGGTCTGAGCGACGGCGTGTCGCGGTCGACTTCGAACACGTGTTCGGTAGTGTTCTCCACAGGTCCTGCGCCGAGAACGCATCATCCACAGGCCGTCTCGTGGCTCCAACCCGATGTCGGCGCCGGCACCTAACGTCTGACCCGACAACGGATCGCGATATCGACGAGCCGTCCGGGTCGCAGGTAGACGACCGCAGAGCAGACGGCAGATAGGTGGCCACTCATGGCATCGGTGCAGGACAAGGACAAGGCGCTCTCCTCGGTGATGGGGCAGATCGAGAAGAGCTACGGCAAAGGTGCCGTGATGCGTCTCGGTGACGACATCAGGCCGCCGATCGAGGTGATCCCGACGGGGTCGATCTCACTCGATGTGGCGCTCGGCATCGGCGGGCTTCCCCGAGGTCGCATCGTCGAGATCTACGGGCCGGAGTCATCCGGTAAGACGACGGTCGCGCTGCACGCCGTGGCGAACGCACAGAAGGGTGGCGGGATCGCGGCGTTCATCGACGCCGAGCACGCGCTCGACCCGGAGTATGCGAAGAAGCTCGGCGTGGACACCGACGCGCTGCTGGTGTCCCAGCCGGACACCGGTGAGCAGGCCCTCGAGATCGCCGACATGCTGATCCGTTCGGGCGCGCTCGACATCATCGTCATCGACTCCGTGGCGGCGCTGGTGCCCCGCGCCGAGATCGAGGGCGAGATGGGCGACAGCCATGTGGGACTCCAGGCCCGCCTCATGAGCCAGGCCCTGCGCAAGCTCACCGGTGCACTCAACAACACCGGCACGACCGCGATCTTCATCAACCAGCTCCGCGAGAAGATCGGCGTCATGTTCGGGTCGCCGGAGACGACCACAGGTGGCAAGGCGCTGAAGTTCTACGCCTCGGTCCGCCTCGACGTGCGGCGCATCGAGACGCTCAAGGACGGCACCGAGCCCGTCGGCAACCGCACGCGGGTCAAGGTCGTCAAGAACAAGGTGTCCCCGCCGTTCAAGCAGGCGGAGTTCGACATCCTCTACGGCCAGGGCATCTCGCGCGAAGGCGGCCTCATCGACATGGGCGTCGAGCACGGCTTCGTGCGCAAGGCCGGCGCCTGGTACACCTACGACGGCGACCAGCTGGGCCAGGGCAAGGAGAACGCCCGCAACTTCCTCAAGGACAACCCTGACCTCGCCGACGAGATCGAGAAGAAGGTGAAGGAGAAGCTCGGCGTCGGGCCGCGCGTCGACCAGCCCGCTGAGGTCGCGGACGTGCCCGTCGACTTCTGACGATGGCCGGCTCGGAAAAGAGTGACCGGCTGGCCCGCGCCGCGCAGGCCCTCGCGAAGGCGGAGGGCGTCGTCGGGGTGCGGGCCGGCGGTGGCCCGGCGTCGTCCAGCAACGACACGGCCCTGCCGGCGGCCCCCAGGCCGGCGTCCCCCAGACCGGCGTGGACCCCGGCTCCGGACGACCCGAAGTCCGAGGCGCCGGAGGCGGACCCCGAGTCCGTTGCCCGGGCGATCGTGCTGCGCCAGCTGAGCCTGGCTCCGCGCAGCCGGGCGCAGCTCGAGAAGAAGCTGCGACAGCGCGGCTGCGATGACGAGGTCGCCCATCGCGTCCTCGACCGGATGACCGAGGTGGGGCTCGTCGACGACGAGGCCTACGCGGAGCTCCTCGTCCGCTCGAAGCAGGCCGGCAAGGGCCTGGCCCGAACGGCGCTGGCCCACGAGCTGCGTAAGCAGGGGATCGACGGCGACATCGCCGACGATGCGCTGGCTGCGGTCGGTCCGCAGGACGAGCGGGTGCGAGCCGAGGAACTCGTTGCCAAGCGACTGCGCACGATGTCCGGCCTCGCTTCCGACGTGCAGGCGAGACGCCTGGCGGGAATGCTTGCGCGCAAAGGGTATTCGGGGGAGATCGCCTGGCCGGTCATCCGTGAGGCCATCGACGGGCTGCCCGAGCACCAGCGGGACTGACCGGCTGCGCCCGAGGTGACCGCGGCGACCGGCGAGGCAACCGCGATCGCGGCGTGCCCGCACGGGTCGGGAGGGGACCGGTGGAGCGTCTCGTTCGAGACGATGCGACGACGAGGGGCGAGGACCATTCGGTCCTCGCCCCCTCGGGGTTCAGCTGGTGCGCCTGCGGCTCTCGCTCAGGCCTGGGACGGAACCACGGCGATCGCCGAGACGTCGAGCTCCAGCTTGACCTTCTCGCTGACCAGCACGCCGCCGGTCTCGAGAGAGGCGTTGAACTTGAGGTTCCACTCGGTGCGGTCGATCGTGATGCCACCCTCGAAGCCCACACGGGTGTTGCCGAACGGGTCCTTGGCCGAGCCGGTCTCCTCGAACGGCACCGTGACGGACTTGGTCACGCCGTTGATGGTGAGGTCGCCCGTGATCGCCCACTCGGAGCCGTCACGCTCGACGTTCGTCGAGACGAAGGTGATCTTCGGGTAGTTCGCGATGTCGAAGAAGTCGGGGGTCTTGAGGTGCCCGTCGCGCTGCTCGTTGCCGGTCGTGACGCTCGCGGCGTTGATGCTGACCGAGACCGAGGAGTTGGCCGGGTTAGCCGTGTCGACGTGGGCCGTGCCCTCGAACTCGTCGAAGTGGCCGCGGACCTTCGTGACCATCGCGTGGCGGGCCGAGAAGCCGATGCGCGAGTGGCTCTGGTCGATCGTGTAGTCGCCGGAGATGTCGTCGACGGCGACGGAGGTGGCCTCGGCGGCCTCGGCGGTGCGGTTGAACAGTCCCATGATGATGAGTTTCCTTAGGAGTAGATGATTGAAACTTCAACGATATTCTGCACTAGACTCGTTGAACTGTCAAGCAACCATGCCAACCCGGACCGCGGTCCGCTTATTCCCGGGCCAATCCGGCCCTCAGTCGGGGCACCGGCAGACGGCCGGCAACGTTGCGGGTCAGCGCTGGCCCAGACCGCTCCGGGTGTCGTACCCACTCTGCAACGGCGCACGCCATCGCGCGCGGCGAGGGTCGGTGGGCGGGACGCCGTACCCTAGACGGGCCACACGACGGAGAAGGACGATGCCGAAGACCTATGACGTGCGCACCCACGGGTGCCAGATGAACGTCCACGACAGCGAGCGCCTCGCTGGCCTGCTCGAGACCGCGGGCTACGTCGACCTCGCGAGCCTGCCCGCGGGCCAGCGGCCCGAGGTCGCGGACGTCGTCGTGTTCAACACCTGCGCGGTCCGCGAGAACGCCGACAACAAGCTCTACGGCAACCTCGGCCAGCTCCGTCCAGCCAAGCTGCGCAACCCCGATCTGCAGATCGCGGTCGGCGGGTGCATGGCACAGAAGGACCGCGGGGCCATCGTCGAGCGCGCGCCCTGGGTCGATGTCGTCTTCGGCACGCACAACATCGGCTCGCTTCCGGCGCTGCTCGACCGGGCCCGCCACAACAAGCGCGCCGAGGTCGAGATCAAGGAGAGCCTCGAGGTCTTCCCGTCGACGCTGCCGACGCGGCGCGACTCGGCCTACAGCGGCTGGGTGTCGATCTCGGTCGGCTGCAACAACACGTGCACCTTCTGCATCGTGCCGAGCCTGCGCGGCAAGGAGCAGGACCGACGTCCCGGTGAGGTCCTCGCCGAGATCGAGGCGCTCGTCGCGCAGGGCGTCGTCGAGGTCACGCTGCTGGGGCAGAACGTCAACACCTACGGCGTCGAGTTCGGTGACCGTCTCGCCTTCGGCAAGCTGCTGCGCGCCTGTGGCGAGATCGACGGCCTGGAGCGGGTCCGGTTCACCAGCCCACATCCGGCGGCGTTCACCGACGACGTCATCCTGGCCATGGCCGAGACTCCCAACGTCATGCCGAGCCTGCACATGCCGCTTCAGTCCGGCTCGGACAAGGTGCTGCGCGACATGCGTCGCTCCTACCGCAGCACCAAGTTCCTGCGCATCCTCGACACCGTCCGGGAGCACATCCCCGAAGCGGCCATCACGACCGACATCATCGTCGGGTTCCCTGGTGAGACCGAGGCAGACTTCCAGGGCACCCTCGACGTGGTGCGGCAGGCCCGCTTCTCCAGCGCCTTCACCTTCCAGTACTCCGTTCGCCCCGGCACGCCGGCGGCCACCATGGATGGCCAGGTGCCCAAGGAGGTCGTCCAGGAGCGTTTCGAGCGCCTGATCGCTGTGCAGGAGGCGGTCAGCTGGGCCGAGAACCGACGGATCGAGGGCCGCGAGGTCGAGGTGCTCGTGGCGCCGTCCGAGGGTCGCAAGGACGCCGAGACCCGCCGCATGTCGGGCCGTGCCCGCGACAACCGGCTCGTGCACTTCGCGGTCCCGGAGGGCGCCGACACGCCGCGCCCGGGAGACACGGTCACGGTCGGTGTCACCTATGGAGCGCCGCACCACCTCGTCGCCGACGCCGCGCTGAGCGGCGGCACGTATGCCGTCCGGCGCACTCCCGGTGGCGATGCCTGGGCTGCGTTGCAGTCCGTTCCGAACGGGACCGGCAAGCCGGCCGTGAGCCTCGGGATGCCGACGATCGGCGCGCCGGCGCACGCCGCGGCCCCAGCGCCCGCCTGCGCCGCAGTTCCGTCGAGTGGCCGCTCCGTCCCATGGGCCACAGCGTAGGGAGCCGTACCTCGGCACGGGTGGGACGGAGCGGCCACTCGACGGGCGTGCTTGACTTGGCGCATGACTGTCCGCCCTATCGTGATCACCGGTGAGCCGGTCCTGCACCGTTCCGCGGCGCTCGTGGCGACCTTCGACGACGACCTGCGGACTCTCGTGAACGACATGCACGAGACCAACATCGCCGCCAACGGCGTGGGCCTCGCTGCTCCGCAGATCGGGGTCGGCCTTCGTGTCTTCGTCTGGAGGATGCCCAACGAGGACGGCGTGCCCGAGTCCGGGCACATCATCAACCCGACCGTTTCGACCTCCAAGGTCCCACAGGATCGTCCGGATCCCCACGAGGACACCGAGGGGTGCCTGTCGGTGCCGGGAGAGTCGTACCCGCTCAAGCGCGCCGAGCGTGCGCACGTCGTGGGCGTCGATGTGGACGGCAACCGGGTCGAGTTCGACGCCACCGGCTGGTTCGCCCGGTGCATGCAGCACGAGTACGACCATCTCAACGGCACCCTCTACGTCGACCGCCTGGACGAGCGTCACGGCAAGAAGGCGCGCAAGGCGATCCGGCGCAACGGATGGGGCAAGGCGGGCAACTCCTGGCACCCGGGTGTCGACCAAGATCCGTTCGGGCACGACGAGGACACCGACGAGCACGAGCTCGTCGGGTGACCGATCCGGCACCGATCGTCGCTGTCGTCGGTGCGACAGCGACGGGCAAGTCGGACCTCGCCCTGGAGCTGGCGAGGCATCTCGACGGTGAGGTCGTCAATGCGGACGCCATGCAGCTCTACCGCGGCATGGACATCGGCACCGCGAAGCTTTCCCTCGCGGCACGGCGTGGCATCCCGCACCATCAGCTCGACGTGCTCGACGTCGCGGACGAGGCGAGCGTCGCGGCGTACCAGTCCGCCTCGCGTGCCGACATCGACGCGATCCGGGCCCGCGGCAGGCGGCCGGTCCTCGTCGGTGGCTCAGGCCTCTATGTGCGGGCGGCCCTGGACCGGCTGCAGATCCCGCCGACCGACCCAGAGGTCAGGCGTCGGCTGGAGGCACGCGCGGCGACCTCCGGTGCCGATGCGCTTCATGCGAGCCTCAGCCGGCTCGATCCCGTTGCGGCAGAACAGATCCCGGCGAGCAATGTGCGACGGGTCGTCCGAGCGCTCGAGGTCGTGGAGCTGACCGGCCGGCCTTTCAGCGCGTCGATGCCCAGCCGGGAGCTGGTCTCGGCGGCTGTCCTGCTCGGCTTGCGGCTCGACCGCACCACGCTGGACGAGCGGATCGCACGGCGGGTCGATCACATGTGGGAGGCCGGACTGCGTGACGAGACGCAGCTGCTGCTACAACGAGGGCTGCGCGACGGGTTCACCGCGAGCCGTGCGATCGGCTACAGCCAGGCGATCGCGGTCATCGACGGTGCGTTGACGGAGGACCAGGCGCGCCTGGACACCGCACAGGCAACCCGCCGCTACGCTCGCCGGCAGGAGTCGTGGTTCCGCGCAGACCCGAGAGTCGTGTGGCTGCAAGCGGATTCGGCAGACCTGGTCGACGAGGCCCTGGCTGTGGTCCGGCAGGCGGGCACCACGAACCAACCAGACGGCATACCGGAGAATGGGTGACATGACGCGCTTCACCAAGGGACACGGCACGGAGAACGACTTCGTCCTCGTCCCCGACCTCGAGGGCACACTCGAGCTCACGCCGGCCCAGGTGCAGCGCATCACGGACCGCCACGCGGGCCTCGGCGCCGACGGGGTGATCCGGGTCGTGCGCACGCGGCTGGCCGCCGACGAGTCGGTGCGTTCGCTTGCTCCGGAGGCTGAGTGGTTCATGGACTACCGCAACGCCGACGGGTCGCTCGCCGAGATGTGCGGCAACGGCACCCGCGTCTTCGCCGAGTACCTCCGGCGGGAAGGGCTCGCCTTCGGCAGGCAGTTCACCATCGCCACCCGGGGAGGGGTCAAGACCGTTCGGGTCACGGAGCACGGGTATGCCGTGGACCTCGGCCCGTGGCGCCTCGTCGACGAGGCAGGTGCCAAGCGCGACGGATTCGACGTCATGGTGCGCCCGCGGCACGGCAAGCCGGTGCCGGCGCTGTCGCTCGATCTGGGCAACCCGCACGCCGTGGTCATGCTCCCGGAGGGCATCGCCCTCGACGCGCTCGACCTGACCGAGGCGCCTGAGCTCCACCCGAGCCCGCCCGATGGGGCCAATGTCGAGTTCGTCCGCGCGGTCGGGCCGGGTCACATCATGATGCGGGTGCACGAGCGCGGCGTGGGGGAGACCCGGTCGTGCGGCACCGGTGCCGCCGCCGCGGCCCTCGCCACGCGCTTCTGGTCCGGACTCGAGGACAGCTCACCGTGGACGGTCGACGTCCCGGGTGGCCGTCTCACCGTGACCCCTCTGCCGGGCCAGCGGGTCGAGCTGGCCGGGCCCGCGGCCCTCGTGGCAGATGGCGACTTCCCGCTCTAGGTGTACATCTGGGTCCTCGGTGCCGCTGTCCCACGATGGGTCAGGCGCGACGCACCTCGAGGATCCGGAAGGCCTTGGCGGACGACAGCCGAGTGCACGCCAGCCCCCAGTGCTGGGCGTTGAGCCACCTCTGCAGCGAGTCCGACCCGAGATGCTTCTGCACGACGAGATAGGCCACACCGTCGTCGGTCAGTCTGGGGAGCCACCGCTCGAGAATCGCGTGCAGTGCTGGCTTGCCCACATGGATGGGTGGGTTCGACCAGATCGTGTCGAACCGGATGTCGTCCGGGACCTCGTCCGGCTCGCTGAACGTCGCGTTGGTCACGCCCGCCGCCGCGGCGTTGGCTCGTGCCAGGTCCAGGGACCGTCGGTTCACGTCGACACCCCACACGCGGGCGAGGGGCGAGCGGCGCGCAAGGACGATCGAGATCGGTCCCCAACCACAGCCGATGTCGAGCAGCTGGCCGGTCGGGCTGGGGTCCGGGACGCCGGCGAGCAGGATCGCCGTGCCGGGGTCGAGCCGGTCGGGCGAGTAGACGCCCCGAGCTGTTGTCAGGCTGAGCGGGACGCCGTCGAGAGACACGGTGATCGTGCGGCGCTCCTGCGGAGTCGCCGGCTCCGCGCTGAAGTAGTGGTCGGGGTGCTCACTCATCACCCGCAACCGTATCGACCCGCCTCGGTCTGCGACGCGAGAGACGAGGCGGCCACTCGATGGGGGAAGGTGGATCCGGGAGCTGCGGGTGCCGGGTGCCGCGTGTGACGCAAGAGACGAAGCGGCCACTCGATGGGGAAGGTGGATCCGGGATCCGGGAGCTGCGGGTGCCGGGTGCCGCGTGTGACGCAAGAGACGCAGCGGCCACTCGAAAGGGGAAGCGCGCCCGGGGCCCCTTACTGGTCGAGTGGCCGCTTCGCCACGCCTGTCACAGGCTGCGGGGCACAAACGAGTGGCTCGCGGCGTTGCTGAGATGGGACCATAGGGAGAACATGACTTCGAACCACACGAACAACCACAGCCGCGCGAACGACCTGTTCGCGACCCGGGCCGACGCCCTGGCAGACGAGCTCACCGAGCTCGATGAGACGGCATACCCCCTCTACGACGGCGAGCAGCTGGACCGCGAGGAGCGCGCGGCGCTCCGGCGCGTCGGCGGGCTGTCGACCGAGCTCGAGGACATCACCGAGGTCGAGTACCGGCAGCTGCGCCTCGAGCGTGTGGTGCTGGCCGGTGTCTGGACCGATGGCACTGCCGACGACGCCGAGAACTCCATCCGTGAGCTCGCCGCGCTCGCCGAGACGGCCGGCTCGACGGTCCTCGAGGGCGTCATCCAGCGACGGCAACGCCCCGACCCTGCCACGTACCTCGGCAAGGGCAAGGCGCTCGAGCTGCGCGACATCGTCGTCGCCGAAGGCGCCGACACCGTCATCTGCGACGGCGAGCTCGCCCCCAGCCAGCGTCGCGCCCTCGAGGACGTCGTCAAGGTCAAGGTCATCGACCGCACCGCGCTGATCCTCGACATCTTCGCCCAGCACGCGAAGAGCCGGGAAGGCCGAGCCCAGGTGGAGCTCGCGCAGCTGCAGTACCTCCTGCCGCGACTTCGTGGCTGGGGTGACTCGATGTCCCGACAGGCCGGTGGCCGGGTGGCCGGCGGTGAGGGCATCGGCTCGCGTGGCCCCGGCGAGACCAAGATCGAGCTCGACCGGCGACGGATCAACACCCGCATCGCCAAGCTGCGCCGCGACATCAAGCACATGAAGACGAGCCGGGACACCCGCCGCCACTCGCGGCGCGAGGGCGGCATCCCGTCGGTCGCGATCGCCGGCTACACCAACGCCGGCAAGAGCTCGCTGCTCAACCGGCTGACCGGTGCCGGCGTCCTGGTCCAGAACCAGCTCTTCGCCACCCTGGACCCGACCGTCCGGAGGACCGAGACCGAGGACGGCCGGGTCTACACGCTGGCCGACACGGTCGGCTTCGTGCGAAGCCTGCCGCACCAGCTCGTCGAGGCGTTCCGCTCGACCCTGGAGGAGGTGGCCGACGCCGACCTGCTGCTGCACGTCGTCGACGGGTCACATCCCGACCCCGAGGGCCAGATCAGTGCGGTCCGCGAGGTGCTGGCCGAGGTGGGCGGCGACCGCATCAAGGAGCTGATCGTCGTCAACAAGGCAGACATCGCCGACCCCGATGTCATCGACCGGCTCCGCCGTCATGAGAAGCACTGCGTGACCGTCTCCGCCCGCACCGGAGAGGGCATCGACCAGCTGCTCGAGGTGATCGCGCGCGAGCTGCCGAAGCCCGACATCGAGGTCGAGGCACTCGTGCCGTACCACCGGGGCGACCTCATCTCACGCATTCACGAGGAGGGCGAGCTCCTCGAGAGCGAGCACGTGGCGGAGGGCACTCGCGTCCGCGCCAAGGTCACCCCTGGGATCGAAGCCGACCTCGCGGCATACGCGGTCGTCGCGAGCTGATCGCGCGGCGCCGGGCCCCGGCGTCCACAACAAGAAAGGCGTCCCGCCTGCACGGCTGTCGGTGGCGTCGGCGAGGATGGCTGGTATGGCCCTCGAGATCCCGTGTCCCTACTGCGGCACGCAGATGTATGCCGAGCAGGCGCACAACCGCTGCCCGCAGTGTCGCTACATCGAGCCCTGCTGTGACGGCGCCCCGCAGGCGGCGTGTGAGACCCGCGCTCCCGAGCGCCAGGCCCAGTGACGCAGGTCCCGTCCGTCCCTGGCGCGTCCTGGATCACGACTCGAAGGCTGGTGCTGCGCCGACCGCGCGCCGACGACCTCGACGAGTACGTCCGCATCCACAGCGACCCGCGGACCTACGCCCACGCGCCGGACACGATGCCCTCACCCGACCGGTGCCGTGAGCGGCTTGCCGCCGATGTCGACGACTGGGAGGCCCGAGGGGTCGGGTATGCCGCTGTGGTCGACCGCGAGTCCGGTGCCCTTGTCGGGTGGGCTGGCTTGCGCCACAAGGACTCCGACGAGGAGTTCTTCAACCTGTACTACCGGCTGGCCCACGAGCAGCTGGGCGCCGGCCTCGGTCGGGAGATCTCACGGGCTCTGGTCGCCTGGGCGGTCGAGAACCGGCCGGACGTCGCGGTCACCGCGATGGTCGACGACGTCAACGCTGCATCGTTGGCCACGGCCCGGTCCGCTGGGCTGGTCGAGGTCGGCACGCGGGTGAGCCGCGACGACCCGCCGAACGCCAAGCCCATGATCCTGTTCGAGGCACCGACCGTGAGCGTCGTTGCTGCGGACCGGCTGGACGAGGCACTGGTGGACGAGGTGGTCGACCTGTGGGTCCGGGTCAACGACTCCGGCGGCTCCGTCGGCTTCCTTCCAGGGGCGCCGCGGGAGGCCGTCCGCGCGGCGCTCGAGGTGCACGCGCGTGACCTTCGCGCGCGGACAGCGATGCTCTGTGCCCTGCGCGACCCGGACGGGTCGCTGCACGGTCTCGGGTTCTGGGAGCACTCGCGGGGCTTCCCGTATGCCCATCTCGCCGGCCTCAAGCGACTGATGGTCGACCCGCAGCAGCAGGGGCGCAACCTCGGGCGCATCCTGCTCGTCGGCATGGTCGGCATCGCTCGGCGTGAGCTGCCCTGGGTGGAGCTGCTCCGTCTGGAGTACCGCGACGGGCTCGGGCTCGGTGACTTCTACGGCGCTGCAGGCTGGACCGAGGTCGGTCGCGTCCCGCGCGGCCTGAAGCTCAGCGAGACCGACTATCGCGACGACGTGGCGATGGCCCGCCGCGTCGACGGCGGCCCGCTCCGCTGACCCGACTCCTTCCCGACTCTTGTCTGTTGGGCCTTGCTCGTCGGTCAGGACAGGCCCGTGACAGAGCCGTCCTCGGCGATGTCGATGCGCTCGGCGTTGGGTGAGGTCGGCAGCCCCGGCATGGTCCGCATGTCACCGCAGATCGCGTAGACGTAGCCGGCGCCCACGGCGGCGCGCACCTCGCGCACCGGCATGCGCCACCCCGTCGGGGCCCCGAGCAGGGTCGGGTCGGACGAGATCGACAGGTGGGTCTTGGCGATCACGACCGGCAGCTCGCCGAAGCCGAGCCGCTCGTAGTCCCGCAAGCCGCGCGCGGCGGCGGAGGACAGGTCGATCCCGTCGGCACCATAGATCTCACGGGCGACCCGGTCGATCTTGTCCACCAGCGGCAGGTCGAGCGGGTAGAGGAACTCGAACGTGCTCGGCGCCTCGGCGGCCTCGAGCACCAGCCTGGCCAGCTCGGTCGCACCCCGACCTCCCTCGGCGACATGCCGAGTCACCGCGCAGCGCACGCCGAGCTCGTTGCACAGCTGCCGGATCACGTCGTGCTCGGAGTCGTGGTCGCCGGGGAAGGCGTTGATCGCGACCACGGGGGTGACGCCGAAGCGTTCGACGATGCCGATGTGGGCTCGCAGGTTCGCCAGCCCGGCCTCGACGTCACCCGGGCTCTCGTCGAGTATGCCGTCCGGGAGGTCCCGGCCCGCCCGGATCTTCCAGCGCCCCGAGTGGGCCTTGAGCGCCCGAACGGTAGCGACGATGACGGCGGCGTCGGGATGGAGCCCGCCCACGCGGCACTTGACGTCGAAGAAGCGCTCCGCGCCCATGTCCGCGCCGAAACCCGCCTCGGTGATGACCACGTCGCCGCCGCGCATCCCGATGAGGTCCGCGGTGACGGACGACGCGCCGGTGGCGATGTTGCCGAAAGGCCCGCAGTGGACGATGGCCGGACCGCCTTCGAGCGTCTGCAGGAGGTTCGGCTTGAGCGCGTCGCGCAGGAGGGCGGCCATCGCGCCCGCGGCCCTGAGGTCGTCCGCGGTCACTCCCTTGCCCTCGTGCGTGTAGCCGATGACGATCCGCCCGAGCCGCTCACGCAGGTCGACGAGCGAGGTGGCCAGCGACAGGATCACCATGACCTCGCTCGCGGCAGTGATGTCGAAGCCGGTCTGCCGCGTCAGGCCGTCCTGCCGGGCGCCGAGCCCGACGACGATCGATCGCAACGAGCGGTCGTTGACGTCGAGCACCCGTCTCCACGTGATGTTGCGGCTGTCGATACCGAGCTCGTTGCCGTGGTGCAGGTGGTTGTCGATCATCGCTGCGAGCAGGTTGTGAGCGGCTGTCACGGCGTGGAAGTCACCGGTCAGGTGCAGGTTGAGACGCTCCATCGGCACCACCTGGCTGTAGCCTCCGCCAGCCGCACCACCCTTGACCCCGAAGGTCGGCCCCATCGACGGCTGCCTCAACGTGACCACCGCGCGCGACCCGAGCTGTTCGAGCGCTTGGGCGAGGCCGACCGAGGTGGTCGTCTTGCCTTCACCGAAGGGCGTGGGGGTCACCGCGGTCACCACGATGTACCTGGCCCGGGTCTGCGGGGCAGGCCCGTCGAGGACGGCAAGGTCGATCTTCGCGACGTCGCGGCCGTAGGGCTCGAGATGCTCGGACGCGATGCCGAGCTGGGCGCCGACCTCGGCGATGGGGCGCAGGGTCGCCGCGCTCGCGATCGCGAGGTCCGAGGGCAGGGGTGTGCTCATACTCCGATACAACGCCTCGGAATCCGGCGGATCAACTCGGACGCCGAAGGATTGTCGGCGTCGGCGGCGGTATGCCGGACAAACCGGGGCGTGTCGAACGCGAGTGACCCGCGGGGCGGGCTTCGACTCGTGAGGCGGGAGGGCCCGCTGGGGTCCAGGCGCGGGCCGCTCAGCACCTGGCCGTCCAGCGACGGGAGGCGGCTCGACGGACTCCGCCGACGCCGGGGGATGGCGGCGACGCGAGGTCGGCCTTGCGGCATACCCTGAGCCAATGGCCCAGCGACCACCACTCGACGTCCTCCTGCACGCCGCGGTGTCCGGGGTGGGCGGTGTGGAGCGGCCGGGCCAGGTCGAGATGGCGCGCGCGGTGGCTGGGGCCATCGAGACCGACGAGCACCTCCTCGTGCAGGCCGGCACCGGCACGGGCAAGTCGCTGGCCTACCTCGTGCCTGCCGTCGCGCACGCGTTCGACAAGGGCCACCCGGCCGTTGTGTCCACGGCGACGCTCGCGCTGCAGGCCCAGATCGTCGACCGCGACATGCCGAGGGTCGCCGACGCGCTCGGGTCCCTGCTCGGCCGCCGGCCGACCTACGCCCTCGTCAAGGGGCGGCGCAACTACGTCTGTGTCAACAAGCTCGACGGAGGCTTCCCCGACGAGGAGGACGCGCTCATGTCGGTCGGGCAGGTCGACACCTCGGTCGGGCGGCTCGGCCAGGAGGTCGTGCGCCTGCGCGAGTGGGCGTCGACGACCGAGTCCGGAGACCGCGACGAGCTGGTGCCGGGGGTGTCCGAGCGCGCCTGGCGGCAGGTCTCGGTGTCCGCCCACGAGTGTCTCGGCGGCAAGTGCCCGCTGGTCAGCGAGTGCTTCGTCGAGCGGGCCCGGGAGGCCGCTCGCGACGTCGACGTCGTCGTGACGAACCACTCGTTCATGGCGATCGACTCCTTCGAGGGGCGCCAGATGCTCCCCGAGCACGACCTCCTCGTCGTCGACGAGGCCCACGAGCTCGTCGACCGCGTGACCGCGACGATCACCGACGAGCTGACCGGCTCGATGGTGGCGACCGCCGCCAAACGGGCAGGCCGGCTGTCGGAGAACACCGCGGCCCTCGAGGAGGCCGGCGAGCTGCTCGCAGCCGCCCTCGAGCCCGCCGAGGAGGGGCGCCTGCTCGGCGTCCCTGACTCGCTCGGGCTCGCGCTCGCCCGAGTGCGCGACACCGCACGCGCCGTCCAGAGCGACCTCAAACCGGCGCCCGGCGAGGACACCGACGGCGCACGGCAGGTCGCGCGTGCGGCCGTCGACGAGGTCCAGGAGAACGCCGAACGGATCCTCGAGGATCGCGAGCTCGATGTGGTCTGGGTGTCGCGCGACCAGCGGCGCGGCCCGGTGCTGCACGTCGCGCCGATGAGCGTCGCGATGCTGGTCCGCGACCGCATCTTCGCCGACCGCACCGTCGTGATGACGTCGGCGACCCTCGAGCTCGGTGGCACGTTCGACTCCGTCGCCGGCACCATCGGCCTTCGGGGTGAGGGGGCGCCCGGCTGGCGCGGTCTCGACGTCGGCAGCCCGTTCGACTACCCGAAGCAGGCCATCGCCTACGTCGCCGCGCACCTGCCCGCACCCGGCCGCGACGGCGCCAGCGACGACAGCCTCGACGAGATCGAGGAGCTGGTCCGAGCGGCCGGCGGCCGGACCCTCGGCCTCTTCTCGTCGACGCGCGCGGCCCAGACCGCCGCCGAGATCATGAGGGCGCGGTTCGGCCCTGACATCCCGGTGCTCTGCCAGGGTGAGGACCAGATCACGACCCTCGTCCGTGAGTTCGCCCGCGACCCGCGGACCTGCCTCTTCGGAACGTTGACACTGTGGCAGGGCGTCGACGTGCCCGGCTCGGCCTGCCAGCTCGTCATCATCGACCGGATTCCCTTCCCGCGACCCGACGACCCGCTCGCGTCGGCGCGGTCGCAGGCGATCGCGAGGATGGGCGGCAACGGCTTCATGGCGGTGTCGGCGACGCACGCCGCCCTCCGCCTCGCCCAGGGTGCGGGCCGCCTCGTGCGGCGCTCCGACGACCGTGGCGTCGTGGCCTTCCTCGACTCGCGGATGATGACGGCACGCTATGCCGGGTTCCTCCAGCGGTCCCTCCCGCCGTTCTACCCCACGACCGACAAGCAGCTCGTCCTCGCCGCGCTCGCACGGCTGGACGCGACGGCCCCCGACCCGCTGCCGGTGCAGGAGCCGGCGCTCCGGACCCTGTCGGGCGCTCGCACCGACGCAGACGGCACGGAACACCCTCGCCCCGTTGCCGGCCCACCCCCGGTCGCGGCCTCGTCGCGCAGCGCCGTGACCTCGGGCCACGCCTGGACCCAGGAGCAGGACGAGGAGCTGCGCGACGCGGCGGACGCCGGTATGCAGCTCGACGAGCTCGTCGAGCACTTCGAGCTCCCCCCGGAGACGATCTCGGCGCGGGTGGGGCAGCTCGGGCTCACCCTGGCCTCCGGCCAGCTGTTCGACTGAGCTTCTGGCGCCTCGCTGAGTTCTTGGCGCCTCTCTTCGCCGCGGTGCTGGTCGGGGCGTGCGCTTGGCGCCTCGCTTCGCTGCGGCGCGTGCCACGTCGCCTGATGGGCATTGCCTTCCTCCGCTCCGCTCGCTCGTCCCTCCCACGCAGAGCGTGGGACCCAGCTCGCTGCGCTGCGTCCAGGCAACGCCGGCGACGCGGCGTGCTTTTGGCGCCTCGCTTCGCTGCGGCGCGTGCCGCGGCGCCTGATGGGCGTTGCCTTCCTCCGCTGCGCTCGCTCGTCCCTCCCACGCAGAGCGTGGGACCCAGCTCGCTGCGCTGCGTCCAGGCAACGCCGGCGACGCGGCGCGGTGTCGGGGTGCCGTGGCAGGCTAGGGCCATGCCCGAAGCAGCGACCCTCGTGCTCGTGACCGGTCCCGAGGAGGTCCTCGTCGAGCGGGCCGTTGCCGCGGCTGTCGAGCCGACTCGGGCCGGGGGAGGCGAGGTGATCCGCATCGACCCCGTGACCTACGAGGCGGGCACCATCCAGGTGCACGCGAGCCCGTCGCTCTTCGGCGGCACGAAGTGCCTTGTCGTGCGAGACCTGCACGAGGCACCCGACGATCTGCAGCTCGACCTGCTCCGCCTGCTCGGCGCGCCCGACCCGGATGTCCGTCTCGTCGTGACGCATGGCGGCGGAGCGCGCGGCAAGAAGGTGCTCGACACGATGAAGCAGTCGGGTGCAAGGGTCCTGGACTGTCCCGCCGTCAAGTCCGACCGCGACAAGAGCGACTTCGTCATGAAGGAGTTCTCGGCGGCGCGCCGCAAGATCACCGGCGACGGGGTCCGTGCGCTCGTCGAGGCAGTGGGCAAGGACGTGCGCGAGCTGGCCGCCGCGTGTGCCCAGCTCATCTCGGACACCGAGGGCGCTGTCGACGATGCCGTCGTCGACACCTACTACGGCGGCAAGGTCGAGGCGACCGGCTTCCGGGTCGCCGACGCGACCATCGCCGGACAGTCGGGCGAGGCGCTGCGGCTCCTGCGCCACGCGATCGCCAGCGGGGTCGATCCGGTCCCGATCGTCGCCGTCCTCGCCTCGCAGCTGCGCCAGCTGGTGCGCGTCGGCGCGGCCGGCCGGGGGAGCTCGGCCCAGGTCGCGAAGAACCTCGGCATGGCACCCTGGCAGGTCGACAAGGCCCGGCGCGCGGTCAACCACTGGAGCGCCGAGGGCCTGGCCGTGGCGGTGCAGGCGGTCGCCGCGGCCGACTTCGAGGTCAAAGGCGGCGGCCGTGACCCCGTCTATGCAGTGGAGCGGGCCATCCTCATCGTGACGAGGGCTCGGGGCACGCACTGAGTTTGGTCGGCATGCCCGCGCGCTGGTAACTTTGTGCCTTGCGTGCGCGCTCAGGTCGTGCGCGCATGCATGCACCACCGAAGCGGCTCACGCAAGGGTGCCCCACGCCCGGTCCCGAGCTGCTTTGCCGCCCTCTAACGGCAACCATCCGACCAAACGAAAGAATCATCAAACGTGGCAAACATCAAGTCGCAGCTCAAGCGCATCAAGACGAACGAGAAGCGCACCGAGCGCAACAAGGCCGTCAAGAGCGAGCTTCGCACCTGGGTCCGCAAGTTCCGTGAGGCTGCCGCCTCCGGTGACAAGGACGCCGCCAGCGACGCGCTGAAGGTCGCCTCGAGGAAGCTCGACAAGGCTGTCAGCAAGGGCGTCATCCACAAGAACCAGGCCGCCAACCGCAAGTCGGCGATGGCGAAGAAGGCCGCAGCGCTCTGACGCTCGCCGTCCGCTCGTTCGGGCCCGTCACCTCGTGGTGACGGGCCCGTTCTGCGTCCGGTGGCGCAACGGCGGGTGCGAGACCCGCGGCGCGGCATACTCGCTCGCCCGTGCGGGGCTGGCTCAGCTGGCCTCAGCTCGGCTCAGCGGCGCGGGTGCGACCGCACGCCGGCGATGACGTCGTCGTACCGGTTGCGGGGCAGCACCGCGCCTTCGCGCCGCACCGACTGCGGGTCGACGCGGACCAGCCGGTTGACCCGCACCTCGCTCGGGCGTCCTCGCCGGTCCCAGGGTCCAGAGCCGATGTCGACCCAGTCACGTCCGGCCCGGTGCTCCTGTCGCTGGTCGCGGTCATGATCCTTGCTCGTCAGCGGCAAAGCGATGAGCCAGCTGCCCTCGCGGCCGATGATGAGGACCGGCCGGTCCTTGCCCTGGGTGTGGTCCTCCTCGTAGGGCACCCACGTCCACACGATCTCACCGGGGTCGGGCCGACCGTCGGGCCGAGGCGAGTACGTCGTGTCCGGTACGCGCGTGGCGTCGCCCGGGTATGCCGGCTGGCCGGCCGGCGCGGTGACGGTTCCGGGCGAGGGGGCTGGGGCGCGACGCGGCGCGGTAGGGGAGCCGCGCCACAGCCTGCGCAGTCCGCCGATGAGGCGGTCGAAGGCAGTGGACATGGGAATCACCGTAGCGAGCCTCTCGTTAGCATGACGGGCATCAACCCCGGGTCGACGGCGATCCGCCACCAGCCGAACGCCTGACCACGGAGTCCCGATCTTGAGCACACCCGCGCGCCGCACCACCCTTGCGATCCTCGCGCTCGCCGTCGGCGGGTTCGCCATCGGCACGACCGAGTTCGTGACGATGGGGCTCCTGCCACAGATCGCCGCGGGCACCGGCGTCGACATCCCGACATCGGGCCACTATGTGTCCGCCTACGCCCTGGGGGTCGTCGTCGGCGCACCACTGATCGCGGTCTTCGCGGCCAGGGTGCCCCGCAAGGGCCTGCTCATGAGCCTGATGGCGTTCTTCGCCCTCGCTCACCTCGCGATCGTGCTGGCCGACAGCTACCCGACGGTGCTCGCGGCGCGCTTCCTCGCGGGGCTGCCGCACGGCGCGTTCTTCGGCATCGGGTCCGTTGTCGCTGCCTCGCTCGTGCCGCACGAGCGCCGGACAGCAGCGGTCGCGATGATCCTGGGTGGACTCGGGGTGGCGAACATCGTCGGAGTGCCGCTGGCCACCCTTGCCGGGCAACGGCTTTCGTGGCACGCCCCGTACTTCGCGGTGGGGCTGGTGGCGGCGTTCACGGTCCTCGCCATCGGTCTCTTCCTGCCTCATCAGCCCCCGAGCGGGGAGGAGTCGATGGGCTCGGAGATGACCGCGCTGCGCCGGCCCCAGGTCTGGCTGGCCCTTCTCATCGGTGTCGTCGGGTTCGGTGGGATGTTCGCGATGTACTCCTTCATCACGCCGACGATGACCGAGCTCGCCGGTCTGGACGAGAGCTACATCCCATGGGTGCTGGCGGCATACGGCGTCGGCATGGTGACCGGCATGGTGCTGAGCGGCCGGGTCGGGGCGCGCTTCGGCGTGCTGCGGGGGATCATCGTGTCGCTGTCCGCCATCGCCGTGCTCCTCGGGGTCTTCGGCGTCGCCGCGCACGTGCTGTGGCTCGCCGTGCTCCTCGTCTTCCTGCTGGGCCTGCTTCCCTCGATCGTCGTGCCGCTCCTGCAGACCCGGCTGATGGATGTCGCCCACGAGGGGCAGTCCCTCGCCGCGGCGCTGAACCACTCGACGCTGAACACCGCCAACGCCCTCGGGGCCTGGCTCGGCTCGATCGTGCTGGCCGCCGGATGGGGCTACGGCGCGCCGAGCATGGTCGGCGCGGTGCTGGCCGTGCTCGGCGTGGGGGTCGCGCTCACCTCCGCCTTACTCGAGCGGCGGGCCCGGGGGGGGGGGGGGGCGCGCGCCGGGGCGCGCCGCCCCCCCCCCCCCCCCCCCCCCCCCCCCCCCCCGCCCCCCCCCCCCCCCCCCCCCCCCCCCCCCCCCCCCCCCCCCCCCCCCCCCCCCC